>DATKCI010000319.1:0-17078 GCA_035513255.1 Piscinibacter sp. | reverse complement strand
AGGGGAACACGGCACTCCAGCGAGGCGGCCATCGTCATCTTGTCGGTGAGCATCAGCAGGTCGTCGGGCAGTTGGGTGCGCGCATCGACGGCGAACATGCGGGCCAGCGGGTCGGTGCCCCCGGAAGCCTCGAACCCGGCCGCGATGGCGTCCAGCCGGTCCGCTGGAGGCCGCGCCATCAGGCGCGTCGCCTCGTCTTCGCTGAACACGCTGACGTAGGCCCGGTACCGTTCGGTGAACGGCGATGCGGCGGCGCCGAGAAAGTTCTTCGCCAGCCGCGAATAGTTCAGCCACTTCGAATGGCGGTCGCTCGGCAGCAGGTCGGCCAGCCATGCGGCGCCCCGCTTGGCCGGCTGAGGCAGCCAGTTGACGTAGCGCATGTAGTGCTCGCCGAGGTAGCGCCGGTAGCCGCCGAACAGCTCGTCGCCCCCCACTCCCGAGAGAATGACCTTCACGTCGCGCCGGGCGAACTCCGACACCAGGTAGGTGGTGAGGAAGGCGCTGTCGGCGATCGGCTCGTCCATGTGCCACAGCAGCCGCGGCAGCAGGCGCACGACATCCGGCTTGACCAGGATCTCGTGGTGGTCGGTGCCGAACTGCTGCGCCATCTGCCGCGCGTAGTCGAGCTCGTTGTAGAAGCGCTCCGCCGCGCCGCCATCGAACCCGATCGAGTAGGTCTTGACCGGCGCCTGGCTGTGCCGCGCCATGAACGCGAGCACGGCGCTCGAATCGATGCCGCCCGACAGGAAAGCACCGATGGGCACGTCGCTCACCATCTGCATGCGCACCGCTTCTTCGAGCCGCGCGCGCAGGCGCTCCACCCATTCGGCGGAACTCACGTGCGAGTTCACCGCGGTCGGTGGCTCCCAGTAGCTCTCGATGCCCACGCCGGTCGGCGAGACCGTCATCACCGATGCGATCGGCAGCTTCTGGATGCCGCGGAAGATGGACAGCGGCGACGGCACGTAGCCTAGCTCCAGGTACGCCGCCAAAGCCGTGGGATCGACCGCGCGCGAGACCCCGGGCAGTTCGAGCAGCGCCTTCGCTTCGGAGGCGAATGCGACCCGTTTTCCGTCGTTCAGCCAGTAGATCGGCTTGATGCCGAGCCGGTCGCGCCCGATCAGCAAGGCCTGGCGCTTCTTGTCCCAGATCGCGAAGCCGAACATGCCGTTGAGGCGGCTAACGAAGCGCACGCCCCATTGCGCATAGCCGTGAAGCACGACTTCGCTGTCCGACTCGGTCTTGAAGCGGTGGCCGTGCGCCTGCAACTCGCGCCGCAGCTCGCGGAAGTTGTAGATCTCGCCGTTGCAGACGACCACCAGAGAACCGTCGTGGTTGGAAATCGGCTGGTGTCCGCCGGAGAGGTCGATGATGGACAGGCGCCGCATGCCGATGGCGCAGCGGCCGTCGCCATGGACACCGGCGTCGTCCGGGCCGCGGTGCTTCGTCGCCGCGCCCATGCGATCGAGCCACTGCACGGGAGCGGGGCTGCCGTCGAGCTGGTAGATGCCGTGTATGCCGCACATTGCAGGCTGAACTCCTCTAGTCCTGCGCCAGTTCAGCGGGCACCGGGCGGCCTGCCGGGGCTGCCGTGCCGGCCGCGGCCGGTGGGCGGGATGCCTGCGTCCCGGTATGGTCGCCGACGCGCAGGAAGGCCTCGAACATCAGCAGCGACCACAGCGGCGCGCTATGGTCGCGCCGCCCGCTGTTGTGCTGCTCCATCAGCTGTTCGAGGTAGGCTCGGTTGAACAGCCCCGTGCGCCCGAGCTCGCCGTCCAGCAGCGCCGTGCGCACGCGCTGCTTCAGCGGGCCGGCGAACCAGCGTGCCAGGGGGACGGCGAAGCCCATCTTCGGCCGGTACATCACATCGTGCGGCAGGTGGGGCTCCATGGCCTTCTTGAGCAGCCACTTTGTTTCCCCCTGCCTCAGCTTCAGGTCCGGGGGCAGAGTCGCCAGCCATTCCACCAGTCGATGATCCATCAACGGCTCGCGCACCTCGAGTGAGTGCGCCATGCTGGCGCGGTCGACCTTGGTGTTGATATCGCCGACCAGATAGGTGTGCAGATCGATGTACTGGATCGTCGACAACGGATCGTCGGTGCCGGCACGCCGCGCGAGGCCATGGAACAGCTCGGACGCCCGATAGCCGCCGAGCTGGCGCCGCATCTCCGGCGAGAACAGCTGCGCGCGCATGTCGTCGCGGAAGATCGACATGCTGTGGAAATAAGCCTCGACCGAGTCGCGTGCCAGCGCCTGGAAGGTGGTCTTCGCGCGCAGGAAGCGCGGGGCCCAATCGGCTTTCGGGTAGAGCCGCCCAAGCGTGCCGAACAGTGGGCGGCGCACGCCCAGGGGCAGCGCGGCGCGCGCGCGCTCCTCGGCCATGTGCAGGCGGTAGCGCCGGTAGCCGGCGAAGCTCTCGTCGCCGCCGTCGCCCGACAGCGCGACGGTGACGTGGCGCCGCGCGAGCTGGCAGACGCGATAGGTCGGGATGGCCGAGCTGTCGGCATACGGTTCGTCGTACAGCGCCGCCAGCGTGTCGACGAGGTCGAAGTCGTCGCTCTCCACCCGGTCGACGAAGTGCCGCGTGCGGTAGCGGTCTGCCACCTGCTGCGCGAAGCGCGTTTCGTCGAATGCCGGGTCGTCGAAGGAAATCGAGCAGGTGTTCACGGACCCGGTCGAACGCCCGGCCATCATCGCGACCACGGCGCTCGAATCCACGCCGCCCGAAAGGAACGCTCCAAGCGGCACCTCGGAAATCATGCGCAGGCGCACGCTCTCGTTCAGCCGTTCGACGAGCTCGAGCTGCGCGTCCTCGGCCGAGATTCGGTTGTCGCCTGTGAACCGCGCATCCCAGTAGCAGCGCGGCTCGGGCGCCGGCTGGCCGCGGCGCAGGCACAGCGTGTGGCCGGGCGACAGCTTGTGGGCCGAGGTGAAGATCGTTCGTGGGTCGGGGACGTAGCCAAGCGCGAAGTAGTCTTCGACGGACCTTGGATCGATGTCGCGTTTGAGCCCGCCATGGGAGAGGAGGGCCTTCAGCTCCGAGCCGAAAAGCCACATGCCGTCCGGAAGCTGGGCGTAGAAGAGCGGCTTGACACCCAGCCGATCGCGGGCGAGGAACAGCGTCTGCTTGCCCTCGTCCCAAAGGGCGAAGGCGAACATGCCGCGAAAGCGCTCGACACAGGCTTCGCCCCAGGCCTCCCACGCATGAACGATGACCTCCGTGTCGCTTCTCGTGCGGAACACGTGGCCGAGCGACGTCAGTTCGGGGATCAGCTCGCCGTAGTTGTAGATCTCGCCATTGAACACCACCACCACCGAGCGGTCCTCGTTGTACAGGGGCTGCTGGCCGGTGGCCAGGTCGATGATGGACAGGCGCTTGTGACCCAGCCCCACGCCCGGCACGAGATGGATGCCGGTTTCGTCGGGGCCGCGGTGGTGCTGCGAGTCGTTCATCCGCACGAGCACGCCGCGATCGATCGATCGCGTGCCGCGCGAATCCCAGATGCCGACGATGCCGCACACGGTCTTGTTCCTAGTTGATGCAGGGCGCCGTACGCGCCCCCCCGGGGTGTTCGTGCGTCGCGCGACCGGACGTGAAGGAGCAGGCCATCGTCATCACCCGAGGTGGCGGGCCAGCACCGGCCCGATGGTGTTCAC
Organism: Piscinibacter sp.; assembly: GCA_035513255.1. Taxonomy (GTDB): domain Bacteria; phylum Pseudomonadota; class Gammaproteobacteria; order Burkholderiales; family Burkholderiaceae_C; genus Albitalea. The sequence continues at coordinate 13,421 of DATKCI010000319.1, read as the reverse complement.
CATGCCGCGCGGCAGCTTGCGCCAGATCTCTATCGCCTTCTGGTATTTCGGGTTCGACGGGTTGTTCTGCGGCACGCTGTCCCGCCTGAAGAGCTGGTACTCGTAGTGCAGCGGCGCCGGCTCGAAGCCCCAGTTCTTCTTGAAGTCGAAGGAACCCGTGTCGCGCTTGGAGCGGCCGTAGTCGAACACGCGCAGGCCGCGCTCGCAGGCGCGGCGCATCAGCTCCCAGTACTTGAAGTCGTTGGCGGCGAGATCGCGCGCTGCCGTCACGTCGCCTGCGTAGTAGGGCAGCACCTCGTCCCGGAAGTAGAACGACAGCACGCCGGAGACGGCCTCGCCCTGCGGGCTCATCACCGTCAGGCACTCGCAGTCGTCGCCGAACACGCGGGCCAGCGCCTGGAAGTAGCGCTTCGAATGCGGAGGCGTGCCGTGGCGGTGCTGGTTGTCGGCGTAGAGCGCGAAGAAGCGCTCGGTGCCGCTGTCGATCTCGCTGCGCAGCTCGCGCTGGATGCCCTTGCGCACCATGGCGCGCTGCTTGCGCGGGATGGCAAGCAGGTTCGCCTCGGCCTCGGGCAGCAAGGCCTTGCGAAAGGTGACGTAGAGATCCTGCCGCGGCCAGTCGGGCTCGGCCGGCGCGACGTTGCGCAGCTCCATGTGCTCCACGCCGAGCTCGCGGGCCAGCTCGCCGGCGTGGTGGTGCAGGGCCTGACTGGCATCGGGGTCGGTCACCGCGGCGCCGCCGTAGACGGCAAACGGCAACGACACCAGCGAGTGTCCGAACAGCCAGCTCTTGAGCTGCACCAGCGGCAGCACGCCGACGATGTGCTCGCCGCGCTCGGCCAGCAGGTAGTGCGTTCGGTGGCGGAACACGTCTTCGAAGATCTCGCGCCAGCCGATGCGATGGAAGAAGGTCGCCTCGGGGCAGGCGAAGACGAAGCGGTCCCAGCGTGCGCTGTCCGACGTGCGGAACGGCCGCACGGCAAGTACCGCCGCGGTGGCAGGTTGAAGGTCGGCGAGGTTCACGCTGCTTGCAGTCCGAAGACCTCGTCGACCCGGCCCCAGCGGAAGTCGCGCAGCAGCCGGTCGAGCCGCGGTTCGGTCTTGTCGAGGTTGACGTAGTGGCGAAAGCGCGTCTTCAGGCTGGTGCCCGGCACACGCGGCTGCCCGGGATCGATCTCCCAGGGATGAAAGTAGAAGATGGCCGGGCGCTGGTCGATCGTGTTCACCCGACGCAGCGCCCAGCGGCTCACCGGGTAGGGCGCGAGCCGGAAGTAGCCGCCGCCTCCGGCGGGCAGATTGCGCCCGAACACGCGGGTGGTGGTCACCGGAATCTCGGTCAGACCCGGACGTGGCTCGTACGGGAAGCGGGGCGCATCCGGCATGCCATAGTGATCGTGCTGCACCGGGTAGACGCTGGAACTGTAGCGATAGCCCGACTCCAGCAGCACGTCGAACGCCCACGGGTTCGTGTAGCCAATGGAAAAACTCGGCGCGCGATAGCCCTGCACGGGTTGGCCGCTCAAGTCTTCGAGCATGCTCTTGGCCCGGCGCACGTCCTGCAGGAACTCCTCCGGGGTTTGCTCGCTGGCTCGCAGGTGGTCGTAGCCGTGACTCGCGAGTTCGTGACCGGCGGCGACGATGCGTTTGACAAGGTGTGGGTAGCGCTCGGCGATCCAGCCCAGGGTGAAGAACGTGGCGTGGGCACCGCGCTGCGCGAACAGCTCGAGCAGGCGCTCGACGTTGCGCTCGACCCGGCATTCGCGATGGTCCCAGGACGCGCGGTCGATCAGCGGCGCCAGTGCCGAAACCTGAAAGTAGTCTTCGACATCGACGGTGAGCGCGTTCATCGGCTCCCTCGGGGGCAACGGAGCGTTCATGAGCCGACCTCGCCTTTCGACAGGGGCGTAGGCCCCGCTGGCCAACCGGCAAGGTGAATGGAGACTTTCATGAGATGTGCCACCATGCGTGAAACCTACCGCTAGAACTTGTGGTCGAAGCCGACGAACAGCACGCCTTCCTCACCATCTGCCGCCACGTTCGAGTCGAGTTCGCGATAGCGGGCGCCGACGAAGGCGACTGTCCAGGGCGAGGCCTGTCTGTTGAGTCGCACCGTCGCCGAGCGCTGGATCGACAGGTCGGCCGCGTTCGTTGCGCGAATGCGGCTCCACTCGCTCGACACGGTCAACGCAGTCGTCGGCGACAAGCGATGGGTCAGTGCCGCGGAGGCGCCGTGCTGCTTGTTGTTGCCGACCGAACTGCCGGTGGCGAGCGATCCGGCCTGCTCGGCATCTTCGGTGTGCAACGCGAATGCAGTCAGCGTAACCGTGTTTCGGATGCCGGTCATGGCCACTGTCGCGCTTCGCAGTGTCACCAGGCTGAGCCGCCGCGTGTGGAGGTCGATCGGACGCAGCGTCTGCGTCGGCAGGCCTTGCCTGGCGATGAAGTCGTCGACGGCACGGGCACGCTCGGCGGGATCGGGAAAGCGGGTGATGAACATCGCGTCCAGCAGCGCCTCGACGTTGTTGGTGGGCGGCAGTTCGAACAGCGCCTGCATCGCCGTGGCGAGGCTTCGGGACAGAACGATGTTCCAGGCGAACCGCGGCCTGCGATGGTCGAATCCGAGGTTCCAGGAACTGCCGAAGAAGCGCTTCTCGTGGAACGCCGACAGCGTCGTGCGTGCGGACGGCCGCCAACTCGCCTGCGCACCAACGATGTTGCGGTCCTGGTCACCATCGGGCAGGACACTCGTGCGCTCGCGGCCGATGCGGACTCCGGCTGTCACGTTGGCGCCGACCGCGTAGTCGACGCTGAGACGCGCCAGATCGAGGGTCAGCGGTTGCTGCGTGTCGCCTCGGTAGCGCGTTTCCGAGCGTTCGGCCTCGATGCGCCAGCCTAGCGGCTTCGGGTCGTGCTCGAGAAACGCGGCGTGACGGCCGAAGTAGCCTTCAGCGAGAGGAATGGCCGACTCGCTGTCGGCTCCTGTTTCTCGCGTGGTCGTGTTGTCGCTGCGCAGACGGTAGCGCATGTTGGGACTGATCGTCGACTCGATGCTCGGCGACAGGCGGGCCTGAACGCTGGTCATCGTATTGAAGTGGGTGGCCGGTCCGGGCCGCGCGCCAAATGGGTCTTCGCTGATGCGAAGCGCACGCAGGCCGGCCTCGACGTACAGGAAGCGTTCAAGCGCTTCGAGGCGCGCATTGAGATCTGCCTCCGGCAACACACGGCGTTCCTCGGTGCCGTTGACGGTGGTGATGGCATTCAATGCCGCCGTGCCGGACGCCTGAAAGCGCGGGCCCTCGCGATGGATGGTGATGTAGGGCCGAATGTCGAGGATGAGGTCTTCACGCCCGTTGCCCAGGCCGAACTGCGGGTCGCTGCTCCACGCCAGTTGCGAAGAGACGCCGGCTTGGGCCTGCCAGGCTTGTGCGCATACCGTGGAAGGGGCCAGCAAGGGGGCAGACGCGGCCACGATTGCGATCCATGAGGTGCACCGTCCGACCCGCAGCCGTGCGCGGGCGGTTCGGGGCATGCCGGGGCTAACCTTCGACCGGACCGTAGTAGCCATAATAGAAGCCGACTTCGGAGTGGTTCGCCTTGTTCAGCAGCGGCAGGACCACCGGGCATGCCTCGAGGGTCGACATGGCTTGGGCGACAGCCTTCTGCGGCGTGCGATCGGCCTCGACCACGACCACGATCTGCCCCATGTGCGTGGCGAGGACACGCGACTCGGTCGACGGCAGCAGCGGAGGAGCATCAAAAATGAGGATGCGGTCCGCATAGCGCGTGGCCATCTCTTCGATGAGCTGGTTCATGCCGTCGCTTGCGAGCAGTTCGGTGGCTCGGCCGTTCGGTGCGCCAGCGGGAAGCACGCTGAGCGTATCGATGTTCGTCCGCAGCAGCACGTCGGACAGGTCCTTCGACGGATCGCCCAGCACATCGAGAAGGCCGGGCGCCGGTGTCAGTCCCAATCGCGTCAAGACCGAGGGGCGCGAAACGTCGGCATCGACCAGCAGCACGGTCTTGTCCAGTTCCATCGCCATGCTGACGGCAAGATTGATCGCGACGAAGGTCTTTCCTTCGCCCGGGAGAGAACTGGTCACCATGATCAGGTTGGCGCGTTCGACGGGCGCAGCGGACTTGCCTAGTATGTTCATCAGCATCGGGCGCTTGATGACACGAAACTCGTCTGCGATTTGTGCGCGCGGCGTTCCGGGCGTCAGATACCCCATGGAGGCGAGTCGATCGAGGTCGATGCAGGTGTGCTTGGACTGTGCACTGGCCGGCCCATGACCGGTCGGTGCGAACTCCCGCACCTCGGCCTGCCGCTCGCGTGCCGTCCCGGGTGTCGCGGCGCCTGCCTCCTGGAGGCGACGGACGGCTCGCGCCGGCAGCGACTCTCCGGCCTCGGCGCCGGGGGCAGCCGCTTCCGTGCGGGGCGGCAATTCGATGCCGCTTCGGCGCAATTCCTCCAGCCGGCGCGTGGCCTGTTCAATGATGCTCACCCAGTTTCCTTAGCCGCGTGCCTGCATGGAAATCCATGCGATCCAGACGCCCGCGACGACGAAGAACCCTCCGAACGTCGTGATGAAGGCGAGCATTCCGTGGCGCGCTCGCCGCAGAATGTCATCGTTCATCACCATCGACACGCTCCCCAGCACCGGTCTTTGCGTCGCGTTGCGCAAGACCCGCGAGTTGTCGAACGTAGGAAGCAGTTGCACAAACGCAAAACACGTCGCCACGCCGGCGGCGAGCGCAGCGAGCAACACCAGCGGCGCGAGCGCGACGCGGTTCGGGAACACCGGCTGCGGTGACGTGCGCGGAGGATCGATCACGCGGAACTGCGCCGATCGTGTGGCGTCGACGTCTTCGGAAAGTGATGCCTTTTCTCGCCGCGCCACCATGGTTTCGTAGGTTCGCCGCACGACGTCGTAGTCGCGGTTGAGCTGAGCCAACTCCGCCTCGATCTGCGGTACGCGACTCGCTGATGCACGCAACTGGCCCAATCGCGCCTGCGTGTCGCGCAGACGCACGCGGATGGAGGCGACGTTGGCTTCAGCCTCGGCGAGCGCCAGCCTGACTTGCTGCATCATCGGGCTGGCTTGCGACGTGGCAGGTACCGGATTCGATTCGAGCGCGCGCCGGTGTGCATCGATCTCTCGCTGCCGCTCTTCTTCGAGCCGTTCGATCAGGCGCCGGGTGGCGACCACATCCGGATGCAGGTCGGTGAATCGGCGAAGCAGGTCGTCGAGTTGTTTGCGCTGCGAGTCCAGGCGAGCGTTGTACTCGGAAACCTGCGGTGTCGTTGTCGCCGGCAGCACATCGGGCAGAAGCGACATGGTTTCGCCGCTCAACGCGTGTCTGAGGGCGTCCCGAGCCTGCTCGGCAGCGTGCATCTCCACCGTGAGCTTGCTCAGTTCCTCGGTCAGCGTGCTGATGCGGGCGAAGTAATCCTTGCCGCCGGAGTCGGCCATGCCCAAATTGCGCAGCTTGAACTCCTTCAGTCGGTTCTCGGAATCTGCCAATCGCTGTTCGTAGCTCTTGATCTGCTCGTCGATGAAGCCGCGGGCGGCCTCGGCGTCGCGGCGTTTGGCCCCCGTATCCGACTCGAGGAACATGGTCACCAGGTGCTGTACGACCAGTCGTGCGCGATCCGGATGAACATCCCTGTATGTGAATTTGAAGACGTTGTCCCGGCCGACGCCCGCCACCTTGATCTCGCGCAGCAGCGTTTCGACCATCCGGTCGCGCTTCGCCGGCGACTGGGCCTCGGCGGCGAGCCCCGTCTTGCGCAGCAGGAGTTCGACATTGGGCCGAGTGATGAGCGTACGAGCCAGCATGCCCACCGTCTGATCCATGTCGGGTTCGACCGTCAGGTCGCGCATCAGCGGGCGCAAGACGGTCTTGGTATCGACGTACACGCGCGCGCTGGCTTCGTAGCGGTTTGCAACCAGCATCAGGGCGAGGGCGCCGGCGACTCCGACCAGCCACGCCACAAGCAGCCCGTACCAGCGTCGGCGCCACATGGAGCGACCCAGGTCGAGGGCCTGCTGGATCAACTGTTCCATAGTCATCGGACTCTCATGAGCGATCCAGGCTGTCTCCCGAAGGAAGAAGGCGACGACGATGGCGCAAGGTCAAAACCAGCTCTGCGGGACGATCAGCACGTCGCCCGGCCGCATCTCGACGTTGGCCGAAATGTCTCCGCGCTTCAGCAGATCCTTCAGGCGCACGCTGTACTGCTTGCCCCCCTCCTTGCCGCGCACCAGAACGGCGCCATTGCCATCGGCAAAGTCCGTCAGCCCGCCCACCTGAATCATCACGTCCAGCAGCGTCACGCCGTGACGATAGGGAATGGCCTGCGGGCGGGTGGCCTCGCCGATGATGCGGATGGTTTCGCTGCTCGCGCCCTGGAAGTTGGTCACCATCACCGAGACGACGGGACTATTGATGTACTTGCCGAACTCTTCTTGCAACTGCGCGGCCAGTTGCTTCGGTGTGCGGCCAGCCGCCTGGATATCGGCGACCAGTGGTGTCGAAATCTTGCCGTCGGGCCGAACCGGTACCGACACCGACAGTTCCGGATTGCGCCAAACGACGATGTTGACGGCGTCCAGCGGCCCGATGAGGTATTCGTAGTCGTCGGTGGCGGCAGAGGCGGGCGCCGCCGGAAGGTTGTTGAAGGCGCACGCCGCAAGGACGGCGGCGGCCGTCAGCATCGACAAGAAACGAAGAACTCGCCCGACAGAATCGAACACTGTATGTATCCGCATTGGACTCTTCTCCTGGAAACGAGACACCGCTGTCTGCGACGAATCGGCTCGACCGACGAGGGCACACCTGCTCCGCAGTGGCAAGCGAAGGGCGGACTCACTACCGGCTCGGTGGTCCCAAACCGCTGCAAGGGCGAAGCATACGCGTGAAAGTGCCGCAGTGAACGACCCCAAACAGGGGGGGCGGGCCGCCACGGTGCCCCGTTGGCAGCTGGCGCAGCCTCCGGGCCGCAGGGGGCTTGACCGGCGACGAAACCACCCCGCCTTACAATCCCAAAGTTTTGCCGGCGACGCGGTGTCGCGGCCCTCAGAGGACGATCCAAGTGTTCATTTCCGAAGCTTTTGCACAAGCCGCACCGGCCGCCACGACAGGTGCCGCCGACTCGATGTTCGGCAGCATCGGCGGGATGCTCCCCATCCTGTTGATGTTCGTGGTTCTTTACTTCGTGATGATCCGCCCCCAGATGAAGCGCCAGAAGGAACACAAGGCGATGATCGACGCGCTCGCCAAGGGCGACGAGGTCGTCATCGCCGGGGGCGTGCTGGGCAAGGTGTCGAAGATGGGCGAGAGCACGATTCACGTCGAGGTCGCTCCGAACGTCGAGCTCCAGGTGCAGCGCGCTTCCGTCGTTCAAGTGCTGCCCAAGGGCACCTTCAAGTAACCGAACGGCATCCGTTCGCGGCCGCGGCGCCTCGGCTCGCGGCCGCCGCGATGCGTTTCGCGCAGGAAAGGCGTCATGAACCGCTACCCCTTCTGGATCTACGCAATCCTCGTCTTTTCGGCGCTGGTCGGGCTGACCTATACGGCCCCCAATTTCTTCGGTGAAGCGCCGGCCGTGCAGGTCAGCAGTGGCAAGGCGACGCTGAAGGTGGACAGCAGCTTCGGGCCGCGCGTCGAGCAGATCCTCGTGCAGGCCGGCCTGAAGCCCGATCTCGTGCAATTCGACGGCAACTCGGTGAAGGCGCGCTTCACCGACCTCGACACGCAGACGAAGGCGAAGGAAGCGCTGGTCCGGGCGCTGAACCCCGACCCGGCCGACCCGAACTACATCGTCGCGCTGAACCTGCTGTCGCAGACGCCGAAGTGGCTGTCGTACCTGCGGCTGATGGGGGTCGAACCGAAGCCGATGTACCTCGGCCTGGACCTGCGCGGCGGCGTGCACTTTCTGATGCAGGTCGACATGAAGGAAGCGCTCGCGAAGAAGGCCGAGGCGATGACCGGCGACGTGCGCACGCTGCTGCGCGACAAGAACCTGCGCCACGCCGGCGTCACGCGCGAGGGCAACAACGTCGAAGTGCGCTTTCGCGATTCGCAGACGGCGACGTCGGCACAGTCGCTGCTGAGCGATCAGGTGCCCGACCTGCAGTGGAGCGCTGCATCGGAAGGCGGCGACGTGATGCTGCGCGGCGTGATGACACCCGAGGCCGCGAGCCGGCTGCAGGAAACGGCGCTGAAGCAGAACATCACGACCTTGCACAACCGCGTCAACGAGCTGGGCGTGGCCGAACCGGTGATCCAGCAGCAGGGCCTGGACCGCGTGGTCGTCGAACTGCCGGGCGTACAGGACACGGCCAAGGCCAAGGACATCATCGGCCGCACCGCCACGCTGGAAGTGCGCATGGTCGACGAGAGCACCGAGGCGGCCGCGGCCGCCGGCGGCGCCGGACCGGTGCCCTTCGGCACGGAGCGCTATGTGGAGCGTGGCAGCCGCCCGCTGATCGTGAAGCGCCAGGTCGTGCTGACCGGCGAGAACCTCACCGACGCGCAGGCCGGCTTCGACAGCCAGACGCAGGAACCGGTCGTCAACCTCACGCTGGACGCCAAGGGCGCCCGCATCTTCCGCGACGTGACGCGCGAGAACGTCGGCAAGCGCATGGCGATCCTGCTGTTCGAGAAGGGCAAAGGCGAGGTCGTCACGGCACCGGTGATCCGCAGCGAGATCGGCGGCGGCCGCGTGCAGATCTCCGGCACGATGACGACAGCCGAAGCCAACGACACCGCCTTGCTGCTGCGCTCGGGCTCGCTGGCCGCGCCGATGGAGGTGATCGAGGAGCGCACCGTCGGGCCGAGTCTCGGCGCCGACAACATCGACAAGGGCTTCAACAGCGTGCTGTACGGCTTTGCCGCGATCGCCGCGTTCATGTGCCTGTACTACGGACTGTTCGGCGTGTTCTCCACGTTGGCTCTCTCGTTCAACCTCCTGCTGCTGGTGGCAGTGCTGTCGATGCTGCAGGCCACGCTGACGCTGCCGGGCATGGCCGCCATCGCGCTCGTGCTCGGCATGGCGATCGACGCCAACGTGCTGATCAACGAACGCGTGCGCGAGGAACTGCGCGGCGGCGCGTCGCCGCAGGCGGCGATCCAGGCCGGTTATGAGCGCGCGTTCGGCACCATCCTCGACTCCAACGTCACGACCCTGATCGCCGGCATCGCGTTGCTCGCGTTCGGTTCGGGCCCGGTGCGCGGCTTTGCCGTCGTGCACGTCCTGGGCATCCTGACCTCGATGTTCTCGGCAGTCGTGTTCTCGCGCGGTCTCGTGAACCTCTGGTACGGGCGGCAGAAGAAGCTCAAGAGCGTGTCCATCGGGCAAATCTGGAAACCCGAGCCCGACGCTTCGGCGAAGGCCTGACCTCAAGAGAACGGCAAGGAATCATCATGGAGTTCTTCCGGATCCGGCGCGACATCCCGTTCATGCGGCATGCGCTGTTGCTCAACGTCATCTCGCTGGTCACCTTTGTCGCGGCCGTGTTCTTCCTCGCCACGCGCGGGCTTCACTTGTCGATCGAGTTCACCGGCGGGACCGTGGTCGAGGTCGCGTACGCGCAGTCTGCCGACCTCGGCAAGGTGCGTTCGACGCTCGAGAAGCTGGAGTTCGGTGAGGTGCTGGTGCAGAACTTCGGCAGCTCGCGCGACGTGCTGATCCGCCTGCCGCTGCGCGGCGACACGAAACAGGAGGACGTGGCCGGACTCGTTTTCGGCGAGCTGTGCAAGGCCGAAGGCGGCACGGTGGCCGTCAGGCAATCGATCTCCGACAAGGGCGAAGAAATCAGCAAGCCGGTGTGCGAAGCGGCCGCCGCCGGCGGGGCGGGCGCCGCCGAGCCGGTGGCGCTGTCGCGCACCGAGTTCGTCGGCCCGCAGGTCGGCCGCGAACTCGCCGAAGACGGCGCGATGGCCCTCGCCTTCGTGATCGTCGGCATCATGATCTACCTGGCCCTGCGCTTCGAGTGGAAGTTCTCGGTGGCCGCGATCGCGGCGAACCTGCACGACGTGATCATCATCCTCGGCTTCTTCGCCTTCTTCCAGTGGGAGTTTTCGCTGTCGGTGCTGGCAGCCGTGTTGGCGGTGCTCGGCTACTCGGTCAACGAATCGGTGGTCATCTTCGACCGGATCCGAGAGTCCTTCCGCCGCTACCGAAAGATGAACACGCAACAGGTCATCGACCACGCGATCACCAGCACGATCAGCCGCACCATCATCACCCACGGCTCCACGCAAATGATGGTGTTGTCGATGCTGCTTTTCGGCGGGCCGACCTTGCACTACTTCGCGCTGGCGCTGACGATCGGCATCCTGTTCGGCATCTACTCGTCGGTGTTCGTCGCCGCCGCCATCGCGATGTGGCTGGGCGTGAAGCGGGAAGACCTGGTCAAGAGCGGCTCGAAGGAAATCGACCCGAACGATCCGAACGCCGGGGCGGTGGTGTAGAGTTCAAGGCGTCCCCTCACCCGCGAGAACTCACTCCACACCCATGGCGACCAACGCCAACTCGACGGCACTGGCTGCGCAGGCGCGGCGATCCTACGTCGAGGGCCTGCTCAACGGCTTGCCGGGCGTCGTGCAGGCCGTGGACCATGGAGCCCGCATCCTTCTGAGCCAGGTGGCCGATCCGGCCACCAACATGCGCCGGCGCGACGTCGTCGAGGACTTCCAGAAACTGCACGGCCTGTGGCTGCAGGGCAGCCTCGCGGCACTGCGCGGCGCGCTGCACGGCGGCGGCATCCTCTCTGCCGTCCGGCCCGGCGACCTGCCGTCGCCGTCGGGCCGCGCCGGTGCGGGCCTGAGCCTCGTGGACAACGACACGATCGAAAGCGAGATCTTGAGCTCGCGCCTCGCGTTGGCGATGATGGATCGCGCGTCGTGGGAGTTCACCGACATGCGCTCGCGCATGACGATGCTCGAGGGGCGCGACGAGCTGGATGCCAACGACGTGCTGCGCCCGCATGTGCTGGCGCGCACGGTGACCAACGCGTGGCGCACGGCTGGCCTGACGCACGATGCATGGCGCACGCTGCAAACGGTGCTGCACGATGAGTTCGCCCACTTCGCCGAAGAGGCCTACCACGAGATCAACCGATGGTTGGTCCAGCAGCGCGTGCTGCCCGAGGTCGACCTGCGGCCTTTCATTCGCCGGTCGCGCAACGCGGCATGGTCGCCCACGTCGGCCAGCACCGGCTCCGGCTTCGTTTCGTCCGGCGGACCGCCGGCCGCCGCGGACCGCCCGCGCGCCGAGGTGCACGATGAAACGCGGCTGATGACCCGCGCCGCCGGCCTTGCGCGCGGCGCCGATCATGCCGAGGCGGTGCTGGGTCGCCTGAACCGGTTGATCGGGCGGCAGCTGCCCGAGTTCGCCAGTACCCAGCAGGCCCGCCAGCCGTCGCAGGCGCTGCGCGCGGCCATCAGCGACGCTCAGCAGGGCATCAGCAAGCGACTCGAGGCAGTCAGCCAGCCGGGCCGGCTGCCGGCCGGCGTGCATGTCAGCACGCCGATGCTGCTGGAGGAGCTGAACCAGCGCAAGCAGGCGCTGAAGCAGGCTGCAAGCACGCCGGTCGAGCGCGCAACGATCGAAATCGTTGCCTTGCTGTTCCAGAGCATCCTGACCGAAGAGCGCATTCCGGCGACGGTGCGCGTGTGGTTTGCCCGGCTGCAGATGCCGGTGCTGCGGGTCGCCGTCAGCGAGCCCGATTTCTTCGCGACGACCGACCACCCGGCACGCCGACTGATCGACCGCATGGGGGCCTGCGTGATGGGCTTCGACGCGACCATGCGCCACGCCGGCGACATCGTCGAGAAGGAGATCAAGAGGGTTGTCCAGGTCGTCGAGGCCTATCCCGACACCGGCCGGCGCGTGTTCCAGACGGTGCTGACCGAGTTCGAGAAGTTCCTCGAGCACTATTTCAAGAACGAGAACGAAGCGTCGCGCAAGGGCGTGTCGCTCGCGCAGCAGGTCGAGCAGCGCGAGACGCTGGCGATCCAGTACACGATCGAGCTGCGCAAGATGCTCAACGAAGTGCCGGTGCAGGACGGCGTGCGCGACTTCCTGTTCCACGTCTGGGCCGACGTGCTCGCGATGACGGCGGTCAAGCACGACCTGCAGAGCGAGGAAACCAAGGCGATGAAGCGCGCCGCCGCCGACCTGATCTGGTCGGCCAGCGCGAAGGTGTCGCGCGAAGAGCGCGCCGAGGTGATCCGCCGCCTGCCGCCGCTGCTGAAGACGCTGCGCGACGGCATGCACGACGCCGGCGTGCCGGCGGCGAAGCAGGACGAGCACATCCAGCGCCTGAACAACTCGCTGGCGGCGGCGTTCACCGCCAAGGCCGCCGCGATTCCGCACGACCGGCTCGAAGACCTGATGGCCCGCCTGGAGACGCTGGAAGAGCTGCTGCCCGACGCCGAGGACGTCGAGATCGACGAGTCGTTGGTGCTCGACCTGTCCGGCCACGAGAGTTCGGAGCTCGAGGTGGTCGGCGAGGGCGGCTCGATGCCGACGCCGGCGATGCTGTCGTGGGCCCGCGAGCTGCAGGTCGGCAGCTGGTTCATGCTCGACTATCGCAATCGCAACGAGGCGGTGCAGCTGGCCTGGCAAGGCCTGCGCAAGCAGCTCACGCTGTTCGTGTCACCGCAGGGACGCGGCATCCTGTTCCAGCAGAACCGGCTGGCAGCGTTCCTGCAGGCGGGGTTGCTGGTGCCGGCGCAAGACGAATCGCTGACGGTGCGTGCGACCCGCAATGCGCTGGCGAAACTGGACGTGGACCCGGGCCGGCTGCTGAACTGACAGCCTCGTGAGGCTAGTGGATCAGCCGGTCTTCCTCGTCGACGAACAGCTCGTCGAGGATCAGCGCATCGGGCTCTTCGCCCAGGCTCCAGAACACCATCAGCACGATGATCTTCAGGTCTTCGAGATCCAGCGGGCCGCCGGAGATCGCGTTGGCGCGGTCGATGACCATTTCGCGCATCGGCGGCGGCAACACGCCGGCCGATTCGAGAAAGCTGATGAACCCGATCGACGCTTCGCCGAGGTGTTCCTGCTCGGTTTGTGAGTACACGCGCAAGCTGCGTTCGCCCTGCTCGCCCACATAGGACTCGGCCGTGCCGGCCAAGCCGTCCAGCCACGACAGCGCTTCCTGGATCTCGTCCGACTCGAATCCGACGGCGGACAGCTTGCGGGTCAGCTGCGCATGGTCGGGGCAGGCGTCGGGTCGCCAGTAGTTTTCGTACAGGTACACGAGCACGTCGAACATGAAACCACTATACCGCAGACCGATGGACCGGCCCGCCAAAAGGTCACGCATTCGCCGGCTCTCGGCCCGGCGTTTCTCAAGGAAACGCCGGGCCGCTCCCAAGTTTCCTTGACCCCAAGGGCCACGAAGGGG
>DATKCI010000318.1:0-9934 GCA_035513255.1 Piscinibacter sp. | reverse complement strand
CAAGGCGAGCACCGCGAGACCTGCCAGCGGCAGGAACGCGCGGCCCGCCGGCATGAAGGCCCGCAAGCCGGCCGCCAGCGCGAACGCCGCCAGCAGCGCGCCGGCCAGCGGCGGCGCGGCGAACACGCTGGCCGTCGCCGCGACGCTGAGCCCTAGCGCCAGCGCAAGCGGACCGGGCCGCGGGCTGCCGCGCAGCTCGCGCGCCAAATGCACGACAAAGCCGATCAGTGCCGCGAGCGCGACGACGCCCAGCGGGTCGTCCGAGCCGTCGGCGACACGCGCCGCCGCCCAGCGCCAATGCACCCACAGGGCGGCCGCCTGAAGCGCGAGCCAGGCCAGCGGCGGCGTCGCTTCGAGCCGGGCCTGCCACCACCCGGCGCGGCTGGTTGCGATGACCTGTTCCATCACCTACCTCCGCCGCCGGTTCGAAACGACGGTAGCGGCGACGATCGCGATCACCACCAGCAGCGCGAGCCAGGCGGCCGGCTCCGGCGTGCCGGGCACCTCGGCGCCGATCGCGAGCGGGCTCACGCCTTCGGGCAGCGGCGACGGCTGGTCCACGCTGGGCGCAAGCGCCGGGTTCGGATTGCGCACCCGCTGGTCGACCGCAATGAAGCTCGTGTACTGCGTCAGCAGGCTGTAGCGCAGGCCCAGCTCGGTGATCCGGGTTTTCCGCGCGTCGCCGCCCTCCAGCGCTTCCTGGTCGCTCAGCTCGGCGATGCGCTGGCGTGCCCAAAGGTGGCGCAGCGCGCCGCTCGTCTGGTTCTCGCGTCCGTCGACGGCCACGTCCTGGCGGTAGGCGCCTTCGGCACTGCGGCCTTCGACGACCAGCTTGCCGCTGGCCGGCAGGCCCGCGTCGCCGCGCCACTTGCCGATGACCATCACCGGCCGGCCGCCGAGCACGTCGGGCAGCTGGGCGGGTTCGACGTCATAGACATCGAGTCCCTCGAAACGTGCCTTCACCTGCGTCAACACCGGCGAGTCGATCATCCGGCGCAGGCGCTCGGCCTGCGCCGCCGCCTGGTCCGGCTTCGTGACGACGAACGCCTCGCCCTGGCCGGCACGCGCGATGCCTTCGATCAGATGGCGGTTCACGCTGCTGCCGATGCCGAACGCGAAGACGTTGGTCCGGTTCAGGTTCTGCGCGATCAGCTGGAATACCTCGCGCTCGACGGTCACGTAGCCGTCGGTGACCACGATCACGCTGCGCGACACGTCGGCCGCCTTCGGCAGCGCGACGATGCGCCGCAGCGCCGGAACGATCTCGGTGCTGCCGCCGCCTCCGCTTTCGCGGATCGTGCGTAGCGCCCGGTCGATGTTGGCGCGCGTGGCCGGCACCGACGCGGGCGACAGCATGCGGCTGCTGCCGGCGAACAGCATCACGTTGAAGGTGTCGCTAGGGCGCAGGCCGCCGATCAGCTCCTGCAGCAGCGCCTTGGCGGTCTCCAGCGGATAGCCGTGCATCGAGCCGGAGATGTCGACGACGAAGATGTAGTCGCGCGGGTTGATCTGCCGCGCTGGCACCGCCTTCGGCGGCTCGACCAGCGCGAGGAAGAAGTTCTCCTCTTCGCCGCGGTACAGCATCAGGCCCGACTCGATGCGGTCGCCGGCGAGCCGGTAGTTCAGGATGAAGTCGCGGTTGTCCAGCGGCCGCTCGTCGCCGCGCAGCAGGCTCACGCTTGCCTGCGGCGTGCCGGCGCCGCTCACGCCGATGTCGTGCGACGGCGACGTGATCTCCTTCAGCGCAACCGGTGCGTCCAGCGTGACCTTCAGATCGAAGGCCGCCGGCGACGGCGTGCCGCCCGGCAGGTACGGCGTCGCGACCCATTTCTGCGCCGCCGCCTCGCCGCGCGGGCTGTTGTAGCGCGGGCCGACCACCGTCGGGAACACGAAGCCGTACTGCGCTTCGTGCGGCGTCAGCAACTCGGTGTAGCGCAGCTCCACCGCGACCTCGTCGCCGGGCAGGATGTTGGCGACGTTCATCTGGAACACGTTGGGGCGGTGCTGCTCGAGCAGCGCGCTGGTCTTGCCTTCCTTCTTCGCCGTGTCGTACTCGATGCGCGCGGCCTGCTTTTCCTTGATCTTCGCGGTCAGCAGCCGGTCGCCGAGGCGCACGGTCATCGCGTGCACCGCCGCGCGCGTCGAGCCCGGGAACACGTAGCGCGCCTCGATCGCGCGCTGGCCTTCGTTGCGGTAGTGCTGGGTCACGGTCACGTCGGCGATCACGCCGGCGATGCGCACGTCCACCGTCGTCGATTTCAGCGGCAGCCGGTCGGTGCCGGGGTCGTCGCTGTGGACGAAGAAGTACGGGCTCTCGGCCTTCGTCGCTTCCGAATCGTCGGCGTGCGCCGGCGGGCTCAGCATCAGCATCAGCGCGGCGAGCAGCGACAACGCGACGCACAGCAGCACGCGGCCGGTCTCGGTCAGCGGCCGAACGGGGTGGCGGAACAGGGGCATGCAGGTCTCCGAGGTCGCGCCGGGAGCGGCGTGACACGCAGGATGGAATCCGCATGCGAAGCGCGTAGGAAGCGCGTGCGCGCTGTGTGAAGAACGTGTGAAGGGACGGTGGGGCCGCGCGCTCAGCCGGCCGGTGACTCCATGCGCGGCAGCGACAGCGTGGCCAGCGCGCCGCCGTCGGCGGCGTTCACGAGGGTCACGCGACCGCCGTGCAGCTGGGCAGCTTCCTTGACGAACGGCAGCCCGAGGCCGGTGCTCTTCTTGCGCGAATGCGGGCGCGCGAGCGAATAGAACTTCTCGAACACCTTGTCGCCGGCGTACTCGGGAATGCCGGGCCCGCGGTCGCGCACCTTCACGTCGACCGTGCGGCGTTCTGGCACCAGCGCGACCGTCACCATGCCGCCTTGCGGCGAAAACTCGAGCGCGTTGTCGAGCAGGTTGGCGATCGCACGGCGCAGCAGGAAGGCGTCGCCTTCGACGAGGGCGTCGTCGCCCGGCATCACCTCGACCCGCACGCCGCGCGCCGCGCCGGCCGCCTCGGCGCTTGCCGCGAGCTCGTCGATCAGGGGCCGCATCGCCACCGGCGCGGTCGCGGCCAGGCTGCGCCGCGACTCGAGCGTCGTCAGCTCCATCATGCGGTCGACGAGCTCCTGCACCCGCTGCGTCTCGCGCATGATGTTGGCGATGAAGCGGGCGCGGTCGGCGTGCGGCATCGGCTCCTGCAGCAGCTCGGCCGCGCCGCGGATGGCCGACAGCGGACTCTTCACCTCGTGCGTCAGCGTCTGCACGTAGTCGGCGACGTAGTTGCGGCCGGCCAGCGCGTCGCGCATGTCGTCGTAAGCGGTGCGGATCGAGACGACGGCGCGCCGCGCGAGCCGCGCGACGTTGAACGAACGCTGCGCCCGCACGTAGGCGACGTAGTCGACGATCACGCCGACCGGGCGCACCAGCCACACCGAGACGATGAGCGCCAGCAGCAGCACCGCGATCACCGAGGTCACGCCGACCAGCAGCGTCTGCTGCCGCGCCTTCGCGACGAACTGCCCGAAGCTCTGCACCGGCTTGGCGGCGCTGACGGCCCCGACGATCTCGTTGCCGACGCGGATCGGCGCCGCGACGTACATCACCGAGGTTTTCGGGTCGCCTTCGATGTCGGGACTCGTGCGCGCGCCGTAGACGCCGGTCAGCGCCTTGCGCACGTCGCGCCACTGCGAATAGTCGGCGCCCTCCTGGCGGCCCAGCGAGTCGAACACCACGCGGCCGGCGCGGTCGACGACGAGGATGCGCAGCTCGACGCGGGTCTTCTCGAAGCCGAAGATCGTCGCCTTGAAGCGCCGCGCATAGAGCGACTGGAACACCGGCCGCAGCCCGTCGACGCGCAGCACGCCGTCCTGCGACGCCGCTTCGACGGCCGCGGCCATCAGGTGCGCCGTCTCGACCAGCGACTCCTCCGCCGACTCGCGGTAGCGCGGGTCGATGTCGCCGAGCAGCCGGTACATCAGCAGGCCCACGCCGAACGCGTAGGCGAGCAGGATGCCGATGAAGATGCGGTTGCGCTTCGTCACGGGCGCGACCATAGCAGGCATCGCGCCGTCACCCCGCGTCGTCACCCCGGCTTTCGCCGGGGTGACGGGGCTACTGCAGGGATGAGCATCCCACGCTCCCGGCGGACCCAGCGGACCCGGCGTTCGCGGACAGCGAGCAGGGGCTTCCTTCGACAGGCTCAGGACGGTCGGAAATACAGGCTCAGCCCGAACGGATTCTGGCTCGCGACAGGTCTTGTTCCTCAAGAGAGGCGCGTCATACCGGCAAGGCCGGCGGCAGGTCCTCGGCGAGCGCGTAACCCGTGCCCCGATGCGTGCGGATCGGATCCAGCTCCGGAGCCACCAGTTTCATCTTTGCGCGCAAGGTCTTCACATGCGCATCCACCGTGCGGTCCAGGCTCTCGCCGGGGTCGTCCCACACCCGTTCGAGCAGCGTGTCGCGGCTGAACACGTGGCCGGGGCGCGATGCGAGCGTCTTCAGCAGCCCGTATTCATAGCGCGACAGTTCGAGCGGCCGGCCGTAGAAGCGGATCTGTCGGCGCCCGTCGTCGACCTGGATCGGCGTGGCCGATGGCGCGGCGACCGTGCCCGGGGCCGGCTTCGCGGTGCGACGCAGCACCGATCGCACCCGCGCGACCAGCTCGCGCGGAGAAAACGGCTTCGGCACGTAGTCGTCGGCACCGAGCTCGAGCCCGACGACTCGATCGATCTCGTCGTTGCGCGCGGTCAGAAATACCACCGGCACGTCGGCGATCTCGTGCAGCCGCTTGAACAGCTCGAAGCCGTTGATGTCGGGCAGACCGACGTCGAGGATCACCAGCGCCGGCGTCTGCGCGGCGAAGCGCGACAGCGCCTCCTCGCCGGTGGCGCACCACACCGGATCGAAGCCGTCGGTGCGCAGCGCGTACTGCAGCGTATCGGCGATGCCGGGTTCGTCTTCGACGATCAGGATGCGCGGTTTCATGACAGCCCCTCGTCCGCGGGGTACCGCGGCCGGTCCCCCGAGGGGACCTCGCTTGGCTCGGGGTGGCCCGGCGCCGCGCTCGTCGAGTCCCCCATGGTCACTCCGATGGCAGGAACCCTTCGATCGACAGATAGCGCTCGCCGGTGTCGTAGTTGAAGCCCAGCACCGTCGCGCCGGCCGGCAGGTCCGGCAGCTTCTGCGCGATCGCCGCCAGCGTCGCGCCCGAAGAAATGCCGACCAGCATGCCTTCTTCGCGCGCTGCGCGGCGCGCCATCTCGCGGGCCGCTTCGGCCTCGACCTGGATCACGCCGTCGAGCAGGTCGGTGTGCAGGTTCTTCGGGATGAACCCAGCGCCTATGCCCTGGATCGGGTGCGGGCTGGGCTGTCCGCCGCTGATCACCGGCGACGCCGTCGGCTCGACCGCGAACACCTTCAGCTTCGGCCACAGCGGCTTGAGCAGCTGTGCGCAGCCGGTGATGTGGCCGCCGGTGCCCACGCCGGTGATCAAGGCGTCGACGCCGCTCGGGAAGTCGGCGGCAATCTCCTCGGCCGTCGTGCGCACATGCACGTCGATGTTGGCCGGGTTGTCGAACTGCTGCGGCATCCACGCGCCGGGCGTCGTCGCGACGATCTCGGCGGCGCGGGCGATCGCGCCTTTCATGCCCTTCTCGCGCGGCGTCAGCTCGAAGCGCGCGCCGTAGGCGAGCATCAGCCGGCGGCGCTCCACGCTCATGCTGTCGGGCATCACGAGCACCAGCGGATAACCCTTGACCGCGGCCACCATCGCGAGGCCCACGCCGGTGTTGCCGGAGGTCGGCTCCACGATCGTCGAGCCGGGCTTGAGCAGGCCGGCGGCTTCGGCCGCCTCGATCATCGACAGCGCGATGCGGTCCTTGATCGAGCCGCCCGGGTTGCTGCGCTCGCTCTTGATGTAGACGGTGTGCGTGGTCCCGAACAGGCGGTTGATGCGGATGTGCGGTGTGTTGCCGATCGTGTGCAGGATGTCGTTCGCGAGCATGGGGGCCTCCGGGTGGAGCGGCGATTATCGGGCGCGATAATCCCGCGATGTTTGCGCCCCTTCAGAACGACACCTTCCTGCGGGCCTGCCTGCGCCAGCCGACCGACCACACGCCGGTGTGGCTGATGCGCCAGGCTGGGCGCTACCTGCCGGAATACCGCGCCACACGCGCGCGCGCCGGCAGCTTCATGGGCCTGGCGACGAATCCCGACTACGCCACCGAGGTCACGCTGCAGCCGCTCGCGCGTTATGCGCTCGACGCGGCGATCCTGTTCTCCGACATCCTGACCGTGCCCGACGCGATGGGCCTCGGCCTCGACTTCGCACTCGGCGAAGGGCCGCGTTTCGCGTCGCCGGTGCGCGACGAAGCGGCGGTCGCCAAGCTGGCGGTGCCCGACATGGACAAGCTGCGCTACGTGTTCGACGCCGTCGCGTCGATCCGCCGCGCGTTGAACGGCCGCGTGCCGCTGATCGGCTTTGCCGGCAGCCCGTGGACGCTCGCCTGCTACATGGTCGAAGGCGCCGGCTCCGACGACTACCGGCTCGTCAAGACGATGCTGTACGCCCGGCCCGACCTGATGCACCGCATCCTCGCGGTCAATGCCGACGCGGTGGCCGCCTACCTGAACGCGCAGATCGAGGCCGGCGCCCAGGCCGTGATGGTCTTCGACAGCTGGGGCGGCGTGCTGGCCGACGGCGCGTTCCAGGCCTTCAGCCTCGCCTACACGCAGCGCGTGCTGCAGCAGGTGAAGACCGAGCACGCCGGGCAGCGCATTCCGCGCATCGCCTTCACGAAAGGCGGCGGTCCCTGGTTGGAGGAACTGGCCGTCATCGGCGCCGACGTGCTCGGCCTGGACTGGACGATGAATCTCGGCGCGGCGCGCCGGCGCGTCGGCGACCGCGTCGCGCTGCAGGGCAACCTCGACCCGAACGTGCTGTTCGCCGGACCGCGCGAGATCGAGGCGGAGGTGATTCGAACGCTGGACAGCTTCGGGCGCCCCGGTTCCGGCGGCGCGAGCGGGCATGTCTTCAATCTCGGCCACGGGATCAGCCAGCACACGCCGCCCGAGAACGTCTCGGTGCTCGTCGACACGGTACACAGCCATTCGCGGCGGTTGCGCGCCGTGGTGTAGCGGCTGTGGGGCGACGTCGATGGACCAGGACGTGAATTTTTTCGGTGAGTGCATGCTCAGGGCTTGACTTATCCCCAAACTCGGGTTCGGGCATTCCGTGGACCATCTGTGCTGCATTGCAACATACCGTTTCTACCAAGCCGCTGTAAGTCGTTGATTTCATTGAAGGTGCTTCGGTGCTGCGAAAGCGGGCAGCGAAGCTTCTGGACCGACGAATCAAGGATTTAGCGCCGCTTTGGGCAGGTTGCCCACAAAGTTATCCACAAACTGAGTGGACAGAATTGAAACATGATGAGAATCAACAACTTATGGGACATTCCTCGCGTGACATGTAGTTTTTGCCCGTAAGTTTTTCACCGCCTCAAGAGACTGTGTCGACACGACTCCGAGTCGCTGTGGAGACGCCGCAGCACAGCGGCCTCGGGCAGCCGCTCGACTATTCGAGTGAGCAGCCACTCCAAAGTGGAACGCTGGTGCGGGTGCCTCTGGGGCGCCGCGACGTTGCCGGCATCGTCTGGCCGGGACCGCCAGCCGATGCGCCATTGGCCGAACTGCGTGCCGTCACCGCGGCACTTCAAGCCTTGCCGCCGCTCGGCCCGGCCTGGTGCGAACTCGTCGAGTTTGCCGCCACGTATTACCAGCGCGGCGTCGGCGAGGTCGCGCTGGCGGTGCTGCCGCCCGAGCTGCGCAAACTCGACGACGCGCAGCTCGCCAACCGGATCGCCAAGCTGGAAAAACGCCTGGCGGCCGAAGCGGGCGCCTCGACGGCACCGGCCCGGCCGGCGCTGAGCGCCGACCAGGCCGCCGCGCTCGACGCGCTGGCGCGGTGGACCGCCGAAGGCGGGGCGCCGACCGTGCTGCTGCACGGCGTGACCGGCAGCGGCAAGACCGAGGTCTACCTGCGGGCCGCCGAGCAGGCGCTCGCCGCCGGCCGGCAGGCGCTGGTGCTGGTGCCCGAGATCAACTTGACGCCGCAGCTCGAGGCGCGTTTCGCCGAGCGTTTCGCCGGCCGGACCATCGTGTCGCAGCACAGCGCGCTGACTCCCGCCCAGCGGCTGCGCCACTGGCTCGCCGCGCACCTGGGGCGGGCCGATCTGGTGCTGGGCACGCGGCTGGCGGTGTTCGCGTCGATGCCGCGGCTGGGCCTGATCGTCGTCGACGAGGAACACGATCCGTCGTACAAGCAGCAGGAAGGCGCGCGTTATTCGGCGCGCGATCTGGCGGTCTACCGCGGCAAGCGCGAGGGCGTGCCGGTGCTTCTGGGCTCCGCCACGCCGTCGCTGGAGAGCTGGCAGCACGCGAACAGCGGGCGTTACCGGCGCCTGGGCCTGCCGTCGCGCATCGGCGGCGGCGTGCTGCCGGCCGTGCGTCTGGTCGACATGAACATGCTGCCGAAGAGCCGCGGCGTGACGACCACGCTGTCACCGCCGCTGGTGGACGCCTTGCAGCAGCGCATCGCCCGCGGCGAGCAAAGCCTCGTCTTCCTCAACCGCCGCGGCTACGCGCCGGTGCTGCATTGCGGCGACTGCGGCTGGAAGAGCAGCTGCGCCCACTGCAGCGCCTGGCGCGTCTTTCACAAGCTCGACCGCACGCTGCGCTGCCACCACTGCGGCTTCACTGAACGGGTGCCGCGGGCCTGCCCGGACTGCGGCAACCTCGACATCGCGCCGATTGGCCGCGGCACCGAGCGGCTGGAAGAGCAGCTCGGCGCCGTGCTGCAGGACGCGAACGGCCAGCCGGCCCGCATTGCGCGCATCGACGCCGACTCGACGCGGCTGAAAGGCTCGCTCGAAGCGCAGCTCGGGGCCGTGCATGCCGGCGACGTCGACGTGCTGGTCGGCACGCAGATGGTCACCAAGGGGCACGACTTCCGCCGCATCACGCTGGTGGCCGCGGTCAACCCGGACAGTGCGCTGTTCAGCAGCGACTTCCGCGCGCC
The DNA here is from genome assembly GCA_035513255.1 of Piscinibacter sp. Taxonomy (GTDB): domain Bacteria; phylum Pseudomonadota; class Gammaproteobacteria; order Burkholderiales; family Burkholderiaceae_C; genus Albitalea. Next base: position 879 of record DATKCI010000318.1, on the reverse strand, counting down.
CGAGCGGCTGTTCGCGCTGCTGATGCAGGCGGCGGGCCGCGCGGGGCGCGATGCCGAACACGCGGCGCGCAGCGAGATGTGGGTGCAGACCTGGCACCCGCAGCATGCGCTGTACGGGGCGCTGCGCCGGCACGACTTCGAGGCGTTCGCGGCCAGCCAGCTGAAGGAACGCGAGATGGCCGGGCTGCCGCCGTACTCGCATCTGGCGATGATGCGGGCCGATGCACGCACGCCGGAGGCGGCGCGTGCGTTCCTGCAGGCCGCCGCCGAGTTGGCAGCGACGCTGCCGGGGGCGGAGGCGGTGACCGTCTATCCGCCGGTGCCGCTGCACATCGCGCGCGTGGCCGACGTCGAGCGCATGCAGATGCTGGTCGAATCGCCGTCGCGCGTGGCGCTGCAACGTTTCTTGGCACTGTGGCTGCCGTCGCTGCACGGGTTGCGCAACGACCGCAAAGGCGCCGAGCAGCGCATCCTGCGCTGGGCGGTCGACGTCGATCCGTTGTCGATCTGAGATGCCGGTCATCGAGCACGTCGTTACCCCCGGACGCCGTTACCCCCGGACGCCGTCACCCTCGCGCCGTCACCCTCGCGCCGTCACCCCCGCGCCGTCACCCCGCAGTAGCCCGTCACCCCGCAGTAGCCCGTCACCCCGCAGTAGCCCGTCACCCCGGCGAAAGCCGGGGTCCACTGGTGGAGTGCCTCCTGCTGGGTTGCTTCCGAGCAGGTTGATTTGTTCGTGTTGCAAGCCGGGTCCCGGCCCGGCAGCCGGGTAACTTTCATTTGCTGGCCCAAATGAAAGTCACCAAAGCAAAGGGCCTCAATACGATTTGGCCCTGCACGTGGCAAAACGGTCCGGCGGGCGGCCTGTGATCGCCGAGA
>DATKCI010000317.1:0-6897 GCA_035513255.1 Piscinibacter sp. | reverse complement strand
CATCGTCGTGACGACCTGCGAGACGACCTTGCCGCCCCGGGCGGCGACCTCGGCCGCCGACAGTGCGAGCTGGTCGGCCTGGCGGGCCGAATCGGCGCTTTGCTTGACGGTGCCGGTCAGCTGCTCCATCGACGAGGCGGCCTGCTGCAGGTTGGCGGCCGCCTGTTCTGTGCGTGCGCTCAGGTCCTGGTTGCCCGAGGCGATCTCGGTCGACGCGGTCGAGATGCTGTCGGTGGAGCTGCGCACCTGGCCGACCATCGTCTGCAGCGAGGTCTGCATCGCGCGCAGCGCTTCCATCATCGACGCGGTTTCGTCACGACCCTCGACGTCCACGCGCTGCGTGAGGTCGCCGGCGGCGATGGCCGCGGCCAGGCAGCGCGCCGTGTCCAGCGGGTCGCAGATGCTGCGGATGTTCAGCCACGTGAAGGGCACGATCAGCATCGCCGCGAACGCCAGCACGCCGAGGTTGACGAGCGTGGCGCGGCGCGCGCCCGCCTCGCGGGTGGCCCGTGCCTCGATGGCGTCCGCATCGAGCACCTCGGCGGTCTTGATCAGCATGTCCTCGAGCACGCGCATCTGCTCCTTGGCCTTGCCGAGCATCCGGTCGGCCGTGGTCGTGTTGTCGTAGGCGCCATCCTCGACCTGCAGCACGATGTGCTTCGTCGACTTCGCGTACGCCTGCAGGCGTGTTAGCGCCTCGTCGAGCAGCGGAGCTTCCTTTTCGCTGGCGTCCGCGCGCATCGTGCCGAGCAGCTTCTGCGCCGAGTCCACCGATGCCGTCCACCGGTCACGGTGCTTGTTCAGCGTGATGCGGTCGTCGTAGTAGATGACCATGTCCTTTTCGGCGCGGTTGATGCCGCCGACCAGGTGGTTCACTTCGCTCAGCGCATGCGATCGCTGCAGCGAGCGGGTGATGAACTGATCGGTCGTCTCGCTTTGCGCCCGCATCGACAGCAAGCCGGCGGCGGCCACCAGGCACACCAGTGCCAGCATGACGACCAGCGTGCCGATCAGGCGCGTGCGGATGCTCAAGCGGCGCATCGCGCTCAGCAGTGGGTTCATGGGGTCTCCCTTGTCAATTTCCGATCGGCCTTGCAACCTGTGGTGCGCGCAGCCGGGTGCTCCGCCGCTCAATGCCGCGAGCGCCGCACCAGCGTGCCGATGTCGAGAATCAACGCGACCCGGCCGTCGCCCATGATGGTGGCGCCCGACACGTCGTTGACCTTGCGGTAGTTGGCTTCGAGGTTCTTCACGACCACCTGCTGCTGGCCCAGCAGCTCGTCGACGAGCAGCGCCACGCGGCCGCCTTCCGCTTCGACGACGACCATGATCCCGGCGACGTGCTCGAAGTCGAAGCGCGGCACCTGGAACACGTCTTCCAGGCCGATGACCGGCATGTACTCGTCGCGCACCTCCACCACGCGGCCGTTGCCGCCGATGGTCTTGATGGTCTGGTCCTGGACCTGGAACGACTCGACCACCGACGACAGCGGCAGGATGTAGACCTCGTCGCCGACGCCCACGCTCATGCCGTCCATGATCGCCAGCGTGAGCGGCAGCCGCACCGACACGCGCATGCCGTAGCCGTCGGCCGAGTCGATCTCGACCGTGCCGCCCAGCGCGGTGATGTTCTTCTTCACGACGTCCATGCCGACGCCGCGGCCCGACACGTCGGTCACGACCTCGGCGGTGGAGAAGCCGGGTTCGAAGATCAGGTTCCAGACTTCCGTGTCGGTCAGCGAGTCCGGCGCCGCAATGCCGCGCTCGCGGGCCTTCGCGAGCAGCTTCGCGCGCGACAGGCCCTTGCCGTCGTCGCGCACCTCGATGACGATGGAGCCGCCCTGGTGCGAGGCCGACAGCGAGATCGTGCCGTGCTCTGGCTTGCCCTTGGCGAGCCGCTCTTCCGGCGACTCGATGCCGTGGTCGCAGGAGTTGCGCACGAGGTGCGTCAACGGGTCGGTGATCTTTTCGACCAGGCCCTTGTCGAGTTCGGTCGCTTCGCCGTGCGTGACGAACTCGACCTTCTTGCCGAGCTTGGCCGCCAGGTCGCGCAGCATGCGCGGGAAGCGGTTGAACACGATGGACATCGGGATCATGCGGATCGACATCACCGATTCCTGCAGATCGCGGGTGTTGCGGTCGAGGTCGGCGAGGCCGGCGGCCATCTGCTGGTACAGCGCCGGGTCCATCTGCTTGCTGTTTTGCGCCAGCATCGCCTGTGTGATGACGAGTTCGCCGACGAGGTTGATCAGTTGGTCGACCTTCTCGACCGAGACGCGCAGCGTCGTCGATTCGAGGCCGGCCGCAGGGCCTTTTTCGACCCGTGCCGAGGCACGGGCGCGTGCGGTCGGCTCGGGCGGCTGGCCTGCCGGCGGCGACGTCGGTGCGTCCGCGGCGCTCGCTGTGCCGGGCGACCCGGGTGCGTCGTCGAAGAACCCGTAGCCGGGGTCCTCCGCGACGTGCGCACTGGGCACGCCGGGGTTGCCTTCATGGAAGCCGAAGCCCGGTCCGAACGGCAGCAGTTGCACCTGCTCGCGCGCCACGTGAAAGGTGAACAGGTCCAGCAGGTCGCCGTCGGTGCTGGTCGTGACGACCTTGAAGCGGCGCATGCCGTCGCTGGACTGGCCGCCGTCGATCGGTTCGATGGTGCCCAGGCCGACGATCTCCTGAAACAGCTCGATCAGGTTGTCGGCCTGCGCCGGGTTGTCGAGCGGGCCGACACGAACCTCGAGCAGGCGCGCTGGTGTGGTCTGGCCGGCGGGCTGCGCGATCGGCTCAACGGCCGGTTCGGCCAGCAGCGACGCAGGCGCCGCGGCCTGGACGGCCGGCGCCGTCGCGTGCAAGGTCGGCGGCGTTTCGCCGGCTGCCATCGCGCGGATGTTGAACAGCAGCTCGGTGGTGTCGATCTCCGGCCCGCCGCGGCCCTGGTGGCGGGCGAGCTGCGCGCGCAGCGCGTCGCCGGCCTGCAGGAGCACGTCGACCATCGCCGCGTTGGGCGCGAGCTCGTGGCGGCGCAGCTTGTCCAGCAGCGTTTCCATCTGGTGCGTGAGCTCGGCCACGTCGGCAAAGCCGAAGGTCGCTGCACCACCCTTCACCGAGTGTGCGCAGCGGAAGATCGAGTTCAGCTCCTCGTCGTCGGCCGCCTCGATGTCGATGTCGAGCAGCTGCTGCTCCAGGTTGTCCAGGTTCTCCCCGGCTTCTTCGAAGAAGACCTGGTAGAACTGGCTCAGGTCGATCCCGGCGTTGAGGCTTGCGCCTTCCGAATTCATCTCGCCCATGGCTTGCTCCGTGTCTTTTCTGGTGAGGGGGTGCGCAGGTTCAGCGAACCACCTTCTTGATGACTTCGAGGAGCTTGGCCGGATCGAACGGCTTGACCAGCCAGCCGGTGGCGCCGGCGCTGCGGCCCGCCTGCTTCATCTGGTCACTGGACTCCGTCGTCAGGATCAGGATCGGCGTGGCCTTGAACTTCGGGTTGTCCCGCAGCTTCTTGGTCAGGCTGATGCCGTCCATGCGTGGCATGTTCTGGTCGGTCAGGATCAGATCGAAGTCGCGGCTGCCGGCCTTCTCCCAAGCGTCCTGCCCGTCGACCGCCTCGACCACGTTGTAGCCCGCGCTCTTGAGCGTGAAGGTCACCATCTGGCGCATGGAAGCGGAGTCGTCCACGGCGAGGATTGAGTGCATATCGTTCTCCGAAGGTCTCGGTGTTGTCGGTCGGAAGGGCGGGTTTTCGGCTGGCCCTAGAACAGTTCGATGGACCCGGCGTCCATCTCGTCCTGGGTCACGGGATTCGGTCGCAGCGGCGGCGCTTCGACGACGGTGTCGCCGTCCTCGTCGTCGCCCATCGCCACCCGCGCGATCTGGTCGGCACAGCTGCGCAGGCGGCGGTTCGTGTGGTTGATCAGCTGCGAAGCCATGTCCTGGAACTGCAGCGCGGTCACCGCGCCGCCGAGCTGCTGCATCAGCCGCGGATAGGCATCGACGGGGCTGCCGTCGGCCGCCGGCTCCTGCATCAGCGCCTGCAACTCCTCGGATGCCCCGTAGAAGCTCCTGGCCAGCACGTCGCAGGCATCGGCGAGCAGCGTTTGCAGCCGGTCGAGGTCGTTTGTCGCCGTCATCAGGTGGTCCTGCAGATCGGCGGCCGCCAGCAGGGGCAGCGGGCTCCCCACGGTCTGCTCGGTGGCTTCATTCATCGGCTTCGGCTCCGCGAAAGGCTTTGCGTTGTTCAGCGCCGGCAAGCGCGCTCCCGGCGGGCGCGGTTCATCGCGCATACGAGGGATTTTCGGCACGGGGCGGCGGGACATTAGGGGAATGACGCGGTGAAAGACCACGTATTTCGGGGCGGAGGGCGGTGCCTTCGATGTGGCGTTGAGGCCGGCCTTCGGCCGGCATGACCTATCGCACCGCTCCCCCAGCCCCCTCCGAGAGGGGGCTCCAGCATGTTTGACGGCTCCCCCTGCCCCCTCGCGGGCGAGGGGGTTCCCAGCGTGCACGACGAGCCGCCCAGCCGGCCGGCTGGCTGCACGCAACGTCCAGAGCGATGAACACGCTACTCGCCATGCGAGGCGCCGGCCGCCAGGTCGGTTCGTCCAGACAAACTGGAGCCTCCCTCTCGGAGGGAGGCTGGAGGGAGCACTCGAACGAGCTGGAGCCCCCTTTGGAGGGGGCTGGGGGAGCGGTCCAAAAAGACCTGGCCGTCCAAAGGACGGCCAGGGAGTATGCCGTCCGCAGGACGGCATACTCCACCCATGACGTTTTTCACGGCCGAACGCCCCTTGCGTCTGCTGCACCTGGAGGATTCGGAGCTCGACCACGAGCTGACTCTGGCGCATTTGCGGCGCAACGGCATGGTGTTGGCGGCCCTGCGGGTCGATTCGGAGGCCGACTACCTGCGTGCGCTGGATCAGCCTTGGGACGTCATCGTTTCCGACTACAACCTGCCCGGCTTTTCCGGGCTGGTCGCGCTGGACCTGCTGAAAGCCCATGGCCGCGACGTGCCCTTCGTGATCGTCTCCGGCGAAATCGGCGAAGACACCGCGGTCGAGGCGATGCGCAACGGCGCGAGCGACTACCTGCTGAAGAACAACCTGGCACGGCTGGAGCCGGCCTTGCTGCATGCGATCGAAGCGGCCGAGACGCGCCGCGCCCGCGAGCGTGCCGACAGGGAGCTCGGCGCGTCCAAGCAGCGCCTGCACGAGCTGGCCCAGCACCTGCAGACGAGCGTCGAGATGGAACGGGCGGCCATCGCGCGCGAAATCCATGACGACGTGGGCGGTTCGCTGACCGCGCTGAAGTTCGATCTCGCGTGGATCGCACGCCATGCCGGCACGCCCGAGGTCGTGGCCCGCGCCAGCGGCGCGCTCGAAACGGTGTCGCTCGCGATCGAGGCCAGCCAGCGCATCATGCACAACCTGCGCCCCGCGATCCTCGAGCAGGGCCTGGTGGCGGCGCTGCAATGGATGGCGGCGCGCTTCGAGCGCCGCACCGGTGTCGCCTGCGCGCTGCGTACGCCGCAAGCCGCGCTCGCGCAATTGCACCATCTGCCGGCCGGCGTGCCGCTGGTGGCCTACCGCACCGCGCAGGAGGCGTTGACCAACATCACGAAGCACGCTCAGGCGTCGCGGGTCGAGATCGACCTGGCGCTGGCCGGCGGCGTGCTGTCGCTGGAGGTCAGCGACAACGGGCGCGGCCTGAGTCAGGACGACCTGGCCAAGGCGCGCTCGTTCGGCATCCGCGGCCTGCACGAACGCGCGGGCACGGTCGGCGGCTGGGTCGACCTCAGCAGCGGCCCGGGTGGCACGACGCTGATCCTGTCGGTACCCTTGCACGACGCCCCCGAGGCCCCGCCCGAGCCGCCGCCGCCGCTCGCCGAGGCCGAGGATCCAACAGGCTGGGGAGACCTATGATCAAAGTGATCCTCTGCGACGACCACGCGCTGATACGCCGCGGTATCCGCGACACGCTGTCCGACGCGCCCGACATCGAGGTGGTCGGCGAAGCCGGCGACTACGGCGAGTTGCGCACGCTGCTGCGCGGCACCGCGTGCGACGTGCTGGTGCTGGACATCAACCTGCCCGGCCGAAGCGGCCTGGACGTGCTGCACGTCCTGAAGGACGAGGGAACGACCGTCCGCGTGCTGGTCGTCTCGATGTACCCGGAGGACCAGTACGCGATTCGTGCGCTGCGTGCCGGTGCGTTCGGCTATGTCAACAAGGGCGGCGACCCGGCGCTGATCGTCGCGGCCGTGCGCACGGTGGCGCAAGGCCGGAAGTACGTCACGCCGGAGATCGCGCAGATGCTGGTCGAAAGCCTGACCACGCCGGTCAACGAGATGGCGCACGAGAAGCTGTCGGATCGCGAGCTGCAGACGCTCGTGATGATCGCGTCGGGCAAGCGGCTGTCGGACATCGCCGAGGAGCTGACGTTGAGCCCGAAGACGGTCAGCGTCTATCGGGCGCGGGTGCTGGAGAAGCTCGGGCTCGCGAACAACTCCGAACTCACGGTGTACGCGATCCGAAACGGCTTGGTGGGCAGCTGACGCACGCTGCGTTCCATGGCCCGGATGTCAGCCTACATGCGCTGACCTGCCGTCAGCCCGCAGTAGCCCGTCATCCCGGCGCGTCATCCCCGCGCCATCACCTCCGCACCATCACCTCCGCACCGTCACCCCGCACCGTCACCCCGCACCGTCACCCCTCGCCGTCACCCCGGCGAAAGCCGGGGTCCACGGAGTGCTTACTAGCAGGTTGATTTGTTCGCGTTGCAAGCCGGGTCCCGGCCCGGCAGCCGGGTAACTTTCATTTGCTGGCCCAAATGAAAGTCACCAAAGCAAAGGGCCTCAATACGATTTGGCCCTGCACGTGGCAAAACGGTCCGGCGGGCGGCCTGTGATCGCCGAGA
>DATKCI010000316.1:0-5754 GCA_035513255.1 Piscinibacter sp. | reverse complement strand
AAAACGGTCACCCGCATGTCCGCGGCCGTATCCCGGGATCCAGCGCGCTGCCGCGGATTGACGCTTTTTCAAAGCCGAACCGCACAAAGGCGACGAACCAGCCCGGCACGTGACCTGCGTAAGCGAACCCCAAGGATCCGGTGACCAAGCGTCACCGGGCAGAGCAACCACCCCCGGGGGATTCCCACCGCCATGTTCGGCATATCCAAGGCCACCCATCGGGCTGTCGGCTTCGCGCGCGGCCTCGTCGCGCCGGCCGCTGCCGGCCGCTGGATGCGCCGGGACGAAGCCATCATGGGCACCGCCATCAGTGTCGAGCTGTGGGGCACCGACCGCGCTGCCGGCGAGGCGGCGATCGACGCGGTGATGGACGAGATGCACCGCATCGACCTGGCGATGAGCCCGTTCAAGCCGGACTCCGAGCTGTCGCGCATCAACCGCGACGCCGCCGCGGCGCCGGTGCGGGTCAGCGAGGAGATGTTCGCGCTGCTGACCCGCGCGCTCGAGTTCTCGCAGCTGTCGGACGGCGCCTTCGACGTCACCTACGCCGGCGTCGGCCACCTGTACGACTACCGCGAACGCGTGCGGCCGGCCGACGACGTGCTGGCCCGGGCGCGCGCCGCGGTCGGCCACCAGCACCTGCTGCTGAACCGGCTCGCGCGCACCGTGCGCTTCGCGCGTGACGGCGTGCGCATCGACCTCGGCGGGTTCGCGAAGGGCCACGCGGTCGACAACGCCGCCGCGATCCTGCGCCGCCGCGGCATCCGCCACGCCCACGTCGCCGCCGGCGGCGACAGCCGCGTGATCGGCGACCGGCGCGGCCGCCCCTGGACGATCGGCGTGCGCCACCCGCGCCGGGCCGGCGAGGTCGTTGCCGTGCTGCCGCTCGAAGACACCGCGATCTCGACCTCGGGCGACTACGAGCGCTACTTCGAGGCCGACGGCCAGCGTTTCCACCACGTCATCGACCCGAACACGGGCCGCTCACCCACCGGCGTGCACAGCGTGACCATCCTCGCCGAGGACGGGCTCACGACCGAAGCGCTGTCGAAGACGGTGTTCGTGCTGGGCGTCGAGAAAGGCCTGCGGCTCGTCGAGTCGCTGCACGGCGTCGACGCCGTCGTCGTCGATGCCGCCGGGCAACTGCACTACTCGTCGGGGCTGCTCCCCGGTGGCCCGCCGACCCGTCAATAGTCAACAAGAACCACAAATCTCGCTCGAACAACGACCCCTCAGGAGGCAACATGAACATCAAGCGATTCGGGGAGTACCGCAGCACAGGCTGGCTCACATGCGGCGCGGTGGCACTGGCGGCCGTGGTCGCCGGCTGCGGCAGCGGCAGCGCGAGCGACGAAACCACCGTCACCGTCGAGGGCGACGTGCCGCTCGCCTACGTGAAGCGCGCCACCTCGATCGGCATGAACCCGACCGACGGCACGTCGTTCGCCGCCGGCGGCGACCTGATGATCCGCGAGAAGTCGTCGCCGAGCGCGCCGGAGCACAACATCACCGCGGCGATCACCCAGGGTGAAGGCGATGCGTCCGACCCCGAGGTCTCGTACGACGGCAACAAGCTCGTCTTCGCGCTGCGCTGCCCCACGTCGAACACCGCGACCATCGCCGGCCAGCCGGCGTGCACCGGCAAGTGGAACATCTGGGAATACGACATGACCGAAGGCGGGTTCACCGGCGGCACGCTGCGCCGCCTGACCGCCTCCACCGAAGACGACGACGTCGACCCGTACTACCTGCCGGCCGGCCGTGGCGTGGTCTTCGCGTCCAACCGCCAGACCAAGTCCAAGGTCAACCAGGCGCTCGGACAAAGCTATTACGCACTCGACGAATACGAGCGCGAGCGGGTGCTGAACCTGCACACGATGGACGCCGACGGCGGCGCGATCACGCAGATCACCTTCAACCAGAGCCACGACCGCAACCCGGTCGTGCGAGCCAACGGCGACATCATGTTCTCGCGCTGGGAGCACGTGGCCGATCGCAACCGCTTCGCCGTCTTTCGCACCAAGCCCGACGGCACCGACATGTTCGTGCTGTACGGCGCGCAAAGCCCCGGCAACAGCTTCCTGCACCCGCGCGAGATGGACCCGGACGGCCCCAACGCCGGCTTCCTCGCGTCGTCGCTGATGCCGCTGTCGGGCACGCAGGAGGGCGGCGCACTGATGTTCATCGACGCGACCAACTACTCCGAGAACAACACCCCGGCCAACTCGACGATCCCCGACGAGGGCGGCCAGGCCCAGCCGATCGATGCCGACAAGCAGCTGAACGCCGGCAGGGACCTGTCGCGCTTCGGCCGCGTGACCACGCCGTACCCGCTGTGGGACGGCACGAACCGCGTGCTGGTCGCATTCCGCCCCTGCGAGATCACCGACGAAGGCGTGGTGCGCCCGTGCGCGAACTACACGGATGACCAGCTCGCCGCGCTCAGCGACCGCAACCGCATGGCCGCCGAGGCCGCCGCCGATCCGCTGCAGGACGACGCCCCTGCCGCCTACGCGATCTACATGTTCGATCCGGCCGAGCAGACCTGGCTGATCGTCGCCGCGCCGCCGGCCGGCTTCATGTACACCGACCCGATCGCGCTGCAGGAGCGCCCCGAGCCGAACGCCACGTCGCCGACCAACGTCGACCCGGCGCTGGCCGCGCAGAACATGGCGCTGATCGAGGTGCGCAGCGTCTACGACACCGACGGCCTGCAGCGCATGGCCGAACAAATGCTGACCGACGCCGACCGCCCGGCCGGTTGCACGGTGGCCATCGCGCAGACGACGCCGGCGGACCCGCTGGACACGCGCCCGATGGTGGCCGACCTCGTGCGCATGAAGGACCCCGCCGACCCGGCCTACGGCTGCGCGCCCGCCCGCTTCGTGCGCGCCACCCGCGCGATCGCGCCGCCGGCCAGCATGATGGGCTTGCGCAGCGCCATCGGCGAGACCGAGTTCGAGCAGGCGCAGATCCTCGGCTACGCGCCGGTGGAGCCTGACGGTTCGTTCAAGCTGCGCGTGCCGGCCGACATCCCGCTCGCGCTGTCCATCGTCGACGCGCAAGGCCGCGCCTTCCAGACCCACACGAACTGGATTCAGGTGCGCCCCGGCGAACGCCGCACCTGCGACGGCTGCCACAGCCCGCGTCGCGGCGGCGCGCTGAACTCCGGCGCGATCGTCAACACGATGCCGGCCGGGCTGCTGCCGGCGTGGATCGGCGGCCACCAGTCCGGTGAAACGATGGCCGGTCTGCGCACGCGGCTCGATGCCGCCGCGCTCGAACTCGTGACCGACCCGGTCTTCACCGACGTCTGGGCCAACACCGGCACCGCCGGCGTGACGGCCCGCGCGGCGATCTCGCTGCGCTACACCGGCAACCCGAACCCGGCCGAGGACCTCGCGACCGCGGTGCCGGTCGACGGCGTGATCAACTACCCCGAGCACATCCAGCCGCTGTGGACGCGCAGCCGCGGCGCGAACACCTGCACCAACTGCCACGCCGACTCCGCCGCGCTGGACCTGCGCGGCACGATCGCCGGCAGCGGGCGCCTGGTCTCGTACGAGGAGCTGCTGCTCGGCGACCCGGAAATCGACGCCAACGGCCTGCCGGTGACACGCATCCGCGACGGCGTCGTCGTCATCGAGCGCGGTGCACCGCTGGTCGAAACCAGCTCCGGCGCCAGCAACACCGCGGGCCTGGCGCGCAAGAGCCGGCTCACCGAGATCCTGTTCGGCGAGACGCTGCTCGCGGGCGCGGACGCACGCGAGGTGCACCCGAATCCGCCGGCCACCGCGCCCAACCACGCGACGCTGCTGAACACCGCCGAGAAGCGGCTGCTCGCCGAGTGGATGGACCTCGGTGGCCAGTACTACAACAACCCGTTCGACGAGAACAGCGGCGTGCGCAGCATCGGCACGCTGAGCCAGCAGAGCTTCGAAGAGCAGGTGCAGCCGATCCTGCAGTCCACCTGCGCGGCGGCCTGCCACCAGGCGATCGGCGACGACGCCGGAGACTCGTTCACGCGCAACCGCTTCGTGCTGACCGGCAGCCCGGAAGGCGACTTCAACGCGACGCTCGCGATGATCTCCGACACCTGCGACGCGGCGTCGAACTACCTGCTGAGCCGGCCGTCGACGGTGCCGCACCCGAGCGGCGCGGTCGGCCAGACCGCGGCGATCCTGCCGGTGGGCAGCGCCGACTACAACGCGATCGCGACCTGGATCACCAGCGCCTGCCAATGACGACGACGGTTCATCGATTCCGCAACCTGCCGGCGCACGGGGTCGGCGCCGCCCTCGCGCTGGCTCTCGTGGCCTGCGGCGGGGGCGGCAATCCGCTCGGCAACCCGTCGGTGGTCGAGAACCCGCCGCCGGAAACCTCGGGGCAGAAGCTGTCGTTCGCCTATTTCCAGAAGTGCATCAACCCGATCTTCCTGGCGCAGCTGCAGATCAACATCAACGGCGTGATCTCGACCAACACCTGCGCCGCCTCAGGCTGCCACGACACCGTGAGCGGCACCGGCGGCGCCTTCCGCGTGGTGCCGGGCGCGCAGCCGGTCGATCTGGCGGACGCGGGCAACACGCCCGAGTCGATCCGCGAGACGGACATGTACAAGAACTTCTATTCGTCCGCCGGCGAAGTGTTCCTCAGCTCGCCGACACAGAGCCGCTTGATCGCCAAGCCGATGCTGCTGAACGTGCTGCACGGCGGCGGCCTGATTTTCGAAGACGCCGAGGACCCGAATGTGAAGCTGATCCAGTACTGGATCACCCATCCGATGCCGCAGGGCCAGGACGAATTCAGCACGGCGAGCGACACGATGTTCACGCCGGCCGATCCCGAGACCGGCGAGTGCAACGTCGAATGAAGACTTTCGCTTCCTGGTTGCCCTCCTGGCTGCGTGTGGCGGCCCTCTGTCTGGCCGTCTGCGCCTCTGTGCCGGCGCACGCGCAGTTGCGCGTCGAGCGGGTGCAGGTCACCGACCCCTACATCGAATTGCGCACGGGCCCGGGCCGCGGCTACCCGGTGTTCTTCGTCGCCGCGCGCGAGGAGTGGATCGAGATCACCCTGCGCCACACCGACTGGTACAAGGTGCGCACGGCGGGCGGCAAGCTGGGCTGGGTCAACCGCAAGCAGCTCGAAAGCACGCTGACCGAAGCGGGCGGCCAGAAGACCTTTCGCGACGTCGTGCTCGACGACTACCTGAGCCGCCGCGTCGAACTCGGCGCGGCCTGGGGCCGCTTCAAGTCCGAGCCGATGCTGATCATCGCGGGGGCCTACCGGCTGTCGGACACCTTGTCGATCGAGGCCGCGATCGGTCAGGTGCAGGGTGTGTTCTCCTGCACCGACTTCTGGCGCATCGGCCTGAACGTCGAGCCGTGGTCGGACCGCCGCTGGTCGCCGTTCTTCGGCATCGGCGTCGGCCGCTTCAGCAACATCCCCAACCTGAGCCTGGTCGGCGCGATCCCGACCGACGCGAAGCTCGCGCATGCCGTGCTCGGCGTGCGCTACCACCTCACCGACCGCTTCGTCGCGCGCGCCGACTACGCGATCTACACCGCTTTCCTCGACGACAGCCGCAGCGAGGAATACGGCGCGTTCACCGTCGGCCTCTCGTTCTTCTTCTAACGTCCAACGGCTTCCCTCCCATGCGCACAAGAACACCGATCCTCACGCTCCTCGCCGCAGCGCTGACGGCGCTGCCGGCCGCGGCACAGACCTCCGGCGCGGCGAGCGCCACCGAGCAGGTCG
>DATKCI010000315.1:0-5281 GCA_035513255.1 Piscinibacter sp. | reverse complement strand
AGCTCTCGCTGTCGCCGGCGTTCGACGTGCTGCCGTCGGGGCAGGCGCTGGGCTACCAGCAGATGCGCGTCGGCGAAGACGACGCCGACTCGACGCTCGCGAACGCGCTGTCGATGTGCCCGTTGTTTGCGTTGACGAAAGGCGAGGCGCAGAAGGAGGTGGCCGCGGTCGCGGCGGTGGTTGCCGGCTGGACGCGGCATTTCGCCGACTGCGGCGTTGGCGCGCGCGACATCGCGCTGCTGGCCGAGCAGATCGATCGGCCGTTCTTGCGGGAACAGCGCGACACATTCGCGGTCACACGCGACTGACTCGCGCCTGACCAAAACGGCGGGTCACCCCGACCGCCACCCATCGCCGCCACCCATCGCCGTCACCCATCGCCGTCACCCATCGCCGTCAACGGCCGGCGCCAACACGGGTGGGCCGACGCCGCCGGTGGCGCCGCCGGCGCAGTAAGACCTACGGCGACGGCGACGCAGTTCGGCTGTCAGACCGCCACCGTCTGCCGCACGGCGCGCTCCCATCGCTGCATCAGCTCCTGCGCGCGCTCGCGCGGCATCGTCGGGTGGAAGCGACGCTCGACCTGCCAATGCCCGGCGAGCTCTTGCAGGTTCGCGTACATGCCGCAGCTCAGGCCGGCGAGATACGCCGCGCCGAGCGCGGTGGTCTCGATGACACGCGGGCGCACGACAGGAATGCCGAGCAAGTCGGCCTGGAACTGCATCAACAGGTTGTTGACGCAGGCGCCGCCGTCCACGCGCAATTCGCTGACCGGGGAGCCGCCGGCGGCGACTGCGTCGCGGCTCATCGCCGACAGCAGCGCGGCGCTCTGGAACGCGATGCTCTCGAGCGCCGCCCGCGCGATGTGCGCGACGGTGCTGCCGCGTGTGAGACCGACGATCGCGCCGCGGGCCTCCGGTTTCCAGTAGGGTGCGCCGAGGCCGGTGAAGGCCGGCACGAACATCACGCCGCCGCTGTCGGGCACCGTCTCGGCGAGGTTCTGCACTTCGCCGCTGCCTTTGATCGCGTTGAGCCCATCGCGCAGCCATTGCACGACGGCGCCGGCGATGAACACGCTGCCTTCGAGCGCGAACTCGGGCGTCGCGGTCGGCTGCGCGGCGCTGGTCGTGACCAGGCCATTGGTCGAGGTCTGGAACTGCGCACCGGTGTGCATCAGCATGAAGCAGCCGGTGCCGTAGGTGTTCTTCGCCAAGCCCGGCTCGAAACACGCCTGCCCGAACAGCGCGCTCTGCTGGTCGCCGGCGATACCGCCGATCGGCACCGAGGCGCCGAGCAGCTCGGGGCGCGTCATCGCGTAGACGTGGCTGGACGGGTGCACGCTCGGCAGCACCTCGCGCGGCACGTCGAGAATCGCCAGCAGCTCGTCGTCCCACTCGTTGCGGCGCACGTCGAGCAGCAGCGTGCGCGAGGCGTTGGTCACGTCGGTGGCATGCAGCGCGCCGCCGGTCAGATGCCACATCAGCCACGAGTCGACGGTGCCGAACGCCAGCTCGCCGCGCCCGGCTGCCGCCCGTGTGCCCGGCACGTTGTCGAAGATCCACTTCAGCTTGGTGCCGGAGAAATAGGCATCGATGATCAGGCCGGTCTTCTCGCGGAAGGTCGGCTCGAGACCCCGCTCGCGCAGCGCCGCGCACGTGGGCTCCGCGCGGCGGTCCTGCCAGACGATCGCGTTGTAGACCGGCTCGCCGGTGCGGCGGTCCCACACCAGCGTCGTTTCGCGCTGGTTCGTGATGCCCAGCGACGCGAGCTCGTCCGCGCCGATGCCGGCCTTGGCCAGCGCTTCGCGTGCCGTTGCGAGCTGCGACTCCCAGATCTCCTTCGGATCGTGTTCGACCCAACCCGGCTGCGGATAGATCTGCCGGAACTCGCTTTGCGCCATCGCGACGATGCGGCCTTGCCGGTCGAACACGATGCTGCGGGAACTGGAGGTGCCTTGGTCGAGAGCGAGGATGTAGTTTTTGGAGGTCATGGTCGGGTTCCTTCTTCAGCGTCGTCTTTCGCCCGTCATCCCGACGAAAGTCGGGATCCACTGAGTGCCGCCGCACCAGGCGACGAGTGGACCCCGACTTTCGTCGGGGTGACGAAGCGCGGGGTGACGGCTCGAGCTATGAATCGCTGACGGACAGCTGCACGCCGGCTTCCGCGAGCAGCGCTGGAAATGGTGCCGGCGGTTCGGCATCGGTGAACAAGGTGTCCAGCTGGCCGAAACGGGCGAGTTCCACCATCGCCGGCCGGTTGAACTTGCTGTGGTCGGCGGCGAGCCACACCTCGCGCGAGTGCTCGATGATCGCGCGCGCGACATTCACTTCGCGGTAGTCGAAGTCGCGCAGCGTGCCGTCGGCCTCGATGCCCGAGATGCCGATCAGGCCGATGTCGACCTTGAACTGCTTGATGAAGTCGATCGTCACCTCGCCGACGATGCCGCGGTCGCGCGAGCGCACGACGCCGCCGGCGACGATCACCTCGCAGTCAGGGTTGTCCGACAGGATCGCCGCGACGTTCAGGTTGTTCGTGATCACGCGCAGCCCCTTGTGGTGCAGCAACTCGCGCGCAATCGCTTCGGTGGTCGTGCCGATGTTGATGATCAGCGAGCAGCCATGGGGAACCGCCTTCGCGACGCAGCGCGCGATGCGCTGCTTGCCCGTTTCGTTGAGCTGCTGGCGCTGCCGGTAGGCGATGTTCTCGACGGTGGAGCTCGGCAGCCGCACGCCGCCGTGAAAGCGCGCCAGCAGCCCGGCGTCCGACAGCAGCTTCACGTCGCGCCGCACCGTCTGCAAGGTCACGCCGAACTGGTCGGACAGCGCCTCCACCGACATCGAGCCGCGCGCGCGCACCTCGTCCAGCAGCAAGGATTGGCGCGGATTGGGCGTCATGGGCGGTCGTTGTCCGGTCTCGTTTTGGCTTGCAGCTTAGCGAACGAACGGCGCCGCGCCATGCTGGATTCCGAGCTTGCTTTCTTTTCGGATTTCGCATAAAACGAAAAAAGACGGACAGAAACGAACGAAAACGAACATCCCGAACTGTTCGGTTGTACGCCAGGAGACCTTTTGAAGCAGCACCCGCCCGACGGCCGGCCCAACGGCCAAGCCTCGTCGTTCCCTCTCGCAAAGGACCGCCCGCCCGCCAACGGACGCGCCGGCACGCCCGACGCCGTCGACGTGCTCGTCGTCGGCGGCGGTATCAACGGCGCCGGCATCGCCCGCGACCTCGCCGGTCGCGGCCAGCGTGTGCTGCTGTGCGAGAAGGACGACCTCGCGCAGCACACCTCGTCGTCGTCGACGAAGATGATCCACGGCGGCATTCGCTACCTCGAGTACTACGAGTTCTCGCTGGTGCGCAAGGCGCTGGCCGAGCGCGAGGTGCTGCTCAAGAGCGCCCCGCACATCATCCGCCCGCTGCGCCTCGTGATGCCGCACGACCCGAGCATGCGGCCGGTGTGGATGATGCGCATCGGCCTGTTCCTCTACGACCACCTCGCGCGCCGCGAGGTGCTGCCGGGCTCCGAAACCATCGACTTGCAAAGCGGCCCGATCGGCGAGGCGCTGCAGCCGCGCTACCGCAAGGGCTTCGCGTTTTCCGATGGTTGGGTCGACGATGCGCGGCTGGTCGTGCTGAACGCGATGGACGCCGCCGAGCGCGGCGCGGAGGTGCTGACACGCACCCGTTGCGTCGATGCGCAGCGCACGGCCCAGGGCTGGCAGGTGCGGCTCGAAAGCGCCGCCGGCGAGCGGCGCGACGTGACGGCGCGTGTCCTCGTCAACGCTGCCGGGCCGTGGGCGGCGCAGTTTCTGCGCGAGCACGCGCACGTGCCCGACTCGAAATCGCTGCGCCTCGTCAAAGGCAGCCACATCGTCGTGCGCAAGCTCTACGACCACGACCACGCCTACGTGCTGCAAAGCCCCGACCGCCGCATCATCTTCGTGATCCCGTACGAAGGCGAATTCACGCTGATCGGCACCACCGACGTCGAGCACACCGGGCCGGTCGGCCAGGCGCGCATCGACGACGCGGAGATCGCCTATTTATGCGAGCACGCGAGCCGCTACATGCGCCAGCGCGTCACGCCGGCCGATGTCGTCTGGAGCTATGCCGGCGTGCGCCCGCTGCTCGAAGACGAAGCCGCCGATGCGGCGGCCGTCACCCGCGACTACCAGCTCGACCTCGACCAGCGCGGCGCACCGCTCTTGACGGTGTGGGGCGGCAAGATGACGACCTTCCGCAAGCTCGCCGAAGAGGCCGCCGACATGCTGGCCGCGCCGCTGGCCATCACCCGCGGCTCGTGGACACAGCGCGCCTTCCTGCCGGGCGGCGACCTGAGCGAATGGATCGGCGCGCCGCGCCGGCCCGACACCGACATCCAGCGCTTCGCGCAGGCGCTCGCGCTGCGCCATGAAGAGATAGCGCCGGCGCTGTGCAAGCGTCTCGCACGTGACTACGGATCGCGCGCGGAGGAGCTATTGTCCGCCGGCCTCGGCGAACCGGTCGCCCCGGGCCTGTTCGAGGCCGAACTGAACTACCTGCACCGGCACGAATGGGCGCGCAGCGCCGACGACGTGCTGTGGCGTCGCACCAAGCTTGGACTTCACATGAGCGCCGAACAACGCGAGGCCGTCGCCGACTGGTGCGCGACTCACTGGGACCACATCGCCGCGCAGACGGCACACGCCGCGCCGCGGCGTTCGGAGATCACATGGAACTGATGCTGGAACGCATCGAGAAGCAGGTCGGGGCGCAGACCCACCTGTACCCCCTCGACCTGACCCTGGTGCCGCGCGCCGTGACGGTGCTGCTCGGCGCTACGCAGGCCGGCAAGACCTCGCTGATGCGCCTGATGGCGGGGCTGGACGCGCCGAGCAAAGGCCGCGTGCTGGCCGACGGGCAGGACGTGACCGGCAAGCCGGTGCGCGAGCGCAACGTGGCAATGGTCTACCAGCAGTTCATCAACTACCCGTCGCTGACGGTGGCCGACAACATCGCCTCGCCTCTGAAGCTGCGCCGAGAGAGCGGCATCGCCGAGCGCGTCAACGAACTGGCGGCCAAGCTGCACATCGAGCCGTTCCTGAAGCGCCTGCCGGCCGAACTGTCCGGCGGCCAGCAGCAGCGCGTGGCGCTCGCGCGGGCCCTGGTGAACAACCCCGACGTCCTGCTGCTCGACGAGCCGCTCGGGGCGCTCGACCTGAAGCTCCGCAAGCAGATGCAGGTCGAGCTCAAGCGCATCCAGAGCGAGATCGGGATCACCTTCATCTTCGTCACCCACGAC
>DATKCI010000314.1:0-10544 GCA_035513255.1 Piscinibacter sp. | reverse complement strand
CCGAGCAGCGCGCCAGAAGGTGGCCGATCTAGGCGCAAAGCACAGCCATAGCTCGGGCTATGGCGAGCATTTGCAACGACGAGCGGGCGCCTTCTGGCGTGATGAGCGGGCATGATCGAAAGACTCTCAGCCTCTCAGGCGACGCGGCAAACCTTCAGCATGTTGGTGCCGCCCGGGTAGCCCATCGGCTCGCCGCAGGTGATCGCATAGGTGTCGCCCGGCTTCAGCGCGCCCTGCGCCACGAGCAGCGCCTCGGCGCGCGCGAGCGCTTCGTCGCGGTCGGTGCAGGTGGGCATCAACAGCGGCGTGACGTTGCGGTACAGCGCCATCTTGCGCTGGCTCAGCAACTGCGCCGTCAGGCCGAAGATCGGGACCTTGATCTTGTGCCGGCTCATCCACAGCGCCGTCGAGCCCGACTCGGTCAGCGCGAGGATGGCCTTGCAGCCGAGATGGTGCGCGGTGAACAGCGCGCCCATCGCGATCGACTGGTCGATGCGGCCGAAGTGCTTGTTGGTGAAATCGGTGTCGATCGACGCGTCTTCGGCGCGCTCGGCTTCGAGCGCGATCGCCGCCATCTGCTCGACCGTTTCGACCGGGTATTTGCCGGCGGCCGTCTCGGCGCTCAGCATCACGGCGTCGGTGCCGTCGAGCACCGCATTGGCCACGTCGCTGACCTCGGCACGCGTGGGCACCGGGGCGAAGATCATCGACTCCATCATCTGCGTCGCGGTGATGACGACCTTGTCCATCTCGCGCGCCATGCGGATCATGCGCTTTTGCAGTGCCGGCACTGCGGCGTTGCCGACCTCCACCGCGAGGTCGCCGCGCGCGACCATGATGCCGTCGCTCGCGCGCAGGATCGATTCGAGCACCGGGATCGCCTCGCTGCGCTCGATCTTCGCGATCAGGCCGGGCTTGTGCCGCCACGGTTCGCCGGCCACATTGGCAAGCTGGCGCGCCATTTCCATGTCGGTCGAATTCTTCGGGAAGCTGACCGCGAGGTACTCGCACTGAAAGCTCATCGCGGTCTTGATGTCTTCCATGTCCTTGGACGTCAGGGCCGGCGCAGTCAGACCGCCCCCGGCCTTGTTGATGCCCTTGTTGTTGGACAGGTCGCCGCCGACGACCACCGTCGTTCGGACCTGCTCGCCCTTCACGGCATCGACGACGAGCCTGAGCAAGCCGTCGTTGAGCAGCAGCGTGTCGCCCGGCTTCACGTCGCGCGGCAGTTCCTTGTAGTCCAGGCCCACTCGCTCGTTGTTGCCGAGCTCGGTGCAGCTGGCGTCGAGCACGAAACTCTGGCCCGACTCGAGCACCGTCTTGCCGCCTTCGAACTTGCCGACGCGGATCTTGGGGCCTTGCAGGTCGGCCATGATGGCGACGTCCTTGCCGGCCTGGCGCGCGACCTCGCGGACCAGCGCGGCGCGGTCGATGTGGTCCTGCGCCGTGCCGTGCGAGAAGTTCAGGCGCACGACGTCGACGCCCGCCTGGATCATCCGCGCGAGCACCTCCGGCGAACTGGACGCGGGGCCGAGGGTGGCAACGATCTTGGTGGCGCGGGCCATGCAGTCTCCTGTGATGCCGGGATTATGGTCGCGCGGGGTTTCAGCCGGTTACGGCGCGGCGCTGCAGGATTTCAAAGGCCGGCAGCGTCTTTCCTTCCAGCACTTCCAGGAACGCGCCGCCGCCGGTGGAGATGTAGCCGACGTCCTTCTCGATGCCGTACTTGGCGATCGCGGCCAGCGTGTCCCCGCCGCCGGCAATGCTGAAGGCGTCCGACGCCGCGATCGCCCGGGCGATCGTTTCAGTGCCGTGTGCGAAGGCGTCGAACTCGAACACGCCGACCGGGCCGTTCCAGACGATGGTGCCGGCGGCCTTCAACTGCTCGGCGAGCGCCGCCGCGGTGCGCGGTCCGATGTCGAGGATCAGGTCGTCGGCCTCGGCGTCGGTGGCCGCCTTCACGGTGGCCGGCGCGTCGGCGGCAAAGGTCTTCGCGGTGACCACGTCGACCGGGATCGGCACCGCGGCGCCGCGTGCCTTCATCGCCTCGATGACCGCCTTCGCGTCGCCGACCAGATCGGCCTCGGCGAGCGACTTGCCGATCGCGAGGCCGGCGGCCAGCATGAAGGTGTTGGCGATGCCGCCGCCGACGATCAGCTGGTCGACGTTCTTCGCCAGCGCCTGCAGGATCGTCAGCTTGCTGCTGACCTTGCTGCCCGCGACGATCGCGACCAGCGGGCGCTTCGGGTTGGCCAACGCCTTGCTGATCGCATCGATCTCGGCCGCCAGCAAGGGTCCGGCGCAGGCGATCTTCGCGAACTGCGCGATGCCGTAGGTCGAGGCTTCGGCGCGGTGCGCGGTGCCGAAGGCGTCGTGCACGAAGATGTCGGTCAGCGCCGCCATCTTCTTCGCCAGTTCCTCGCTGTTCTTCTTCTCGCCCTTGTTGACGCGGCAGTTTTCCAGCAGCACCACCTGCCCGGGCTTCACGTCCACGCCATCGACCCAGTTCGCGACCAGCGGCACGTCGCGGCCGAGCAGCTCGGACAGGCGCTTGGCCACGGGAGCCAGCGAATCGCGCGATTTCAATTCGCCCTCGGTCGGGCGGCCCAGGTGCGACGTGACCATCACCGCGGCACCGGCCTTCAGCGCCAGCTCGATACAAGGAACGGACGCGCGCACGCGGGTGTCTTCGGTGATGCTGCCGGTTTCGTCCAGCGGCACGTTCAGATCGGCGCGGATGAACACACGCTGGCCCGCCACCTTGCCTTGGGCGATCAGGTCTTCGAATCGGAGGACGTTCATGGGACGGGCACTCGCAAAAGGGCAATCCGCCGATTCTAGAGACGCCCGGCCGCCGCAAGGAACGAAGCGGTTTCGCTTTCCTACCAGCCCAGTCCCAGCTTGAGCGGGATCAGCACCGCCATGCCGGTGACGATGGTACCGAGGATGCCGCGGCGCCAGAAGAAATAGGCGGAGGCCGCCGCCACGGCGAACAGCCGCGCGTCCTGCCAGGTGCCGATCAGATGGCCGTGGCTCATCACGATCTCCGGCACCAGCACCGCCGCCAGCGCGGCCAGCGGGGCATAACGCAGGCCACGCTTGACCCAGTCGGGGAGCACCAGTTCGCGCTCGGAGACGAGGAAGAACGTGCGGGTCACGAGCGTGATCGCTGCGAGCCCGAGGATCGTGACGAACGCTTCCCAACCGTTCATGCCGCAACTCCTTCACGCGCGATGCCGCTGCGCCGCCGCCGGCCCGCAGCACCGAGCAGCACGTCGCGCACCTTGCGGCCGGCGTCGCCGCCGCCGTCGATCATCAGGCCGACGCAGACCGCGGCGGCGATCGCGACGACGATGTGCAGCCGAAACGGCAGCGCGAAGGCCGCCACGGCCGCAGCGCCGGCGACGACCGCGGCGAACGCCGTCGCACGGTCGGACAGCATCGAGTAGGCGAGACCCAGCAGCGCGAGCACGCCGGCGAACCCAAGGCCCCAGTGCGTCGGGATCACGTCGGCCAGCAGGATGCCGACGATCGACGGGAACTGCCACGCCGACCAGTTCACGACGGTGCCGCCGAAGAAGTACTCGAGCTGGCCTTCGTCATCACGCGGTTCGCGGAAGCGCTTCATGAACAGCACGTAGTTCAGGTCGGCGGTGAAGTAGCCGAGCGCCAGGCGCTTGCGAAGCGGGTAGCGCATGAAAAACGGCCGCCACTGCGCGCTGAAGATCACGAAGCGCAGGTTCACGCACAGCGCCGTCGCCCAGATCACCCACATCGGCGCGCCCACCGCCATCAGCGGCACCGCGGCGAGCTGCGCGCTGCCGGCGAACACCGTGAGGCTCATGAACAGCGCGAGCGGCACGGACAGCCCGGCTTTCACCATCGCGACGCCGGTCACCAAGCCCCACGCGGCGATGCCGAGGCTGACGCCGGACATCTCCTTCATGCCGGCGCGAAACTGAGGGTGGTGCAGCGCCGAACGGATCGAATTCATCGCCGGGATTGTCGCCGTCTCGGCGCCGGCGTGCTGCACTGCCGCAAAATACCTTTGCTCAGCGCTTCTTCTCGACGCTGCCGCTGCCGACGATCGAGCGTTCCACCGCCGGGTCGCCGCGGTAGACGACGTCGCCGCTGCCGGCGACCGAGGCGGTGAGCTTGCGCCGGGCATGCACGCTCACGTCGCCGCTGCCGCCGATGCTGACGCTGACCTCGTCGGCCTCCAGCGCCTGTGCGTCGACGGTGCCGCTGCCGCCGACCGACAATTCCACCCGCTGCGCCGTTCCACTGGCTTCGACTTCGCCGCTGCCGCCGAGACTCACACGCAGCGCGCGTGCCTGAAGATCGGGCAGATGCACGCGGCCGGAGCCGCCGGCCGAGACGCTGAGCGCTGCCACCTGCAGCCCGGGCCCGACGACCTCGCCGGAACCTCCGAGCGACAGCTGGTCCAGCCGGGTCAGATCCACCGTGACGACCACGGGGTTGCGTGTGGAATACCCGACGCCCTTGCGCACGCCGATGCGCAGCGTGCCGTCTTCGACGGTGGTTTCGATGAACGGCAGCAGGTTGTCGTCGGCATGCACTTCGACCCCCTCTCGTCCGCCCTGGCGCAGCACGACGGTCATCGATCCACCCACGGACACCGCATTGAACCCGTGGGCCGGACGGGTCTGCGATTGCAGCTTGCCCGAGCCGACCACTTGCTGGCGACCGAGCATGCGCTCGAACCACGAAGGCGTGTCGTCGGCCCGCGCCGACGGCACGAGGAACACCAAAAACAGGGCGGCGAACATGCCGGCGCGAAGCCGGGTGCCGTTCAGGGGCGTGACGCGGGCAGGCAGCATGCGGTCTCCAAGCACTTCGGTGGACGATGTCCGCACTCTGCTCGCGAAACGGCCGATCGTCATCCTGCGTGCGACAGGCTGCACCGCGGGCAGGACGAAATGCGCCCGGCCAGCCCCCGTCAGGTACCGGAGCCCTTGCGATCCTTCGCCTCGGGCTTGGCGGGGTCCGCCCCGTCCTTGGCGGACGATGCGTCGCGGTCGGCTTTGGCGTCTCCCGCCCCCTTGGTGGCGGCGGCCTGCGCCACCAGCACCGGCGCGACCGGCTCGATCTTGTTCTCGCGCATGTAGTCGTTCATCTCGAGCCAGCCGGCGAAGATCGCGGCCTTGTCGGCGCGGCGGTTCAGCGCGTAGCAGTCTTCGAGCGCCCGCCCGGCGTGGCGGCAGGCGGCGCCGACGGCCCGTCCGTCGGCCTCGCGCGCGGCGGCGAGCTTTTCGGGCGATTCGATGCCCAGCATCTCGCAGCCGGACAGCAGGACGGCGGCGAACAGGACGGGGACGGCGAAGCGGCGCATGGCAGAGGTGAAGGCGGCGTACTGCACCGGTTATCGGCGGGGCCGACGCCGACTTGAGCCGGCCCCGCAATTGGCGCTAACGCATCGCCAGCAGCCGCGCCACGCGCTCTTCGGTCGACGGGTGCGTCGAGAACAGTCCGCGCAGGCCGCCGCCCGACAGCGGGTTGACGATCATCATCTGCGCCGTCTCCGGGTGCCGCTCGGCGGCTTCCATCGGGACGCCGTGCGCGTAGCGGTGGATCTTCTCCAGGGCGGACGCCAGCGCCTGCGGGTCACCGGAGATCTCGGCGCCACCGCGGTCGGCCTCGAATTCGCGCGCGCGGCTGATCGCCATCTGGATCAGGCTGGCGGCGATCGGCGCGAGCAGCATCACGGCGATGCTGACGATCGGGTTCGTGGGCCGGCCTTCGCTGTCGCGCCCTCCGAAGAACATCGCGAAATTCGCGAGCATCGAGATCGCACCGGCCATCGTTGCGCTGATCGTGCTGATCAGGATGTCGCGGTGCTTCACGTGCGCGAGCTCGTGCGCCATCACGCCGCGCAGTTCGCGCTCGGTGAGTACGCGCAGGATGCCGGTGGTCGCCGCGACGGCGGCGTTTTCCGGATTGCGGCCGGTCGCGAACGCGTTCGGCGCGGCTTCGTCGATCAGGTACACACGCGGCATCGGCAGACCGGCACGTTGCGCCAGCTCACGCACCATCGCATGGAACTGCGGCGCCGAACCCGCGTCGACCTCGCGCGCGCGGTACATCTTCAACACCAGCTTGTCGGAATACCAGTAGCTGAAGAAATTCATCGCCAGCGCGACAGCGAGCGCCAACATCATTCCCGTGCGGCCGCCCAGCGTCGCCCCGATCGCCATGAACAGGGCGGTGATGGCGGCCATCAGAACAGCGGTCTTCAACAGGTTGAACATGCGGGCAGCTCCAGCTCCGTAGGTTGGGACAAGCGCTCAGATGCGGGCGGGCGCCGCCAGTTCAACGGGAATTCGGCGCGCGTCAGGGGCCGAGCAGTCGGCCGGTCAGGCCCGGGTGCGCCTGCAGGAACTGCGCGGCGGACACGCGTTTTCCGCCGGCGCGCTGCAGCTGCGTAACCGCCAGACTGCCGCTGCCGCAGGCCACCACGAGCGCCTCGCCGCCCGCGCTGAGGACCTCGCCGGGGTCGCCGTGGCCCTCGCTCACGCGGGCGCGCCATAGCTTCAGCGGCTCGCCGGCCAAGGTCGTGGCAGCGCCCGGGAACGGATCGAAGGCGCGGATGCGGCGCTCGATCATGTCGGCCGGTTGCGTCCAGTCGATCGCGGCCTCGGCCTTCTCGATCTTGTGGGCGTAGGTGACGCCTTCCGAGGGCTGAGGCGTGCGCCGGAGCCCGCCGCGGGCCGCGAGCTCCAGCGCTTCGACGATGAGCCGCGCGCCGAGTGCTGCCAGCTTGTCGTGCAGCGTCGCGGTGGTGTCGCCGACAGCGATGTCGACCGCCTCGACGAGCAGCATGTCGCCGGTGTCCAGCCCGGCGTCCATCTGCATGATCGTGATGCCGGTGCGGGTGTTGCCCGCTTCGATCGCTCGGTGGATGGGCGCGGCGCCGCGCCAGCGCGGCAGCAGCGAGGCGTGGATGTTCAGACAGCCGTGCGGCGGCAGGTCGAGCACCCATTGGGGGAGGATCAGCCCGTAGGCCGCGACCACCAGGACGTCCGGCGCCGCCTGGCGCAGCGCCTCGCGGGCGGCCTGAGCGTCGTCGGGAAACTTGCCGTCCAGCCGCAGGCTGCGCGGCTGGATCACCGGCAGGCCGTGTTCGAGCGCAAACACCTTCACGGGCGACGGCTGCAGCTTCATGCCGCGGCCGGCCGGCCGATCGGGCTGCGTCAGCACCAGCGGAACCGTCAAGCCGGCCGCATGCAGCCGCGCCAGCGCGGCTTGCGCGAACTCCGGCGTGCCGGCGAAGGCGGCCTTCATCGATCAGTCGCGCATCTCGTCGCGCGTCTTCTTCAGCATCTTGGTCTTGATGCGGTCGCGCTTCAGCGCGCTCAGGTACTCGACGAACACCTTGCCCTGCAGGTGATCCATTTCATGCTGCACACACACGGCGAGCAGGCCATCGGCGGCGAACTCGTAAATGTCGCCGTCACGGTTCAGCGCCCGCACGGTCACTCTCGCATGGCGCTTGACCTTGTCGTAGATCGCCGGCACCGACAGGCAGCCCTCGTCGCTGAAGCTCATTTCGTCGCTGCGGGCGATCAGCTCCGGATTGATCAGCACACGCGGGTCGTCGCGGGATTCGGAGGTGTCGATTGCGATCACGCGCTCATGCACGTCGACTTGCGTGGCGGCCAGCCCCACGCCGTCGGCCGCGTACATCGTCTCGAGCATGTCGTCGACGAGTTGGCGAATGCGGTCGTCGACCTTCGCGACCGGCTTGGCGACGGTGTGCAGCTTCGGATCGGGGTAGCGAAGGATGTGAAGTTGGGCCATTGGTAAGCGAAGGTTTCAGCCTTTCCGAGATGACGCAGCCTGTGGACGCTGCACAACGGCGCGCGGTGTGACAGGTCTCACAGGTGGCGCGACGCCGGGTCACTTTCGTTGCGATATCAAGGGTTTAGAGGCAGAATCTGTGAAACTGAATGAGGAATTTTCGCCGAAGTGCGGCCGTGTTTGGCGCCGGCGGCGGAACAACCCCACGGCAACCACCCCCCGCGCAGGCGCTCCACCTGTCGCGTCCGGAGACCCAAGCAGATGTCGCGTCGCACCCGTTCCGCATTTCAACACCGCCCGGCCCCTAGCCTGGCCGCGCTCGTCGCCGTGGGAGCCCTGCTCGGCGGCGCCGCCGTCGCGGCACCCGGTGATTTTCCCATCACGAAGGAGTGGCGCGACACGGCCCGCCAAGTGGCCGACGCCGGCGTGGCGCTGTCCGAGCTGGCCCCCAACGCACCCGACTCCTACGTCGTGAAACGCGGCGACACGCTGTGGGGCATTTCAGGCATCTTCCTGAAGACCCCATGGCGCTGGCCCGAGCTGTGGGGCATGAACCTCGACGAGATCCGCAACCCGCACCTGATCTACCCGGGCCAGATGCTGTTCCTCGACAAGTCGGGCGGGCGCGCCCGGCTGCGGCTCGCGCAGCCGGTGCAAGGCGACGTGCTGAAGCTGTCGCCGCGCGTGCGCGCCACGCCGCTGGACACCGGCGCAATCCCGTCGATTCCGTTCCACCTGATCGAGCCCTTCCTGAACGAAGCGGTGATCTTCGAAGGCAACGAACTCGCGAGCGCGCCGCGCATCGTCGCCACGCAGGAGGGCCGCGTGCTGCTGTCGCGCGGCGACACCGCCTACGTGCGCGGCGAACTGGGCGGCAACACCGCGTTCCGCATCTTCCGCGAGCCCCGGCCGCTGAAAGACCCGACGACCGGTGAAGTCCTCGGCTGGGAGGCGGTCTACGTCGGCGCCACCGATGCCGTGCGTCCCGGCGAGAACCGCGACGATGTCACCGGCAAGCCCGAGATCATTCCGGCCACCTTCTCTGTGACGAGCATTCGCCAGGAAGCCAACGTCGGCGACCGGCTGTCACCGGTACCCCCGCGCGAGTTCACGAACTACGCGCCGCATGCGCCAGCCTCGCCGATGGCCGGCCAGATCGCTTCGCTGTACGGCGACGCGCTGACCGCCGGTCAGAACCAGATCGTCGCGCTGAACCGCGGCGCGCGCGACGGCATGGAACGCGGCCACGTGCTCGCGCTGTGGCGCGACGGCGAACGGGTGATCGACAAAACCGATCCGTCGCGCCCGACGATCAAGCTGCCCGACGAACGCCACGGCATGCTGTTCGTGTTTCGCGTGTTCGACCGCATGTCCTACGCGCTGATCCTGACGGTGAACGACCCCGTCAAGCCCGGCGATCGCTTCACGCAGCCTTGACCGCCGCCGCCGGCCGTGATCGAGCACGACGAGCTCGCGGCTTGGCTGCGGCTGCTTGAAACGCCGCAGGTCGGACGGGTCTCGGCCCGCCGACTGCTCGCGGCCTTCGGTTCACCGCAGGCGGCCATCGCGGCCTCCACGGCCGCGCGGCGCGAAGTGGTCGGCTCAGGGCCTGCCGCGGCGCTGGCCGACGAACCCGAGACGCTGGCAGCGCTGATTGCCTCCACCGTCGATTGGCTCGCGAGCGGCAGCGAGCCGCGCCACGTCGTCACGCTGGGCGACCCGCTCTATCCGGCCACGCTTCTGAACATCGAGGACCCGCCGCTGCTGCTGTACGCGCTGGGCCGCGCCGAATTGCTGCAGGCGTCGAGCTTCGCGATCGTCGGCAGCCGCAATCCGACGCCCCAAGGCACCGACAACGCACGCGCGTTCGCCGCCAACCTGAGCCGCGCCGGACTGACGATCGTCTCCGGCCTGGCGCTGGGCATCGACGGCGCGGCGCATGACGGCGCACTGCAAGGACCCGGCAGCACCGTTGCGGTCATCGGCACCGGGCTGGACCGCGTCTACCCGAAACGTCACCTCGATCTCGCGCGCCGGATCGCCCAACAAGGCCTGCTGGTGAGCGAGTACCCGCTCGGCACGCCGCCGCTTCCGGAGAACTTCCCGCCGCGCAACCGCATCATCGCCGGACTGGCCCGCGGCACGCTGGTGGTCGAGGCCACCCTTCAATCGGGATCGCTGATCACAGCGCGCCTGGCGACCGAAGCCGGCCGCGACGTGTTCGCGGTCCCCGGGTCCATCCACTCGCCGCAGTCACGCGGCTGCCACGCCCTGATCAGTCAGGGGGCCAAGCTGGTCGAAAGTGCCCAGGACATCCTCGAAGAGTTGCAGCCCGGCGCCGCCGCGCCCGCCTCTCCCCCGGCCGAAGCGAGCGACCGCCCCGAGCCGCTGCTCGATGCCCTGGGCTACGAGCCGGTCTCGCTCGAAGCGCTGGTAGCACGCACCGGCTGGTCGGCCTCAGCGCTGAACACTCGCTTGCTGGAACTCGAGCTGGAAGGCCGCGTCGCACGGCTGCCCGGGCAGCTGTTTCAGCGCATCGCGGCGGGGTGATTTCGCCTTCTGAGCGCCCCCAAACCTGTCGCTTCGCGTCAGGCCCCCCGAGGGGGTCAAGGAAACTTGGGGCGGCCCGGCGTTTCCTTGAGAGCGCCCCCAAACCTGCCGCTTCGCGTCAGGCCCCCAAGGGCCACGAAGGGGCCCCTGCGTGGCCCTTGGGGGCCTGACGCGAA
>DATKCI010000313.1:0-8864 GCA_035513255.1 Piscinibacter sp. | reverse complement strand
CCGAGCAGCGCGCCAGAAGGTGGCCGATCTAGGCGCAAAGCACAGCCATAGCTCGGGCTATGGCGAGCATTTGCAACGACGAGCGGGCGCCTTCTGGCGTGATGAGCGGGCATGATCGAAAGACTCTCAGCCTCTCAGGCGTACAGGTCGACGGCGCCGAGCGGGACGCGGACGTTGCCGCGCCGCGCATCGGGCGCGGCCGATGCGTCGTCGCCGTTGCCGTTGCCGTTGCCGCGCGAGCCGGCGCGGTCGCCGGACCCTGCGTCGCCTTCTTGCGCGTTTTCGCGCGCGTGCTGCGACACGCCGCCGCCGGTCAGCGTGAATCCGGCGTCGCGCAGCGCGGCCGCGAGTTCGGGCAGGCCGGATTCGATGATCTGACGGGTCGCGGGGGAGTCGGCGCCGAAGTTCACCTGCGCTTGGGTGCCGTCGAGCGCGATCTGCACCGAGATCGGGCCCATGTCGGCCGGGTTCAGGTGCAGTCGAGCCTGTTGTACGCCGTCGCGTGCGAGCACGCTCACCTGAACGCCCAGCGCCTCGCGGAACTCGGGCGACGTGGCCGGCGTGGGCAGTGCGACGGACACCGCGGCGCTCGGGCCGGCGGCGTCGCCGCGGGCCGCGGGCTGCACGGCGGCAGTCGGCGTGAACGGCGACGACTCGACGAACTTGGCAGCATCCGAGCGCAGCTCGACGTGGCGCGGGTCTTCGGTGATCTGCTGTGCGTGCTGGTCCACCGCCAACTGCTGCTCGATCTGGGTGGCTTCGGCAGCGACGGTCGTCGCGTCGGACATCGTTTCGGCGCGTGCCCTGGAGGCGGCCGCGTCGCCCGACGCGGCGCGCAGGCGCGATGCACCGGCTGCGACGGCCTGCACGTCGATGGCCGGCGCTTCGCCGTCGTCGTGCGCGGGGTCGCCCAGGCCGTCCACCCGGTCGAGCGCAGCGAGTGCATGGGTCGCCGTCGGCTCTGCGGGTTCGCCGTGGACTCGGCGGGCCGGGTCGATCGCCTGCTCCGCCTGGGTCTGCGCCGAGTTCGGCGTCGCAGAGGTCTCTTCGGACTGGGCCGCATCGGCGTCGTCGCGGGAAGCGGTGTCGGCCTGCTTCTCTTTCGAGGGTGCCGGTGTCTTCTGCGCCGACAACAGCTTGGCGAACGGGCTGGCGCCGCCTGCGCTGCCCTTGGTTGGGCCGGCGGCTGCGGACGAAGGCGGAGGAGCGATCGATGCGCTGTGGGTTACTTGCATGGCGGTGTTCTCTTCAAGCGGCGCGCGGCAGACCCAGGCCCGGCGACAGCGTCGGCGTGGCCCAAGCCATGCGCGAGCCGAATTCGTCGGTCTGCTTCTGCTCGATGCGGTCGGCCGACAGGCGCAGCTCCTGGCGGCGGCGTTCGATCAGCTTGCGCACCGAGGCCACGCGGACCTCGTGTTCGCACAAGGCAACACGCGCGCGTTCGACCTGCACGGCGGCGTGTTCGGCGACGCGCTGCTGCTGTTCGACCGCCAGCGTCAGGCGATCCATGAACCCCTGGTAGCAGTGCACCAGCTCCATGCGGCCCTCGGTCCTGAACTGCGCGCTCCAGCGCTGCTCGTACTCGCGCCGGTAGATCAGCAGCTGCTCGGCCTGGCCGTCGGCAGTTTGATGCGCCTGGGCGGCCTGTTGGGCCTGCGTCCACGCCTCGTCGCGTTCGCGTTCGGTTTGTGCGAGCAGGGCCATCAGGGGTTGCAACGGGTTCATGGGCGTGTTCCTTCTGGGTTCAACCGGTGACGACGGCGCGCAACTGCTGCACGCTGGCGGAGAGCGAGGCGCGCTGGTGCATGTCTTGCTGCAGCAGATCGGCCATGGCGGGGTGCAGGCGCACGGCGGTGTCGAGTTCGGGGTCATGGCCGGGCACATAGGCGCCGAGCTGGATCAGGTCGCGCGCCTTCGTGTGGCGGGCATGCAGCTGGCGGAAGCGCCGCGCCGCATCGACGTGGGCGCTGGCGGCCACGTTGGTCATCACACGCGACACCGACTTCTCGACGTCGATCGCCGGGTAGTGGCCGGCTTCGGCCAGCTCGCGCGACAACACGATGTGGCCGTCGAGGATGCCGCGTGCCGCGTCGGCAATCGGGTCCTGCTGGTCGTCGCCTTCGGACAGCACCGTGTAGAACGCCGTGATCGAGCCGCCACCGGCGAGGCCGTTGCCGCTGCGCTCGACGAGCTGCGGCAGCTTCGCGAAGCAGCTCGGCGGATAGCCCTTGGTCGCCGGCGGCTCGCCGATCGCAAGCGCGATCTCGCGCTGCGCCATCGCGTAGCGCGTCAGCGAGTCCATCAGCAGCAGCACATGTTGTCCGCGATCGCGGAAATGCTCGGCGATCGCGGTCGCGTAGTTGGCGCCTTGCATGCGGGTGAGCGGCGGCGCGTCGGCCGGCGCGGCGACGACGACCGAGCGGCGGATGCCTTCCTCGCCGAGGATGTCCTCGATGAATTCCTTCACTTCGCGGCCGCGCTCGCCGATCAGCCCGACGACGATCACGTCGGCCTCGGTGTAGCGCGCCATCATGCCCAGCAGCACCGACTTGCCGACGCCGGTGCCGGCGAACAGGCCGATGCGTTGGCCGCGGCCGACGGTGAGCATCGCGTTGATCGCGCGCACGCCGGTGTCCAGCGGGCGGCGCACCGGGTCGCGGTCCATCGCGTTGATCGGGCGGCGGATCAGCGGTTCGTTGTGAACCTGCTCGATCGGCCCCTTGCGGTCGATCGGCTGGCCGGTCGAATCGACGACGCGGCCCAGCAGCCCATCACCGACCGGCAGGTGCAGGGTGCGGTCTTCGCTGCGGCGCCACGGGTGCTGCTGCACGCCCAGGCGCATCGGCACGACCGGGGCCTGCTTGGGCACCACGCGCGCGCCGCTGGCCAGGCCGTGCACGTCGCCGGTGGGCATCAGGTAGGCGCGGTCGCCGTTGAAGCCGACCACTTCGGCCAGCACGGCCGGCTGCCCCGGCTGGCGCACCTCGCAGACCGAACCGACCGGCACGCGCACGCCGGCGGCCTCGAGAACGAGTCCGGCCACGCGGACCAGCAGCCCCTGCGTTTCCAGCGGCGCCGGATCAGCGGAGAAACGTTGCATGTCCGCGAGGTAGCGATGCCACTTCTCGGCGGTGGCGAGCGCGTGCGTCTCGATGGGGGACGTGATCATCGAGGCGCCTCGGTTCCCCGGATTTCATCCGGGCTACGGGGATCTTGCTGCGTCCACGCCTCCTCGCATCCGAGCGAGGCGACGGCGCGTTTCCAGCGGGCGGCGACGCTCGCGTCGATGACGCCGATGTCGGATTCGACCAGGCAGCCGCCGCGGGCGATCGAGGCGTCGCCCAGCAGCCGGGCGCCGCGGCTGGACAGCGCCTCGGCGGCGCCTTGCGCCACCAGCGGATGGTCGTCCGGATGCACGCGCACGCTGATCTGGCGGGCGCTCATCAGCAGCGTGTCGAGCGCCTCCTGCGCGACGACGGCGACGAGTTCCGGCCGCGCGGCGAGCTCGCTGCGCACGATCTGGCGCGCGAGGTGCGTGGCAGACACCGCCAGCGCGCGCGCCATGTCCTGCTGCAGCGCGTCGAGTTCCTGCCCGTAGGACTGTGTCAGCTGGCCGATCTGCGCGGTCATCTGCGAGGCAAAGCTGAGCTTGAAGCCCTCCAGCGCCGCCAGGCCGTCGCGGTAGCCGTCCTGGTAGCCGCTCTGGCGCGCGGCATGAAGCTGTTCGCCGAGGTCCGGTGCCGGCGGCGGCTCCGGCGCGGGCGGCTCCGCCCGGCGCACGCCCTGGCGGCGATCGACGCCGCCCCCCGACAGCGAGCCGGGATCCCAGCTCGCGAACGCGCCGAGTTCCTCGCGCGGGATGAAGCGTGCGTACGGCGAAGGGGTCTTGCCTCCCTCCGGCGGCGGCACGTTCTTCACCGCCGGTTTTTTAGTCATGGAGCCCCCACGTCGCTTCGCTCCTGCCCCCCGAGGGGGCGGAGCGCGCCTTGGGACGGCCCGGCACCGCGCTCATAGGTACTCATCGTCGCCGCCGCCACCCAGCACGATCTGGCCTTCGTCCGCCAGGCGGCGGACGATCTTCAGCATTTCCTTCTGCTCCGACTCGACCTCGGACACACGCACCGGGCCGCGCGACTCCAGGTCTTCGCGCAGCGTCTCGGCCGCGCGCGTGGACATGTTCTTGAACACCTTCTCGCGCATCTCGGGCGTTGCGCCCTTCAGCGCGATGACCAGCGATTCGGACTGCACTTCCTTCAAGAGCGCCTGGATGCCCTTGTCGTCGACTTTCTCCAGGTCGTCGAAGGTGAACATGTTGTCCATGATCTTCTGGGCAAGCTCGTTGTCGGCCTCGCGGATGTAGTCGAGCACGGCGGTTTCGATGCTCGCGCCCATCAGGTTGATGATCTCGGCCGCCGGCTTCACGCCGCCGAGCGTCGCCTTGCGCAGCTTGTCGCCGCCGGCGAGCACCTTGCCCATCACCTCGTTCAGGTCCTTCAGCGCCGACGGCTGGATGCCGTCCAGCGTGGCGATGCGAACGAGCACCTCGTTGCGCTGCCGCTCGGGGAACACCTTCAGCACCGACGATGCCTGGTCGTGATCCAGGTGCACGAGGATGGCGGCGACGATCTGTGGGTGTTCGTTGCGCAGCAGCTCGGCCACCGACGTCGCGTCCATCCACTTCAGGCTTTCGATGCCGCTGATGTCGCTGCCTTGCAGGATGCGGTCGATCAGCAGGTTGGCCTTGTCGTCGCCGAGCGCCTTGCGCAGCACGGCCTTCACGTACTCGTCGGTGTCGGCAACGAGCAGGCTCTGGTCGCCGGCCAGCACAGTGAACTTCTCCAACACGCTGTCCAGCCGCTCGCGCGACACCGCCTTCGTCCTGGCAATCGTCTCGCCCAGGCGCTGCACTTCCTTCGGGGCGAGGTGCTTGAACACCTCGGCCGCTTCTTCCTCGCCGAGCGACATCAGCAGAATGGCCGCGTCTTCGACGCCCTGGTCATCGAGGCTCATGTTGTGGACTCACCACTGACCCAGCCACGCACGATGCTCGCGACTGCGGCGGGGTTT
The DNA here is from genome assembly GCA_035513255.1 of Piscinibacter sp. Taxonomy (GTDB): domain Bacteria; phylum Pseudomonadota; class Gammaproteobacteria; order Burkholderiales; family Burkholderiaceae_C; genus Albitalea. The sequence continues at coordinate 3,797 of DATKCI010000313.1, read as the reverse complement.
TCCTTCGCCAGCATGCGCGCGCCGACCAGCTGTTCGCTCGCCTTCGGGGCTTCGAGCGCACGCGGCGGCGTCGGCAACAGGACGTCGTCGGAGACGACGCTCAGGTTCGCGCCGGGCACCGGGGCGGGCTGCGCGAGCAGCGCCTTCAGGGCCGGGCGGATCAAACCGAAGAAGACGATCAGCGCGACGAGGCCAAGCGCGGCGGGCACGGCACCGGCGCGCAGCATGTCGATCACGTCGGGCTGCTTCCACCACGGCAGTTCGTCGTGGACCACGGGCTCGGTCTTGAACGGCGCGTTGATGACCTTCACCGAGTCGCCGCGTTCCTTGTTGAAACCGACGCTCTCCTGCACCAGCGCGGTCAGCTTCTCCATCTCGTCGGCCGCCAGCGGCACCTGCGTGGTCTTGCCCTTGGCGTCGGTGACGCTGCGGTTGTTCACGACGACGGCGGCGTTCAGGCGCTTGACGGTGCCGGTGGCGTTGCGCGTGACGCGCACGGTCTTGTCGACCTCGTAGTTGGTCACCGCGTCGCGGCGGCTGTTGCCGCCGACGTTGCCGCCGGTCTGCGCGGTCTGCAACGGCCGGGCGGCGCCGGTCAGCGGGGCGGTCGCCGGCACCGGCGGCTGGTTCGATGCGGCGCCGGGAATGCCGCTCGCCTGCAGCGGCGCGCCGCCGGATTGTTCGGTGGTCTGCTGGCTGCGGATCGTCGTGTTGGCGTTCGCGCCCTGGTTGGGCCGGAACTCCTCCGACGTGGCTTCGCTTTGCGAGAAGTCGACGTCGGCCGTCACCGTCGCGCGCAGGTTCTCGCGCCCGACCACCGGCTCCAGCAGCGCGAAGATGCGCTTCGCATAGCCAGATTCGATCTGGTTCACGTACTGCAGCTGCTGCGCGTCCAGCCCGGTGCCGTGGGTGCTTTCTCCGGGGCCGGAGAGCAGGGCGCCGGTCTGGTCGAGCACGCTGACCGCCTTCGGGTTCATCTCCGGCACGCTGCTGGAGACGAGGTGCACGATGCCGGCGATCTGTGCGCGGTCCAGCGTGCGGCCGGCGTGCAGCGTCAGCAGCACCGAGGCGCTGGGTTTCTGCTGCTCGCGGAAGAAGCCGTTCTGGTTGGGCAGCGCGAGGTGCACCCGCGCGGCCTGAACGGCGGCCATGGCGGTGATCGATCGGGTGAGCTCGCCTTCGAGGCCGCGCTGGAAGGTCAGGCGCTCCTGGAACTGCGTCTGGCCGAAGCGCGCGCCGTCCATCAGCTCGAAGCCGACCACCGAGCCCTTGGGCAGGCCGGCCGACGCGAGCCGCAGCCGCGCGTCGTGCACCTTGGACGCCGGCACCAGGATCGCCGCGCCGCCGTCGGCATGGCGGTACGGCACGTTCATCTGCGACAGCTGCGCGATGATCGCGCCGCCGTCCTTGTCGGAGAGGTTCGCGTACAGGACCTTGTAGTCGCCCTGGCCGCTCCACACCGTCATCGCGAGCACCACGCCGATCAGCGCGGCCAGCCCCACGCCGAGGGCCACGCGGCTCTTCGGCGGCAGCGCCGCGAGCCGCGCCCCGAATCCACCGGCTTCCGCGACGGCGTTCGGGTTCTTCAGTGCAATCGAGTTGTCCATCGTGTTTGTTGTCCCTGCGCGGACCGGCAAGCCGACCCAAGGGGCCCGCGAAAGAGGGCCCCGCCGAGCACGATTATTCGGAAGCGCAGGGTGTAAGAAGCGGTGAACAGCCCGCCAAACCCGGCCCAGTTCACACCATCGTCGCGATGGGTGGCCGATAGGATCTGCACATCCGAAGAAGCCCCCGATGAACGTCACCCTCAAACCCTTCGACTTCGCCCAGGCCGTGGCCCGTGCCGGGCTGGACACGAACGGCATGCCGGTCGGCAAGGCCAAGCCGGTCGAGGGAGCGGGGTTTTCGCAGGCGCTGACGCAGGCGCTGCAGTCGGTGAGCGCCTCGCAGCATCAGGCTGTGTCAATGCAGCGGGAAGTGCAGCTGGACAATCCGACGGTGTCGATCGAAGAGACGATGGTCGCGATGCAGAAGGCGCAGATCGGGTTTCAGGCGACCTTGCAGGTGCGCAACCGGCTGGTGCAGGCGTATTCGGACATCATGAACATGCACGTTTGAGCTTGTGCTGTAGTGCGTCACCCCGGCGAAAGCCGGGGTCCACTGGTGCAGTGCCTGCATTTCCCCTCTCCCTCTGGGAGAGGGTAGGGTGAGGGCGGGGCGGTGGATCAACAGCTGATGTTCGCCCCCGCCGCGGCCCTCACCCCAACCCTCTCCCAGAGGGAGAGGGAGCAGGCCGAGGTGTGAACAAAGACGGCCCCGCTCAGAACCCCAGACTCGCCAGCAAGTCGTCCACTTCCCCTTGATTCGCCACCACGTCCGTGCGCTTGCCCGGATCCACCACCGGCCCGTGAAGCGTGTCCGGATCCGGCGTGTGTTTTTGCATCTGGTCGGGCGGCGCCACCTGGATCAGCAGCTTCACCAGGCTGTCTTCCAGGTCGCCGGCCAGCTTCACGACCTTCGCCACCACCTGGCCGGTCAGATCGTGGAAGTCCTGCGCCATCATGATGTCGGTCAGGTGCTGGTCGATGCGCGCCGTGGACGCTTCCACGTCGCCGACGAAGTTCATCACCGAGCCTGAGGCCACTGCCTTCACCGGGTCGGCGATGATCGCCTGCGCGATGGCACGCGTTTCGCGCGCGATCTTCTCGTGTTCGGCTTTGGCCTGGTCCACCGAGTTCAGCACCTTCTCCGCCGCGTCGCCGGTCTTCTTGGCGACGTAGTTCAAGCGGCTGCGCGCGTCGGGCAGGTTGTCGGCGGCGATCTGCAGGTGGGGCATCACGCCCAGCTGTTCGAGCGTGTCGTGAAGCAAGCGGGTCAGGTGGCCGATCTGCTCGTAGACCTCGGGCGATGCGCCGACCGGCGCCGGCGGAGCGAGCGTGGTGGAGTCTTCCATTTTCATGTCGTGCTCCTTCAGGCCGCGGCCATCACTTTTTGCATGATCTTCTGCACCTTCTCTTCGAGCGTCGCTTTCGTGAAGGGCTTGACGATGTAGCCGGCGGCGCCGTCCTGGGCGGCGCGCACGATGTCTTCCTTGCGGGCTTCGGCCGTCACCATCAGCACTGGCAGGTGCTTGAGGCCCTCGTCCTTCTTGATGGCCCCAAGCAGCTCGAAGCCGTTCATGTTCGGCATGTTGATGTCGCTGACGACGAAGTCGAACTTCGCGTTCTTCAGCATGTTCAGCGCGACGGCGCCGTCTTCGGCTTCCTCGGCGTTGTTGTAGCCGATCTCCTTGAGCAGCCCGCGCACGATGCGGCGCATGGTCGAGAAGTCGTCGACGATCAGGAATTTCATGTCGGTGGGCGTGCTCATGGCGGTCCTCGTGATGGCGGCCTTTGTGTCTGGCGCCTTCGGCTTATCGGGTGATGGGAAGGGAAATTGAGGGTCGGGCGAGATCGATTGCGAGGGCTTCCTCGGACAATTCCTCGGTCTCGGCCGGCAGGCCGAAGAAGCGGTCTTCGGCGTCGCGGTTCATCACGATGATGCTGATGCGGCGGTTGGCCGGATTCAGCGGATCATTGCGGTCGAGCAGTGAACTCGACGCGAGCCCCTGCACACGCAGCACGCGCTCGCCCGGCAGGCCGCCGGCGATCAGCTCGCGGCGCGACGCATTGGCGCGGTCGGACGACAGCTCCCAGTTGCTGTAGCCGCGCTGGCCGCCGACGAAAGGCGCCGCGTCGGTGTGGCCCTCCAGCGTCAGGCGGTTGGGCACTTCGGTCAGCACGTCGCCGATCAGCTGC
>DATKCI010000312.1:0-6241 GCA_035513255.1 Piscinibacter sp. | reverse complement strand
GATGCAGTGGTCGCCCTGGTTGAACGAGGTGTTGTTGGCGCGCGAGGAGATCGTGAGCAGCGACATGGCGGTGAGCGGAGAGCGCTCTCGCAACCGGTTCCCGGTGGCGCGCAGGCTCGTGCCAAGGACCAGAGCATTGGCGAACACGTTTCCTGCCTGGTCCGTGTAGCACTGGTTCGCGTCGAAGCCGACGTCGTCGTAGCCGACGAGCAGCTGCGCGAGCGGCGAGGTGTGAGCGGCGCCGGCGCGCACCTGGTTGTCGTTGAACAGAACCGCGCCGAAGGGGAGCAACGGCGCGCGGAGGGGCGCAGCGGCCATCGCCGGGGCACGCGCCGCGGCAACAGCGAGGTTTGCCACCGGTTGCGTCGTGCTGCTCGCCGCTTTGATCTGCACGCCCGGGCCTCTCGCTTGGACCCCTGCCAGGTTCACGACCAGCACGGCTCCAGCGATGGCGTCCAGTCCGCCGACCGATGAGCGGTCGCTGGCCAGCACGTTGTCGTTGATCATCACCGGCCCGAAGGCGCGTGCGAGCAGCGCGCAGCCCACTGGCTGCTCGACGTGGTTGGCGAGGATGCGCGCGGCGCTCGACGATGCGCCGCTGTCGCCGAGCCGGCCGCGCAAGGCCGCGAACAACCCGAAGTTGGCCGCCAAGCCGAGCACGATGCCGCCGCGCTGGCCGTCCCGGATGACGGCGCTCGCCGCCTGCGGCGCGGCGCCGTTGTCGAGCAAGACATTGCGTGCGACCTCGATGGACTCGCCGTACTCGATGAAGACGCCGCACACCGGCTCGGCGCCGTCAAGCCCATTGCCCTCGATGCGATTGCCGGTGACTTCGACGTCGTCGGCGAGCCCAAGCGAGATGCCGCCGAGGCCGCGCGTCGCCGCGAGCGCCCGCAGCGGGTTGTCGAAAGGATTGCGCAAATTGCGCAGGATGCGGTTGTCGCGGATGGAGAGGCCGATCACCGGGGAGCCGAGCAGGCGGTGTGCACGCTGCAGGGCGGTTTCGCGCCGCTGCGCTGCGATCGCCGGCACGCCTATGCCGCACAGGCCCATCGCGGCGATGTGATTGCGCTCAATGGCGATGTCGTAAAGGAAGCCTGCGTCGGCGTTCTCCGGTGGCGGGGCGCTGGCCTTCAGCCTGACCGACACCTCGTAGACCGGCGTGCCGTCGACGCGGCGCACGTCGATCCGGTCGACTTCGAACCCCACGGCGCCTTCGCTGAAGCGGTAGGTGCCCGGGTCCACGCCGGTAACGAACTTTCCCCCGGGAGAGTCGGAGGTCATCGTGTGCTGCGCGCCGTCGGCGGTGCGGGTCATGGTGATCTGCACTCCGGGAAGCGGCATGCCGCCCGGCCCGATCACTTGGCCGTTGATCGTGCCTTTCTCGAACCTGAACTCCGTCACCGGTGGCGCAGGCGGCGGCACCACGATGGGCGCGCTCCCCAGCGTGACGCCGTTGCCGGCGCCGCCGGCGACCTGGTTCTCCAGGATGCGCACCCGTTCCGAGCCGCCGCGCACATGAATCCCGCCGAGCGCGCGGTAGGGCTTGGCTAGAGTGAGCAGCAGCCACAACGGCAGGGGGAGCAGCCAGAGCTTGTCCAGATAGGCGGCGAACACCAGCGGCTTGAGGTAGACCCGCTCGAGCTCGGCGCAAGGATCCACCGGATCGATCGGATCCTCCGGATCGACCGGCGGCGTGTGCTCGGCAGGCACCAGCGCGATGTCGTTGCGCTCGATCAGCACGTCGTCAGCGGCGACGTCGATCGCGGCCCGGCCTTCGGCCTTGTCGATCATGCGGATACGGTTATGCGCGATCGCGAGGTGCGAAGCGTTGCGCGCGGACACTGCGTGGGTGCAGGCAAGGATGCGGTGGCGGGTGATCGAGACCTGGTCGCAGCCGCCGGGGCGGCTGCCCTCGATCTGGATCGCGGTGCCGCCGACGGTGACGAGATCCATGTGGTCGATCTCGACGCGGGCAGAGTCGCGCACGGTGAAGATCGGCTCGGCGAGCGTCGCCTCGCGCGGCAGCACGCGCGTCTGCGCGCCGCAGCCGCGGATCACCACGTTCGCGCGGCCCGCGATCAGGGTGTTCGTGGTGTGCAGGCCGGGCAGCAGGCAGATCTCGCCGCCCGCGGCGGGCAAGTGGCGCAGGGCGAGCTCGATGGAATTGAAGTCGCCGAAGCTCGTCCTGCCGTCGCCGACGTTGAAGGCGCAGCAGATCTTTTGGTTGGTGAGCGGGCGGAAGATGCGGCGGCAATCATCGATCTCACCTCTTGCCCAGGTCGCTGCATTGCCCGCCTGCCAGCGCACGACGCCGAGGGCGACGCGGCGGTAGACGACGCCGGCGGGCGGCTCGTTCAGCGGCCACACCGGCGGCTCGAAAGCCGCACCGCTCGCGCGGACCGGGAAGGTCCAGTAGTCGCCAGGGCGATAGTTGGTGTTTCCCGGTGCCGGCGCATCGAACGCGAGCTGCAGCCCGTCGACGAAATCCGTCGGCGTGCCCGCGGCGTACTGTGAGATCTGCTCGATGCCGTTCCACAGCCGGAAGAACGCGCTGCCGTCGCCGGCGGCGGGCCAGGTGCCGCTGATGTCCGACAGCGACAGCCTGCCGTCGGTCTCCCGCTTCGCCGTTGCGGTAAATTCGATCGTCCAGACGCCCAGCGCTTCATTGAAACGCAGGGCCTCGAGATAGAACTCGTCAATCCCGCAGGTGCCGATCGCCTGGTCATTGCCGGTGATGGTCAGCCAACCGCCGCCGGCGTCGACCATGCCGCGACCCACCAGCCCGCCGTTGAACTGCGACCACTTGAAGCGCGCCTTGCCCGCCGCCGGCTCAGCCACCTCGATCCGGTACAGGAAGTGTTCCAGCCCGGTGTATCCGCCACCGGCCTCGAGCGGACAATCGCTCGTGATGACGAGCACGGGCGAGGGGGTCACGCTGAGCTTGCCCTTCGCGGCAGGATCGTCGATCAGCCCGGCCACCTTGCTGCAGTCCTCGTTGGCGCCCAGCCGCACCAGCTTGACGGTGGCGAAGGCTTGCACGCGCTGAGTCGTGTCCGGCCCGCCGAGGGCCGGTTCGATCAGCTGTGCTGCCGGATCCTGGAAGCCGCTGACCGTGTCCTCGAACACTTCGAGCAGCACGGCGTCGCGCACGCCGGCGGCGATGCTGCCAGGGTCGACCGCCGGCGCGAGCGGCGGCGCGACGTAGGTGGCGGAGAAGGTCGTCTCCCTTGCGAGGCTCAGTGGCATGCCGCTCGCCCATGCGCGGCCGGCCGCGAGGTCGATACGCACTACGCCGGACTCGAGCCTGGCTTCGAGCACCTTGAAAGCCTCGGCCGAGGCGGCCGGCACTGCGAGCACGCCCAGCCCGAAGGCGTCCGTGGCTACCGAGGTGCGCCAGTGCTGCTCGATCGCCTGCGCGTCGTTCCAGTCGCGGTCGAGCAGGACCCTTCCCTGCTGATGGCGCACGGAGGTGTAGTTGCGCTCCGCCTCGAATGCAACGAATGAGAAGTCGCCGTTCATGGTCGTTCCTCGATCGGATCTGGTGCCGTTATGTCACCGGGATCAGCAGCGCCCGCATGCCTGCGGGCATGAATTCGCGCAGCCGGATGCCGATGTTTCTCCACTTGTGCGCGTTGCGCAGGAAACCGAACGCGCCCATCTCGTCGGCGTCGGGGCCCTCTTCGCGGATACGGCGGTCGGCGCGCGCCGAGAGCTGCGCGTAGCCCGGCGCGCCGAAGATCTCCGCCGTGAAGCGCAGCACTGCCCCGGTGCCGACGACACAGGCGAAGTGCTGCGGCAGGCGGTCCGCGTCTCCGGAGAAGTAGCTCGCCTTGATGCAGCTGCCAGGCTTGGAGAACAAGGCGAGGATATCGTCGGCGTGCGCCTGGCTGCGCACCGAGAACAGCGGACCGGTGTGGCTGTCCTGGTTGTCGTACACCTCGAGGCGGTGCACGAAGATGCCGCCTTCGCCGCGTGCGCGCTCGACGCGCGCGCGACCGAATACGGTGACGCCATCGAAGGCGATCGGCGCAGCCCATTGCTCTTGGGCGCTGCCGGTCGCAGCCCGAATGGCCAGGCCGGGCGCAGGATCCGCGACGCCGGCGCCGGCGTCGACGATGCACGCGATCAGAGCGACCAAGTAGGCGCGGTCGATCGCCAGCGTGCCGCAGACGGTATGCCGCAGGACGATCTGCGGCGTCTGCTTGAAGTCGTCGAGCTCGCTCCCCGACAGGCCCCGGTCGGCTGTGAGCCGCAGCGAGGTACGTAACGGGGTGCGCGCGCCGGCCGCGCTGCCGTCGAGAAGGCGTGCGCCGCCCGGATCGAGCGTGCAGCCATCGATTTCGAGGCGGTTGAGCACAGCCTGCTCGATTAAGGCGCGACCAGCGGGAAATCCGGCGGCGCGCGTCAGATACAAGCCATGTAGCCGCACGTTTTGCCGCGCGTGTTGTGCCTGGTCATCGGTGATCTCCTTCGGCCGCAACCGCAAGGGCCGCACGAGACGAATCACGGGACGCTGCCCGCTGGCAGCACGGATAGTCAGCGGGTAGACGCGTTTTCTCTTCGTTTCTGTGTCCGATCCCGCGTCGGGCTCGGCAGCGAGCAATGGCAGCCGCACGACGCCGACGTCCAGTACGTGCGTGTCGCTGTTGGTGATCTCGACGATCAGCGGCTTCGTCCGGTCAGCCAGGCCGGTAAGCGCGTCGCCGAGCGTCGTCGTGCTGCCGTCCACCTTGATCAGCGTGGCGCCGTCGGGCACCCGTTCTGGCAACCGCGGCACGGGCTGGGCTCCCACGCTGCCGTCTACCCTGTGTGCACCGGAAAAGCCGGTGGTAGTCGAGACGAACAACTGCTCTGCGAGCGGCTGCGCCTGGGCGGCGGCATCCGCGCCGGTGACGCCGAAGACCACCCGGCCATGCACTGGATCGACGGCGATCTCGAACGGCCGCAGCTTCGGATTGAGACTTGTCTCCCAGGCGCAAAGATTCGCGCCGCGGAATTTCCACGAGGTGTCTGGAAACGTAGCCTTGGGGACATGAAGCACCAAGCCGACCTCGTCGTCGGTGGGATCCTTCGGGCGCCCGCCTTCGTAGGGTGCAACCTTCACGTAGGCTGCCGGCCTGCCGACCGCGACGTCGCTGTTCAGGCGCGCGCGAGGCATGGGACCGGGCACGCCGTCGGCGGTGGCGAGGTTCGGCGGCTCGGCATCGGCGCGGAAGCGGTGGGTATTGAACAGGACCATCGGCTCGGCTTGCGGATGCAGCTCGAAGCGCACCGCGAACTTCGCGGCGTCCGTGCCGGACACGGGCGCTACCTGGCTCCACGGAGCGCGCGGCGCGCTGGGCCGCGACACCGGGGTCTGAAAGTCCGCCAGCCGCCACACGAACACGCCGAGATTCGGCAGGTTGACTGCTGCGCGGGCGATCGGCGGTTCGCTCTGCACGAGCGGCGGCTTCACGTCTGCGGTGCGCGCATAGGGGTCGAACGGGCCTCCGACGAACGACAGCCAGGCGGGCGCGCGCAGCGCTGCCGTGCCGCCGCGTACCGGGGTGCGCATATCGTTGTGAGGAGCCAAGCGGAACGGGAATTTCCCGCCGGCGTCGGGACGCAGGTGGTTGAGCGGCTGGTTCCACGCCAGGCGCTCGCGCAGCTCAACCGCGTGCACCGCCCACTGCGACAGTGCGTGCACTTGCGACTCGACCGCGCCCAGCGTGCCTTTGCGGCGGCGGTGCCGAACCGTCCGGGCGACGTCGGCGCGCAAGGTCCACGCATCGCCCTTCAGGTGCGAGGTGCCGACCAGGTCGGCCAGGTAGGGAATCACCCAATCGTCGCAGGTCTCGATGAAGAGATCGTCGTACTGGGCACCGATCCGCCCGGCGAGTGCGCCCATCACGCTGGCGATGGCCTTGATCAGCGCGTACAGCTGGCCCGGCGGCGTGCCCTCCGCATCGCGCTGCCGGTAGATCTCCGGCAAGCGCTCGTACAGCGACGGCTTGGGCGCGAGCACGCTCATCGGGAAGGCCGGTCGGCCGCTGCAGCGACAAAATCAATGGCGAGATCCGCGCGCGCGAGCGACAACAACTGATGGGGCAGCGCCCGCGCCGGCTGCAGCCGGTCGAGCCGCACCCACACGACGCCGCTCGCGTTCTGCGCGGCGGCGACGATTTGCGAGCTGTGCACGCCGTCGCCGAAGCTCCGCATGCGCCAGTGCATCAGCCCCCGGCTGCCAGTGTCCAGGTCG
>DATKCI010000311.1:0-17850 GCA_035513255.1 Piscinibacter sp. | reverse complement strand
GCAGAACGCCAACATGGCGCTGAACGCCGCCGACTACGGCTATGTGCTGGAGAACGGCCGCATCGTGATGGAAGACACCTGCGCCAAGCTGCGCGAGAAGGACGACATCAAGGAGTTCTATCTCGGCATGAAGGAAGCCGGCGTGCGCGGCGAGCGGCGGTGGAAGAAGAAGAAGACGTGGAGGTGACATGAGCAATTTGTGGGACTTGAGCCACATCCAGCCTCGCAGCGACGTCGTCGTGCCCGGCGACACGATGTCCGCCGTGTTCTGGAACGCCGTCGCCCAGCGCGGCGACACCGTGTTCATGCGACAGAAGCACCTCGGCCTGTGGCGCAGCTGGACCTGGCCGCAGACGGCCGAGGCGGTGCGCGAGATCGCCCACGGCCTGATGGCGCTGGGGTTCGAGAAGGGCGACTGCGCCTCCATCCTGTCGCACACCGTCATCGAATGGGTGCTCGCCGACCTCGCGGTGCTCAGCTGCGGCGGCGTGTCCAACGGCATCTACCCGACCGACGCCGCCACGCAGGTGCACTACCTGTGCGACGACTCGCGCACGACGGTGCTGTTGGTCGAGGACGAAGAGCAGCTCGACAAGGCGCTCGAAGTGCGCGACCGGCTGCCGCTGCTGCGCAGAATCGTCGTCTTCGACATGGAAGGCCTGCGCGATCTCGACGATCCACAGGTGATGAGCCTCGCTGCCCTGCGCGAGGCCGGTCGCGCACATGCGGCGCGGCACCCCGGCGAACTGGAGGCGCGGGTCAAGGCCTGCCGCCCCGACGACCTCGCCATCCTCGTCTACACCTCCGGCACGACCGGCAAGCCCAAGGGCGCCATGCACAGCCACGCCGGCATCGTGCACACGATCCGCGGCTACAACACCATCGTGTCGCAGGACGAAAACGACGAACGCATGTGCTTCCTGCCGCTGTGCCACATCGCGGAGCGAATCGGCGGCGAGTACTTCGGCGTCTACACCGGGTCCAAGCTCAACTTCGTCGAGAACCCGGAAACGGTGCCGGAGAACGTGCGCGAGATCGCGCCCACGGTCTTCACCGCCGTGCCGCGCGTGTGGGAGAAGTTCTACTCCGGGGTGACGATTTCGTTGCGCGAGGCAAGCCGCTTGCAGCAAATCGTCTATGCCTGGTCCCTGGGCGTGGGCACGCGCATCGCTGATCTCACGCTCGCGGGCCGGCCGGTGAGCGGCTCGCTGAAGCTGCAGTTCCAGCTCGCGCGCTGGCTCACGCTGAACAACGTGCGCAAGCTGATCGGCATTCATCGTGCACGCTTTCTGGTCACCGGCGCGGCGCCCATCTCGCCGGATCTCGTGAAGTGGTATCTCGCGCTCGGCGTGCCGATGCTCGAGGTGTGGGGCATGACCGAGACCTGCGGCGCCGCCACGTTCACCCCGGCCGGCCGCATCAGGCCCGGCATGATCGGGCTGGCCGCCCCGTTCAACGAGGTCAAGGTCGATCCCGCGACCGGCGAGCTGCTCGTGCGAGGCGACAACGTGTTCATGGGCTACCTGAACCTGCCCGAGAAGACCGCGGAAACGATAGACGCCAACGGCTGGCTGCACAGCGGCGATGTGGGACTCGTCGATGCCGACGGCTACTTCAAGATCACCGACCGGATGAAGGACATCATCATCACCGCCGGCGGCAAGAACATCACGCCCAGCGAGCTGGAGAACGACCTCAAGTTCTCGCCGTACATCACCGACGCGGTCGTCGTGGGCGACCGACGCGCCTACCTCACGGCCATCATCATGGTGGACCAGGAGAACGTCGAAAAGTATGCGCAGGAGCACGACATCCCGTTCTCCAACTACGCGAGCCTCACACGCGCGCAGGAAATCCAGGACCTCATCTGGAGCGAGATCGAACGGGTCAACAAGAGCGTGGCGCGTGTCGAGCAGATCAAGAAGTTCTTCCTGCTCGAAACGCAACTGACCGCGGAGGACGAGGAACTCACGCCGACGATGAAGCTCAAGCGAAAGCTCGTCGAGAAGAAGTACGCCGAACGCATCGAAGCGATGTATCACTAGCCGCCCGCGGCCGCCGCGAGGCGTTTCGCAGGCAAACAAAGGAGACCTGTCATGAAACTGAAGACTGCTCTGACCCTTGCCACGCTCGCGCTCGCCGCGACCGTGGCACACGCGCAAAAGGCGCAGGGTGTGACCAAGGACGAAATCGTGATCGGCACGATCCAGGATCTGTCCGGACCGATCGCCGGCTTCGGCAAGCAGATCCGCTTCGGCATGCTGCTGCGCGTGGACGAATTGAACGAGCAGGGCCCCATCCACGGCCGCAAGCTCAAGCTCTTGATCGAGGACTCGGGCTACGACCCGAAGAAGGCCGTGCTCGCGGCGCAGAAACTCGTCAATCAGGACAAGATCTTCGCGATGGTCGGGCACATCGGCACGCCGACGAACAACGCGGCGATGCCGGTGCAGTTCGCCAAGAACGTGATCAACTTCTACCCGATCACCGCGGCGCGCGAGATGTACGAGCCGTTCCACCGCCTCAAGATCGCCGGCGGCTCGAGCTACTACGACCAGATGCGCGTGATCCTGCCCACCCTGATCAAGGAGAAGGGCGCCACGAAGGTCTGCACGATCTACCAGGACGACGACTTCGGCCTCGAGGTGCTGCGCGGCGCGGAGGCCGGTGTGAAGGCCGCCGGCATGGAGCTCGTGGAGAAGACCTCGTACAAGCGCGGCGCGACCGACTTCTCGTCGCAGGTGGCGCGCATGAACGCCGCCGGCTGTGACATGGTGGTGCTCGGCACGATCATCCGCGAGACGATCGGAACGATCGGCACCGCGCGCAAGACCGGCTTCAACCCGACCTTCGTCGGCACGAGCGCCGCCTACACCGACCTGATCCACAAGCTCGGCGGCAAGGCGATGGATGGGCTGTACGCCGCCCACACCGCGCAGCATCCCTACCTCGACGAGGCCTCCCAGCCGCTGCGCTTCTGGGCCAACAAGTACAAGACGAAGTTCAACGAGGACCCGACCGTCTTCTCAGTCTACGGCTACACCTTCCTCGACAACTTCATCAAGGCCGCGCAGAAGGCCGGGCCCAACCTGACGACCGACAGCTTCATCAAGGCGATGGAGACGATGACGATCCCGACCGACATGTTCGGCGCGCCCCCGGCGACCTTCGGCCCGAAGAAGCACTGGGGCAGCGACCTGTCGCGCCTGTCGCAGCTGCAGGACCAGCGCTGGAAGATCGTGTCCGACTATCCGAAGCCCTGAACCTGCGGGTTCGGCACGCAAAGGCCGCCCTCGGGCGGCCTTTTCGCTGAATGATCAGAACCGGCCGACGACCTTGAAGAACACGCTCGGCTCGAACTCGCTGCGAAACGGCGGGATGAACTCGTACTCGGTGTGTCCGCCCAGCAGGTTCCTCCCGCTGACCGACAGCTCCAGGGCAGGGTGGGGCCGCCAGGCATAACGAAGGTCGAGCGCCGTGTACGACTGGACGGCCGGGTTCGACAGCGCCGACACGTGGCGTGCCGTCGCGTCGAGTTCGCCGTTGCCGGGGAGGTCCAGCAAGGCACGCAGCGTCCAGCGGTGCCGGGGGTCGCTTCCCTCACTGGCGAGCGCCGCATCCAGATCGGCGCTGCCGGGCTTGAGTTGCAGGTCCTTGTCGAGCAGCGTGTAGCCGGCGCTCAGCCGCAAGGTGTCGGACGCGGCGTAGGTGCCCCATATCTCGATGCCGCTCGTCTTGCCCTCCATCCGGTTCTCGTAGGCCACCACCGCGCCGCTGCCGGGCGGTGCGAATTCCAGGGTGCGCAGGCGGTCGTAGTCGGCGTGGAAAGCCGTCACAGAGTACGAGAGACCCGAGGTCGGCCGTCCGCGGTATCCCACTTCGAACACATTGGCGATCTCCGAACGCACGGTCGGTCCGCCGCCGAGTACGAAGGGCGGTTCGCCGGGCGAGTAGACATCGCGATCGAGCCGCGACGGCGCACGCACCGTGCGGGAGAGGGCCGACCACAGGAACTGATCCGGCGCCATCTGCCAGGCAAGCCGTGCATTCGGCAGGACTTCGGTGCCGGTGTAGTCGTTGCGATCGATTCTCGCGCCGAAGGTCAGGCGCAGCGCGGGGTTCAGTGCCACCTCGTCCTGTGCGAACAGGCTCACCCAGCGCCGATTCACGCGGGCCGGCAAGAAGGCGATGAACTCGCTGTTCTTCACACGGTCGGCGCTGTAGCGGTACGCCATGCCCCAATTCACGGCATGGGCAGGCGTCGGTCGCCAAGCGTGCTGAAACTGCAGGTCGACGATGTCGAGCTCTTCGGCCAGCGTGGGTGGAATGATCCGTTCGGTCCGGTCGTAGTAGGCCTGCACGCTGACGCTGTCGCCGCCGGCGAGCGGACGGGTCCAGCGCGCCAGCAGATTCACGCCCGAGACGGAGATGTCTTCCAGCGCGAGCGGCACGCCGGTGAAGAACGTGCCGGGTTCGGGCTGGCCGATCGATCCGTCGTACAAGTTGCCCTGCGCGGTGAACTCGTCGCCGGTACGGCGCCAGTCGGCCCTGAAACCGACCTGGCTCTTGTGCCAGGCATCGCCACGCGGCGTTCCGTCGGGCATGTCCGTGTGCCTGCGGTCGACGTGTTTCGCGTAGACCCGGTAGTGGCCATCGTCGCCGGCCGGCGCACCGTGGCGCACTGAGATTTCCGCTTCGCGATCGCCTGCGCCGGCGGCGAGCAGCTGTCCTTGTGTCTGGCTCGCCGAATGCGTGATCACGTTGATGACGCCGTTGACGGCATTCACGCCCCACAGCGTGCTGCCGGGGCCGCTGATCACTTCGATGCGCAGGACGTCTTCGAGCATCACGTCCTGCACCTCCCAGAACACGCCCGAGAACAGCGGCGTGTAGACCGATCGGCCGTCGATCAGCACCAGCAGCTTGTTGGAGTTGGGGGCGTTGAAGCCGCGCGCGGCGATGACGTAGCCGCTGGCACTTTCGCGCGACACCTGCAGATTGGGAGCGAGGCGCAGCGCCTCCGGCAGGCTCGTCACGCCCGAGCGTCGGATGTCGTCGGCCGTGATCACGAACACCGATGCGGCCGCATTGGCCAGCGGCTGCGCCCGCTTGGACACGGACGTGACCTCGATCTTGCCGAGGTCTTCGAGGCTCATGTCCGTCAAGCGGCGGATGCCGGCCTCGTCGGCGCGGCTCGCGCCCATGCAGCACAGCGACACGATCGCGAGCAGGTCGACACGCAACTTCGAGCGGGCGAGCATGTGGTTGTTGTTCCTTGGAATCGACAGGGCGTCTTCGGTCGTCGAACCGGAAGTTGCAGCGCTCGTGCCCGATCGCGAGACGCTAGAACGTTCGCACGGCGATGATGCCGGCTGAGGCGGGCGCGGCAAGGTGTAAGGCCTTACAGGCCGCTTCGGGCGCAGTCAGGTTGCAACGCATCGGGGCGCGCGCTGTAGGGCATCGTGCTCTGCTGTACCCTGTGCCGCCTGTTCCCAAGGAGCTGCAATGAAAGACATGCCCGCACGCGAGAAACTCGACCTCGCCGAGAAGGTCGCCCAGTACCTCGTTCTCGCCGGCACGCTGGACAAGACCTCCGCGATCGAGGATTTCGACCGCGCCAACGAACTGAGCCTCGAACTCGCGATGCTGCTGCCCAGCTCGATCTACCGCGCGATGATCGAGGCGAGTTCCCACCCGAACGCGAAGGTCAACGCCGCGACGGTGGCCGTGATGATGCGCAAGGAACTGCTTGCCCCGCTCGAAGGCGATCTGCAACCGGCGCAGGTCGCCTTCCATGCGCCGGGAGTTGTCGAGAAGCCCAAGAGCAAGGCCCACTGAGCGGTCTGCACGGCGCCCGGATCCGGAGCGAGCACGTGGCGGCGACGGTGCTGAGTTGCGGCATCCTCGTGATGGACGAACAAGGCGAGCTGCTGCTGGGCCATGCCACCGGCACCGCGCACTGGGACATTCCGAAGGGCTGCGCCGAAGCTGGTGAAAGCGAGCACCAGACCGCCGTCCGCGAGACCCGCGAGGAAACCGGCCTGAGCTTCGCGCCCGAGGACCTGCTGGACATCGGGCGGTTTGCCTACCGCCGAGGCAAGGACCTGCATTTGTTCGCCGTGCTGGTTCCGCGCATCGACACCGGCCGCTGCGCCTGCTCGGTGTCGTTCCAGGATGCCCGCGGCCGGACGAGACCCGAGATGGATGGCTTTGCGTGGGTGCCGTTCGCGCAGGCGCCCGAGCGCTGTGCGAAAAGCCTGGCGGCGCTGCTCACGCAGACGGTGTCGCTGCCGTCGGTGCTGGATCGCCTGCGGGGCGACCGGCCTCGAGGTGCTGGCGCGACGTGATGCCCATGGACACGTAGATGCTGGTGAGCCCCTCCACGCCGATCTCGGCCGGCGTGACCCAGTCGCACGGCACGTAGATCAGACCGCCGCCCACCGGCACCGGGGCCGTGGGCACCAGCACCGCGAGGTAGGGCCGTCCGCCGACCATCACCGACTCCGGCGTGGAGAGCAGACCCAGCACGGCGGCGCCGCCGGCTCCGCCAAAATGAAGCCACACCGGGCTCATCGAGTGCAGGCCTTGCGCGTCGCGCTGCGCCAGCAGGTCGACGAACTTCTTGACCAGATCGTAGACGTTGCGCACCAGCGGAATGTTCTGCATCACCGCGTTCACGACGTCCGCGATCACCCTGCGCAGCCGCGTGCGCACGACCAGGCCGAGGCCGAAGATCGCCAACCCGACCAGGCCGACGCCGATCAGGTAGCCGACCACCTCGAAGCCCGTCACGCCGACGCCGATCGCGATCATCACCCGGCCGAACAGGCTGCCCGGGCCGAACCACCCGTACAGCAGCTGCACGGCCCAGGCGATGATCAACGCGGTGGCCGCCAGCGGCAATGCCGCCAGCAGGCCGGTGAGAAACGTGTTCAGCAGTCGGCGGGCAGTGGCGTTCATGGGCGGCGGCGTGCGTGGTGGCGCAGCGCGCAGTCTCGCACGCTGCCGCACGACCAGCGCCGATCAGTTCGTCGCCAAGAGCGTGAAGGCCGGTTGCTCCACGTGGACCCGCGCCTTGTCGCCCAGCGTGCCGTCCTGGGCCACTTCGATACAGGTCGACTCGTTGACCAGCACCGCGTTCGCCATGTCGCGCGCCTCGGTGTTCTGGCAGAAGAACGTCACGTCGGCATGTTCTTCGAGGGACCACGTCGTCGTCGATGTACCGGTCTGCGCCGAGTTGTTGGCGCAGCCGTCCAGGTCTTCGAGCTGCTGCAGCTCGCCGGAGTCGCCCACCTCGGCATCGGCGGGCGGAAGCGTCATCGACACGACCGCGCTGCACTTTTCGGGATCGGCATTGACGATGGTGCTCGTGCCGACCGCGATGTGGGTGGCCTCGTCGTAGTAGGTCACGCTTTCGATGCGGGCGAACGGCAAGCTCTCGACGGTCCAGAGCGCCGTGGTCTCGGTGGTGGCATACGTCACGCCCGAAAACGTCTGATCGCCGCCTGCCGCGGTCGACAGCGTGATCGTGTAATCGCTTCCGTTGTCTGCCGTGCCGGTGACGTCCCAGCGGTTGGTCACCGTCAGGAAGTTGCGCCACGCCGCACCGAGGTCGAAGCCTTCAGGCGACGGCGCCGGAGCGGGCGCTGGTGCGGGCGCTGGTGGCGGAGAGGGCGTGCCTCCGCCTCCTCCACCGCCGCAAGCGGTGAGAAGACCGGCGACGGCCCACAGGGAAACACGCAACGAACGGTTCATGAGCACCTCTTCTGCGACAGGTGACTCCCGACTTGTGCGAATCATAGGCACACCGTGCGTGGGCCCGTGTCGGACTTTTCTTACGTCCCGAGACCGACCCCGCGAATGAGGGGGGCGGCCGCCCGCCGACCACCGGCGAGTCTCGGGGTTTGCCCTATTCGCCGGACACCCGGCGCAGCGTCATGACCCAGTTCGTTTCCCAAGACTGCCCGTCCAGCGAAAAGGCCTGTTCCCAGCGGGCGGCGTCCGGCCCCTGCCTGAGCCAAATGAAGCGCACTTGCACCGCGCGGCCGTCATCGTCGTCGATGCCGTGGAACTCGCCTCGCTCGCCGGCAAAGCCGCCGTGCACCGGCGGGAACAGCACACCCTTCGTGCTGTTGATCCAGTAGATGGCCCATCGGCGGGTGGCGAGGTCCAGCGTGCGCAGCGTGCAGCCGGAGAAGCCCTGCGTCGGAAAGTGCACTTCGTCGACGCTGACGATGCCACCCAGGTGCATCCACGCCTGGGAGGTCGCCGCGAACTCGTCCCAGTCGCTGCTGCCGACGTGCCGCCGGCGCAGGCGGCGGTTGTCGATGTGCCAATGGCCGACCAGGAATTCGAAGTCGTTCGGGCGGCCGATGAAGTCGGTGTCCATGAAGTTCTCCTTGAGCGAGCGGATCAGGCGTGCAGCGATGAGCGGGCGGTGGGGACGAGCCGCAGGACCTGCGGTTCGGCGATGAAGCAGCGCATGAACGCCGGCGACACATCGGTCGTCCAGCGCGGCGACGCAACGAGCGAGGCGAGGTGCCTGCGGTGGGCGGCTTCGTCGGCAAAGCGCTCGAACCAGACGAAGACCTGCTCGCCCTCGCGCACCGGAAGGCGCGGAAAGTCGTTCGGTCCCGGCTCGGTGACGAAGGCGGCGAGAACCTCGGAGCCCGCGCCGGCCAGCAGTGGCTGAACGGTGTGACGAAAGAGCGCGTGGAACTCTTCGCCGGGTGGCTCGGCGAACGAGCCGATGTGAGCCACGACCAGGCCCGGTGGCCGGCGCAGGGTGCCCACCGGCGCCCGCGGGGCGCGAGAACGGCCGAACCCGGAAGAGGCGTCCGCCGGGCGCAGCAGCAGCACGTTGTCGCTGTCGACCATCGTCGCGTTGGCCGCGTCGCGGTGCGCCTGCCACACCGGACTGCCATAGAAGGCAGCCAGCGCGCGGGCACGAGCCGCCATGTCGGCGAAGCCGCGCAGCCAGACGAAGCGGTCGGCGTTGTCGAGGTCGACGAAGGTGCCGATGACCGTCATGCCGACGTGCTCCTGGCTTTCGACGAACTCGCGTTCGAACAGCTCGATCAGCGTGTCGCGCTGGCCGGGGTAAAGGGTGTATTGCCGCAACTCGATGACGGCGTCGTGGAAAGGCATCTGATCCTCCTGGCCGAATGAAGTCCGGCTGTGAAGTCGCATCGTGCCGGCGATAGGCTGACAAGGCATGTCAGCTTTTTGGACGACACTGCCGCCATGCGTGCGAGCCGCCTGCTGTCCATCCTGATGCTGCTGCAGTCGCGCGGCCGGCTGAGTGCGCACGCGCTGGCGCAAGCGCTCGAGGTGTCGGTGCGCACCGTGTACCGCGACGTCGACGAGCTCAGCGCCTCCGGCGTGCCGGTGTGGGCCGATCGAGGTCGCCACGGCGGCTTCCAGCTGCAGCCCGGCTGGCGCACCCGCGTCGACGGGCTGACCGCGACCGAAGCGCAGGCTATGTTCCTCGCCGGGCTGCCCGGCCCGGCCGCGCAGCTCGGTCTCGGCGAGGCGATGGCATCGGCCCAGCTCAAGTTGATGGCGGCGCTACCCGATGGCTGGCGCGACGATGCACGCCGCGTCAGCTCACGGTTTCATCTCGACCCGATCGACTGGTACCGCGGCCCGGCGGCGGCCGACCACCTGCCTGCCATCGCACGGGCCGTGTGGGAGGAACGGCGCATGGGCGTTCGCTACGAGAGTTGGAACGGCGTCGTGCAGCGGGTGCTCGAACCGCTGGGCCTGGTGCTGAAGGCGGGCATCTGGTATGTCGCGGCCACCACCTCCGGCAAGGCGCCAAGGACCTATCGCTTGTCGAGCATCCTCGAGCTGGTGCCGACCCACGAGAACTTCGAACGGCCGGCGAACTTCGATCTCGGTGCGTACTGGCAGGCATCGACGAAGCGCTTCGAATTCGAGCTGTACCGCGACCGTGCGGTGCTTCGCGCGTCGCAGCGCGGCCTGCGGCGGCTGCGCGGGCTGAGTGCCGCCGTGGCCGACGCCGTCGACGCCTGCGGGCCGGCCGCGGAGGCGCAAGCGCAGTGGTGCGAGGTCACCATCCCGATCGAGTCCATCGAACATGCCACCGAGCAGCTGCTGCGCCTGGGCGCCGAAGTCGAAGTGCTCGCGCCCGCGGCGCTGCGCGACGCGATTCGCCGCACGATCGCCGCGATGGCTGCGCTGTACGCAGCCCGCATCAAGGCCTGAAGAGGTCGAGGATGCTCTTGCGGTCGTCCGCGCTCGGCGCGTCGGGCAGCGTTTCTTCGACGCCCAGGCTCCAGATGCCGCGGGCCGGTGTGACTTCCTCGAAGTACCACTCGTCGCCGATGCGCACGACGCCGTCCGGCTCGACAGGCTCGTCCACCGGCACGTCCTCCAGCGCGTGGCGCATGAAGTCCAGCCACACCGGCAGTGCGAGGCGGGCGCCACTCGCGCCCGCGCCCAGTTCGCGCGGCGTGTCGTAGCCCATCCAGGCCACGGCGACGAGCTGGCGCTGGAAGCCGGCGAACCAGGCGTCGCGCGCGTCGTTCGTGGTGCCTGTCTTGCCGGCGATGTCGGTGCGCGCCAGCGCGGCCTGCGCGCGCGACGCGGTGCCGCTGCGGGTCACTTCGGTCAGCAGCTCGTTCGTCACGAAGGCGTTGCGCGCATCGATCGCGCGCAGAGACTCGTCGGCGGCTTGCGGCTGCCACTCGCCGAGGATGCGGCCGCGGCCGTCGCTGATCTCGCGGACCAGGAACGGCGGGAGGCGGTAGCCGCCGTTCGCCAGCACCGAATAGGCCGACGCCATCTGCAGCGGCGTCACCGACCCGGCGCCCAGGGCCATCGTCAGATACGGCGGGTGCCGCTCCGCCTCGAAGCCGAAGCGCGCCAGCCAGCCCTGCGCGAACGGCACGCCGATGGCTTGCAGGATGCGCACCGACACGATGTTCTTCGACATCGCGAGGGCCCGCCGCATCGACACCGGCCCGTCGAATCGGCCGTCGGAATTCTTCGGCTCCCAGGCCACGCCACCGGTGGCTGCGGGCTCCAGCGTCAGCGGTGCGTCGTTGATCGTCGTGGACGGCGTGAAGCCTTTTTCCAGCGCCGCGGAATAGATGAACGGCTTCAGGCTCGAACCGGGCTGGCGCCACGCCTGCGTCACGTGGTTGAACTGGTTCTTTCCGAAATCGAAGCCGCCGACGAGGGCGCGGATGCTGCCGCTCGCCGGGTCCATCGCGACGAACGCACCTTCCACTTCGGGCAACTGCGCGATGGCCCATTCGTCGGTCGCCGTTTCGACCAGGCGGATGATCGATCCCGGGCGAATGCGCAGCTTGCGGGCGGCCCGGGCCGCGAGGCCCGCCGCGGCCGGCTCCAGGCCGGCGCCGCTGACAACCACGGTCTTGCCGTCGTGCAGCACCGCATTCACGTGCTTGCGCTCGGCCGCGAGCACCACCGCGGAGCGCAACTCGTCGTTGTCCGGGTGCTCGGCCAGCGCGTCGGCGATCAGCGCGTCGCGCTCGGCCGCATCGCTGGGCAGTTCCACGTGGCCTTCCGGGCCGCGGTAGGGCTGGCGACGCTCGAAGTCCAGGATGCCGTCACGCAGCGCGCGATAGGCGGCCCGCTGCTCGCCGGCATCGATCGTCAGCGTCACGTTCAGGCCGCGGGTGTAGGCCTCGTCGCCGTAGTGCCGGTGGATCAGCTGGCGGGCGGTCTCGGCCACGTACTCGGCGTGCCGAGCGACGCCGCGCTGCACGCGGAACGCCAGCACCTCGTCGCGCGCCTGGGCCCATTGCGTTTCGTCGATGACGCCGCTGTCGCGCATGCGGTTGAGCACATGGCGATGGCGCGCCGCGGCCCGCTGCGGGTTGGCCACCGGGTTCGCGTGCGCCGGCGACTGCGGCAGCCCGGCCAACATCGCGGCTTCGGCCACCGTCAGCGCGGCGAGCGGCTTGCCGAAGTAGATCTCGCTTGCGGCGGCGAAGCCGTAGGCTCGCTGGCCGAGGTAGATCTGGTTCATGTAGAGCTCGAGGATCTGCGGCTTCGTCAGCCGGCGCTCGATCTTCAACGCGAGCAGGATCTCGTAGGTCTTGCGGATGTAGTCCTTGCGCGTGGGCAGGTAGAAGTTGCGCGCCACCTGCATCGTGATCGTCGAGGCGCCCTGGCTGCGCGGTCGCACCAAGCTTGCGAGGCCGGCGCGCAGCACGCCCCGGTAGTCGACGCCGGGGTGTTCGCGAAACCGCTGGTCCTCGACGGCGAGCACCGCGTCCTGCATCAGCTTCGGGATCTCGGTGATCGGCATGAAGCGACGCCGCTCCTCGCCGAATTCACCGAGCAACTCGCCGTCGGACGAGAAGATGCGCATCGGCAGCCGGGGCCGGTAATCGGTGAGGCTCGCGATGTCCGGCAGGTTTTGCAGCATGAAGCTGATGGACACGGCGCCGACGACCGCGGCGGACAGCAATGCGCCCGCGACGAAGCCGGCGCTCCAGCGCAGCGCGCGCAGGAGACGCGCGCGCGGCAGCGGCGGCGATGGCCGGCGGGACAGCGAATCCGGCCCGCCGGACCCCTCGGTGGAACTCATGGGCGGATTGTCGCGCCTGCCGGTATGCCAAGCCAACGAACGGTTCTTTGGACACGCCGTCGCACGGGTGAAACGGGCGTGCCGCGGGAACTACGACACGATGTACGCACCCGACCCGGTGGACAGCAGCTTGCCACCGGCGTCGAGCAACTCCATCCGCGTGGAGGCCACGCGCGAGCCCAGCCGCATCACCTGGGCGCGCAGCTCGAAGTGCTCGCCGATGCCGGGCCGCAGGTAATCGATGCGCAGGTCGATCGTGCTCAGCTTGCCAAAGCGCACCAGCCGCTGCGTCGGCGGCTCGTCCATGTGGCGCGCGCCGATCGCCGCCATCACCGCCAGGCCGCCCATGGCATCGAGCCCGGCGCTGATCACGCCGCCGTGCAGGCGTTCGTGCGAGTAGTGGCCGATCAGGTCGTGCCGCATCGCGATGTGGCCGCTCACCCCGTCCGGCGCCACGGCGTCGACCTTGAGCCCCAGCACCCGGTTGAAGACGATGCGCTCCTCGAAGATTTCCTTCAGGCGCGTGATGAACTCGGGCTCGAAGTCGGCCGCGGATTTGCTCACAGTCCCATCTGGCGTGCTGCCAGCTCCTTCATGATGTCCTCTGCGCCGCCGCCGATCATCATCACCTTCACCTCGCGGTAGATGCGCTCGCTCTTCATGCCGCGCATGTAGCCCATGCCGCCCAGCAGCTGCACCGCCTGGTCGGCGCAGAACTGCATCGTCTGCGTGGCGTGGTTCTTCAGCATGCAGACCTGCGCCACCCAGTCGGGCGAAGTGTCGCCCATGTCTGCGCGTTCGCCGAGCGCATCGACCCAGGCCTGCGTGGAGGCGATGCGCATGCGCATGTCGACCAGCTTGTGGCGGACGGCCTGGCGCTCGATCAGCGGTGCGCCGAAGGTCTGGCGTTGCCGCACCCAGTCGAGCGCCTCGTCGAAACAGGTCTGCGCGAAGCCGAGCGATGCGGCGGCGAGCATCAGCCGCTCGCCGTTGAAGTTGTCCATGATGGCCTTGAAGCCGGCCCCCTCGTCACCAATGCGGTGGTCGAGCGGCACGCGCACGTCGTCGAAACGGATCATCGCCGTGTCCGAGCACCACCAACCCATCTTCTCCAACCGGCTGTGGTGCACGCCCGGCGCGTCGCCGGGAACGACGAGCAGCGACAGGCCGCGCGCGCCCGGCTCGCCGGTGCGCACGGCGACGGTCAGCATGTCGGCGCGCAGGCCCGAAGTGATGAACACCTTCACGCAGTCGACGCGATAGTGATCGCCTTCGCGGAAACTCCCCGGCCTCGTCCCAGGCGTGCACGTGCGGCGCGATCTCGCGTTCGGCGAAGCGCGTCACCGTGGCGACGAGGGCGTCGCGTTGTTCGATCACGTCGGCGTTCATGCGGTCTCCAAGGTGAGCAGCAGTTGCTGCGGCGACACCTGCTGGCCGAGCTCGACCGCAATGCTCGCGATGGTCGTGTTGCGCGGCGCGCTGATGGCATGCTCCAGCTTCATCGCCTCGATGACGACGAGCGTTTCACCGGCGCTGACCTGCTGGCCCGCGGCGGCATGCAGCGCGACGACGCGGCCGCTGAACGGCGCCTTGATCTCGGTGGCGGCGCTGGCGCGGGTGTTCGCGGCGGGTTCGAACGAGGCGTCGGCCACGAAGAGGTCGGTGCCGCCGAGCTGCAGGTGCCACTGCCCGGGGCCGACGGCGACACCGTGCATCGCGTGCTCGGCGCCGTCGAGCACGAGGCGCGGCGGGTTGTCGAGGCGATGCACGAGCACGCTGTCGGTGCCGATGGCGACGCGCAGTGCGTTCGGCGCTTGCTCGCGCAGCCGCGCCTCGAGGACATGCTCGCGATGGCGAAGCCGCATCGGGCGTTCGAACGGCGGCGGCAGCGGGCCGTCGGACGGCGCACAGGAAAGCGCCCATACGGCGGCGAACAGCAGTGGCGCAAGCCGTACCTCGGTACCGGCCAGGTGCTCGCGCAAGGCCTCCCCGCGTTCGTCGAGAAACGGGATCAGCGCATCGCCGGTGTGGAACACCGGGTCCTTCAGGCATTCGATCAGCAGTCCGCGGTTGGTCGGCAGGCCGAGAACGGTCGTGCGCTGCAGCGCCGCGACGAGCCGGGCGATCGCCTCGTCGCGTGTCGGCGCATGCGCGATCAGCTTGCCGAGCATCGAGTCGTAGTAGGGCGGCACCTGCGCGCCGTCGCGCAGCGCATGGTCGAAGCGCACGCCCTGCGGCGCGACGAAGCGCCGGACGGTCCCCGCATGCGGCGCGAACTGTTCGTCCTCCGCGCACAGACGCACCTCGATCGCATGGCCTTGCAGCCGAACGTCCGCCTGCTGCATCGGCAATGGCTCGCCCCGCGCGATGCGCAGTTGCCATTCGACGAGGTCGACGCCGGTCAGCGCCTCCGTGACCGGGTGCTCGACCTGCAGCCGCGTGTTCATCTCCATCAGAAAGAACTGGGGTTCGCCATCGCCGTCGAGCAGGAACTCGACGGTGCCGGCGCCGACGTAGCCGGCGCGCAGCGCGAGCCGCACGGCGAACTCGCCGATGCGTTCGCGCAGCGCTGCATCCACCGCGGGGCTCGGCGATTCCTCGATGATCTTCTGGTGCCGCCGCTGCACCGAGCAGTCGCGCTCGCCGAGGTGGATGCAGCGGCCGTGCGTGTCGGCGAAGAGCTGGACCTCCACATGTCGAGGGGCGAGCAGTGCGCGCTCCAGCAGCAGCTCGCCGCTGCCAAAGGCCGATTCGGCTTCGGAGCGCGCGCTGCGCCGGGCGGGCAGCAGGTCCGGTGCTCGCGTGACCAGGCGCATGCCGCGGCCGCCGCCGCCCGCAGCGGCCTTAACCATCACCGGGTAGCCGATGCGCGCGGCCTCGCGCTCGAATCGCTCGTCGCTCTGGTCTTCGCCGGCGTACCCCGGCAGGCACGGGATGCCCAGTTCCGCGGCCAGGCGCTTCACGCCCGACTTGCTCCCGAGCACGCGGATCGCCGCCGGCGGTGGGCCGACCCAAACGAGGCCGGCATCGACGACGGCCTGCGCGAAGTCGGCGTTTTCGCTGAGGAAACCGTAACCCGGGTGAACCGCATCGGCGCCGGTGGTTCGTGCCGCGGCAAGCAGGCGGTCGATGCGCAGATAGGAATCGGCTGCGGCGAGGCCGCCGAGCGCGAAGGCCTGCGTGGCCTCGGCGACGTGCATCGCGCCGGCGTCGGCATCGGAATGGACCGCGACGGTGGCGATGCCCATCGCGTGGGCCGTGCGCATCACGCGGCGGGCAATCTCGCCGCGGTTGGCGACCAGCAGGCGGTTCATTCGGCCCACCGTGGTACACGCAAACGTGCCGTCACCCCGGCGTTCGTCCACATATGCAAACTTGCCGTCACCCCGGCGAAAGCCGGGGTCCACTGGTGGTGTGCTTCCGAGTAGGTTGATTTGTTCGCGTTGCCAGCCGGGTCCCGCCCCGGCGGGCGGGTAACTTTCATTTGCTGGCCCAAATGAAAGTCACCAAAGCAAAGGGCCTGAATGCAACACCATGCACTTTCACCGTTGACGACGGGACGTCGGCCCAGCGGGCCACTTTTGACCGCCGAGGCACATCGAACCACCGGCCCGCTCGTCAAATACGGGCCCGCTGCGCGTGGCACTTGGTCTCGGTCCTGGTATTCGTATCGGTCTTTGGTATTCGGTCCGCTTCGGACCGAAACAACAGGGGTCAGGCGGTTCGATGTGTCTCGGCGATCACAGGCCGCCCGCCGGACCGCGTAGCCGAAGCGCGCCGGCCAAATCGTATTGAGGCCCTTTGCTTTGGTGGCTTTCATTTGGGCCAGCAAATGAAAGTTACCCGGCTGCCGGGCCGGGACCCGGCCTGCAACGCGCACAAGACAACCTGCTCGGAAGCACTCCGTGGACCCCGGCTTTCGCCGGGGTGACGGCGCCGTGGACCCCGGCTTTCGCCGGGGTGACGGCGCGGGATGAAAGCCACTCGCTTAGCGCACATGGCCACTCGCCGGTATGACGGAAGGCGGGATGGCATGGCGGCTCATTGCGCCATCGCCCGTTTCGCGACGCCCATGATCTTCGCGATGATCCCCAGCATCACCTCGTCCGCGCCACCCCCGATCGACGCCAGCCGCCCGTCGCGGTACATGCGCGACACCTTGTTCTCCAACGTGTAGCCCATGCCGCCCCAGAACTGCAGGCAGCTGTCGGGCACCGTGCGCATCAACCGCCCCGCCTTCAGCTTGGCCATCGACGCGAGCTCGGTCACGTCCTGCCCGCCGACGTAGAGCTCGCAGGCGCGATAGGTGAGCGCGCGCAGGCACTCGACCTCGGTCTTCAGTTCGGCGAGCTTGAACTGCACGTATTGCTGGTCCGCCAAATGTGCGCCGAACAGCTTTCGTTCCTGCGCCCACTCCACCGTCCATGCGATGCAGTTGGACAGCGCTTCGATCGCGTTCGCCGCGGCCCACAGCCGCTCCTCCTGGAACTGCATCATCTGGTAGATGAAGCCCTGGCCTTCCTCGCCGATGCGATAGCGCTGCGGCACCCGCACCTCGTCGAAGTAGATGAGCCCGGTGTCGCTCGCGTGCATGCCGATCTTGCGGATCTTCTTCGCCTTCTCAATGCCCTGGCTGTCCATCGGCACCATCACGAGGCTCTTGTTCTTGTGCACCGGGCCTTCGCCGGTGTTGACCAGCATGCACATCCAGTCGGCCTGCAGGCTGTTGGTGATCCACATCTTCTGGCCGCTGATCAGGTAGTCGTCGCCGTCCTTGCGGGCGTGGCTCTTGATCGCCGACACGTCCGAGCCGGCGCCGGGCTCGGAGACGCCGATGCAGCCGACCATGTCGCCGGCGATGGCCGGGGCGAGGAAGTCGCGCTTCAGCTCCTCGCTGCCGAAGCGGGCGAGGGCGGGGGTGCACATGTCGGTCTGCACACCGATGGCCATCGGCACGCCGCCGCACGCGACATGGCCCAGCGTCTCGGCCATCACCATCGCATAGGAGTAGTCGAGGCCGGCGCCGCCGTAGGCTTCGGGCTTGGTGAGACCGAGCAGGCCGAGGGCGCCCATCTTCTTGAACAGCTCATGGGCCGGGAAGATCTCGGCGGCTTCCCACTCTTCGACGTGGGGGTTGATCTCCTGGTCGATGAAGCGCCTGAGGGTGCGGCGCAGTTCTTCGTGTTCGTGGGTGAATTGCATGACTTGCTCCGTGTTGTTCCCTCTCCACGGGCCACGAAGGGGCCCCTTCGTGGCCCGTGGAGAGG
>DATKCI010000310.1:0-20592 GCA_035513255.1 Piscinibacter sp. | reverse complement strand
ATCCGCTGGGGGCGGCTCTGCACGGCCTGCTCATGAGCGGCACCTTCTACTGCCGCTCGGAGCTGAGCGCGCCGTGGGGCACGACGCTGCCGGTGCTGCCGGACTGCGTGATGTTCCATGCCGTCGTCGCGGGGCAATGCTGGCTGGCCGTCGACGGTGCCGCACCGATGCTGCTGCAGCCGGGGCACTTCGCGCTGGTGCCGCACGGCCAGGGGCATCGGCTGATGTCCGAACCCGGCGTGGCCACGCCGCCGCTGTTCGACCTGCCCTGCGAGATGCTCAGCGAACGCTACGAGGTGCGGCGGCACGACGGCGGCGGCGCACCGACGCTGCTGCTGTGCGGCGCGATGCATTTCGACCGGCCTGCGGCGCGCCGCATGGTGTCGCTCCTGCCGTCGCAGATCGTCGTGCAGACGGCCGAGATGGGCGGTGCCGGCCGCTGGCAGGCGGTACTGCAGTGGATGGGCGAGGAAGCGCGTGCACTGCACCCGGGCGGCGAAGCCGTGCTGACCCGGCTGGCCGACGTGCTGGTGATCCAGGCCATACGCCACTGGATGCAGCGCGACCCGGCGGCGCGCACCGGCTGGCTGGGGGCGCTGCAGGATCCGCGCATCGGGCGGGCGCTGGCGGCCGTGCACCGCGACCCCGCTCGGGCCTGGACGCTGGCCGCGCTGGCGGGCGAGGCGGCGATGTCGCGTTCGGCCTTCGCTTCGCGTTTTCTGCGCCTGCTGGGCGTGCCGCCGATGCACTACCTGGCGCAGTGGCGCATGGAGCTGGCGAACGCGCGCCTTCACGAGGGCGGCGTCAGCATCGCCGCGCTGGCCGCGGAACTGGGCTACCAGTCGGAAGCGGCATTCAACCGTGCGTTCAAGCGGCACACCGGCACCACGCCGGGGGCCGTGGCGCGCGCGGGGGCGATCGGTCGCGCAGCATAGGACCACACCCACTTCGGCGCACGTCAAGTCGGCGGGCGCATCGGCTCAACGCCACGCGTCCCGCATCCTCGCCCTTAGATCCACCGGAGCGGCGTCGGGCCCGAGCACCACGCCGCCGTCGCCTGCGCTCGCCTGTGGGCCGACAACCTCGAACAGCGCCGCCACCGGCGGCGGAATGAAGCGCGTCAGCGCGCCATACACATGCCGGTCGCCGCCGGCGCCCTGCTGCGTCACGTAAAAGCGCTGCGGCACGAGCAGATGCAGGTGGCGCTTCGCACGGGTCATCGCGACGTACAGCAGGCGCCGTTCTTCGTCGAGCTGCGCGCTCGTTGCGGCGTGAAGATCGGCCGGCATGCAGCCGTCGACCACGTTGAGCACATGCACCGACTGCCACTCCTGGCCCTTGGCCGAGTGGATGGTGGACAGGATGAGGTAGTCCTCGTCGAGGGACCCTGCGCCGGCCTCGTCGCTGGTCGCCTGCGGCGGGTCGAGCGTCAACTCGGTCAGGAAGCGCTCGCGGCTGGTGTAGCCGCCGGCGATGCGCACCAGTTGCGCCAGGTCGGTCTGGCGCACGCGCGCGTCGTCGTACAGGCGCTCCAGTTGCGGCAGGTACCAGCGCCGCACCTGCTCGATGTCGTCCGGCCAGGCATGGCACTGGCGCAGCGAAGCGAACACCGTGCGCAGCGCCTGCCAGTCCTCCCGCGCCGCGGCCGGCGGCACAAAGTCCAGCAGCGCCGCGGCCGGGTCGGCGGCCTGCTGCATCGCGTCGAGCAGCCGGCGCGCGGTGGCCGGCCCGATCCCCGCCACCAGCTGTGCCACCCGAAACCCGGCCAGCCGGCTGCGCGGGTTCTCGGCCCAGCGCAGCACCGACAACATGTCCTTGATGTGGGCTGCCTCCAGAAACTTGAGTCCGCCGTACTTGACGAACGGGATGTTGCGGCGCGCCAGTTCGAGCTCCAGCGCGGCGCTGTGGTGCGAGGCGCGGAACAGCACTGCCTGGGCCTTGAGCGTCAGGCCGGTCTCGCGGTGCGCCAGCACGCGGTCGGCGACCCAGCGCGCCTGGGCGGTCTCGTCCTCCACGGTCACGAGCTGCGGCTTCTCGGACGACACGCGGTCGGTCCACAGCTGCTTGGCATGGCGCTCGGCGGCCTGCGAGATGACGGCGTTGGAGGCATCGAGGATGGGCTGGGTCGAGCGGTAGTTGCGCTCGAGCGCGACCACACGCGCCGGCGTGGCGAACTGCTGGGCAAAGTCGAGGATGTTGCGCACGTCGGCGGCGCGGAACGAATAGATGGACTGCGCGTCGTCGCCGACCACCGTGAGCCCGCGGCCGTCGGGTTTCATCGCGCGCAGGACGGCCGCCTGCAGCCGGTTCGTGTCCTGGTACTCGTCGACGAGCACGTGGTCGAAGCGGGCCGCGATGGCGCGAGCCAGTTCCGGGACCGTCATCATCTGCGCCCAGTACAGCAGCAGGTCGTCGTAGTCCAGCACGTGCTGTTGCTGCTTCTCGGCCACGTAGGCGCCGAACAGGCGCTTGAGTTCGTCTTCCCAGCTGCTGCACCAGGGGTAGCTGTCGAGCAGCACGTCGACCAGCGCGGCCTGGCTGTTGACCACGCGCGAGTAGATGCCGAGGCAGGTGCCCTTCAGAGGAAAGCGGTTCCGCGTCTCGTGGAAGCCTTGTTGCTGGCGCACGAGGCCCATCAGGTCTTCGGCATCCGCCCGGTCGAGGATCGTGAAGGATGGGCTCAGGCCGATGTGGGCGGCGCAGTCGCGCAGCAGCCGCGCGCCGATGCCGTGGAAGGTGCCGGCCCAGGGCAGCGCCGGCGGCGCGCTGCTCGTTCGCAGGCCGAGGGCTGCGTGCAGCATCGCGCCGGCGCGCCGGGCCATCTCGGCTGCCGCGCGGCGCGAGAAGGTCAGCAGCAACAGGCGCTGCGGATCGGCGCCGGCGAGAACCAGCCGCGCCACGCGCGATGCGAGTGTCTTGGTCTTGCCGCTGCCGGCGCCGGCGATGACGAGCAAGGCGGACGACTCGCCGGGCGTGTCGCCGAGGCCGTGTTCGACGGCGTCGCGCTGGGCGTCGTTGAGTTCGGCAAAGGGGTCGGTGCGGACGGGGGCATGCAGCTGCATGCTGCGGACTGTATATCCATCCAGGCGAGCCTCGGCGCGCGTTCGTGGACGACGCGCGCTGTCAAGAGGGCTCGGGCACCACGCGGTTCGCGGCCAACGCGTTGTCGCGGGCCGCCTGGGTTCGAGAGGCGGGCATGACACAGACGACGTCACCCTCGAAGGCCTCGCGCCACACAAAACCGTCCTTGCAGGTGTTCGGTCCGTAGGCGCCGCCGCCGGGCTGGCGGTTGGCGTCGGCCATGCCGTTCTCGCGCGCCGTCGTCGAGCGAACCTGCGGTGTAACGCAGGTCTTGTCGCCGGGCCGAGCATCGCGCCAGACGAATCCGCTGGTGCAGATGCCGTCTCGGTGTGCGCGGATCTGGGCCTCGCGCGCGGCGGCAAGGCGGCCCGGTTCCTCCCCGAGCTGCTGGCGGTTCCGCCCGGCTGATTTCTCCTGCTGCTGGGTCTCGCGCCAGCCGATATAGCCGGCCCAGGCGCCAGCCAGCGCCAAGGCCGCTGCGCCCGCGGCGAGCAGCCCACGCCATGAGCGTGTCTTCGGGGGAGGGGACGGTGTCGGCGTCAGTGGCGGCTGCACTGCATGCCCGTCCGGTGCGCTGCGGGCAGCCGCTTGCTCGACATGCGGACGCAGCGCCTTGATGAGCACCTGGACGTCAGACGTCCAGCGCGCGTGCGTGATCTCGACGCCATTGCGGAAGGCCAGGTCCTTCAGGTCTTCGGGCAGGTCGTCGCTGCGGGGCATGTCGGCGTCTTGCACCAGTACAGGCACGACCGGGATGTCGCGCCGCAGTGCCGAAGAGATCTCGAGCCGCACAAAGTCGTTCGGGTTGTCGAGGCGGCGTGCGCCGCTGGCATCGGCAGCGCTGAGCCAGTCCCGGCCGATGAGGGCAAGCAGCACCCCGCAGGACGCGGTGTTCTTCTCGATTGCCTTGCGGAAGTCGATGCCGGGCTCGATCGCGGTCACGTCCATGAAGACCATGTCCGCTCCGAACGCCACGCTCAGATCCTGGAACAGCCGGCCGGCCTGGCCCTCGGTATCGTCCCGGCGATAGCTGATGAAAATGGCGCGCATGGCTTGCACCTTTCCGTGATCACCTCGTGCGCAGATTGTTCGGCAGACCCAGCACCCCGCACATCCCCAGTTCCGGCAACGAACTGGTCCGGCGCCTCACGCAGCGCATCGAGTCCTCGCTGCCCAAGCCGCCGAGCGTGGCGGCATTGGCTGACGAGTTCGCGATGTCTCCGCGGACGCTCGCGCGGCACGTGCGCGCCGCCACCGGCCAGGGCGCGCTGGCGCTCGTGCAGAGCGTGAGGTTGAGTCGGGCGCGAATGCTGATCGAGACAAGCCGGATGACGATCGAGCAGGTCGCGGCGCAGGTCGGCTATGAGGATGCAACGGCACTGCGCCGGCTGATGCGAAAGTCCGCCGGCGCCGTGCCGAGCCAGTTCCGTTCGGGCCTGCACGCGGCTTGATGCCTGCGGCGGATGTGCGCCGCGACCGCACTCACGCCGCCTTGACGTCGATGTGGTACAGGCCCCAGGGGCACAGCGCAAATCGCTCGTTGAGCGGCTTGTTCTTGAACGCGTCCACGGTGTCCGCCTCGTACAGCACCCACTGCGGGCCGAGGCCGCCGAGCGACAGCGGCTGGCCGTCGATGCGGATCGCCACGACCATGCGGTACGCGACAGCGTCGGCCAGACTGATCTCGACGTTGTAGCCGTCGACCGCGCGAAGGTGCAGTTGCGCGGCGCTGCCTCGCGCCACGCCGGCCGCTTGGAGCACGGTGGTGAGCAGCGGGCCTTGCAGCGTGTGCGGCTTCGCGTCGTATTCGAGCGTCGGCTTGATCGTCACCGCGGGCAGCCGCTGCAGCGCGGCGGCATCGAACGCATGGGCGCGGTCGAACCGGATGCCGTGCTTGTGCATCATCTGGTCGAGCACCGGATCGAAAGGGCCGCGGTTGCCCTTGCCGATTGCGCCGCTCACGGTCAGCAGGGCGGGCTGGCGGGCGCTTGCCGCCGCCGCCACGCCCGCGCCGGCGGGCAGCAGGCCGGCCACCCCGGCGGTGATCAGGAAATTTCGCTTGTTCATCGAGGGTTCTCCCTGTCGAAGTGACGGCGCATCGTACACAGCCGCGCGGCCGTTTCCAGGCGCCGCCAGGGCGAAGAACCGTTGCCGCCGTGAACGCCGGCGCGCTCGCATGCCGCGACAATCCGCGCCCATGGACTCTCTTTCCCAACTTGCACTCGGGGCCGCCGTCGGTGTGGCCGTGATGGGCCGGCGCACGGCCGTGTGGAAGGCTGCGTTGTGGGGCGGTGTGTGCGCAACGCTGCCGGACCTCGACTCCTTCATCGACCATGGCGACGCGATCAGCAACATGACCCTGCACCGCGCCGACACCCACGCGCTGTTCTGGCTCACGCTCGCGGCGCCGGCGATCGCCTGGCTGATCGCGCGGCTGCACGGTGAGATGCCGCAGTTCCGGCGCTGGTGGCTCGCGGTGTGGCTCGCGCTCGTCACGCACCCGCTGCTGGACACGATGACGGTCTACGGCACGCAGCTCGGCCGGCCGTTCACCGACCATCCCTACGGCGTGGGCAGCATCTTCATCATCGATCCGCTGTACACGCTGCCGCTGCTGGTCGGCGTGATCGCGGCGCTGGGCCTGCGCGATGCGCGCGGGCTGCGCTGGAACCGTGTCGGGCTGCTGCTCAGCACCGCCTACCTCGGATGGGGCTTTGCCGCGCAGCAGCACGTGAAGGGCATCGCGGCCGCTTCGCTGGCGCAGGCAGGCATAGCGGCGCAGCGTGTGCTCGTCACGCCCACGCCGTTCAACACGGTGCTGTGGCGCGTGGTCGCGATCACGCCTGGCGGCTACCACGAGGGGTTCTACTCGCTGCTCGACCGCGAGCCACGCGTCCGCTTCGACGGTTTCGATCGCGGCGAGCACCTGCACGAGCTGCTCGCGGGGCAGCCGCACGTGGAGCGCATCGCGTGGTTCAGCCGCGGTTTCTTCAAGCTGTGGCAGCAGGGCGGGGAGGTGTTGATCAGCGATCTGCGCATGGGGCAGGAACCCAACTACACCTTCACGTTCGTCGTGGCACGCCGCAACGGCGACACGGCGGTGCCGGTGGCCGCACCGACGCTGGCCGGCCGGCGCGCGGACTTCGGCCGCGCGATGGACTGGCTGTGGAGGCGGGCGGCCGGCCAGCAGGTGCAACCCCCGCGTTGATTGCGGGGGCGGCGACGGTCAGAACCCGAACGCGGCGGCGGCGTGGGGCGAGCCTCGCCGTTTGTCCAATGCCGCGCCCTCACCCTAACCCTCTCCCAGAGGGAGAGGGGACTACCAGCCCCGCAGCCGGCTCGCATGCTCGGCGTTCACGGCGCCCTTCGGCACGCGACCCTGCACGATCTCCGCCACCTGCGCTGCGACCTCGAGCGACTGGTGCTCGATGGCCGGCGGCGTGAGGCCGCCGACGTGCGGCGTGGCGCGCACGAGCGGATGGCGTGCGAGTTCCGGGCTCGGCATCTGGTCGGGCGCGCGACCCACGTCGAGTGCGCAGCCTGACAGGCGGCCGGTGTTCAGCGCGTGCAGCAGCGCGGCTTCGTCGACGAGGTTGCCGCGCGAGGCATTGATGAACGTGGCGCCCGGCTTCATCGCGGCAAAGGCCGCGTCGTTCATCAAGTTCTCGGTGTCCGCGGTGGCCGCAGCCAGGCACACGACATGATCGGACTGCGCAAGCAGCTCGCCCAGTGTCACGCGTGCCACGCGTGGGTCGCTCACATGTGCATGCGGATCGGCTACGCACACGCGCATGCCGAAGGCGAGCCCCAGTTGGGCGAGCGTGCGCCCGATCTGCCCGTAGCCGACGATGCCCAGCGTGGCGCCGCGCAGCTCGCACCCCATCACGGCCGGCGGCGTCTTCCCCGCCTGGTACTGGGCCACGGCAGGGCTGATGTGGCGGCTCAGGTCGATCATCATGCCGACGATCCACTCCGACACCGAGGCCATGAAGCCGGCACTCGCCTGCGTGACGAGGATGCCGTGCGCGCTGGCGGCATCGACGTCGACGTTGCGGATGTCGACCGCGCAGCGGCAGAAGGCCACCAGCCGCGGCAGCGCCGCCAGCAGCTGGGGGCCGGCGGCGGCGCGACGGTCGCTGACGATGATGTCGCAGTCGCGTGCGGCTTCGGCCAGCGCCTCGGCGGTCCACTCGGCGTCGCCGGGGTTGCGCCCGACCGTCGCCACGGCCTCGAGCGCGGCCAGTGCGCGCGGACCGAAATAGTTCTCCAGCGCCGAGGGGCTGTGCGTAAGGAAGACGGTGGCGCGGGCGGTCATGTGCGTGTCCTCTGCGGCCTGGGAGATGCCGCCACGGGCAGCGCGACCTGTCGGGCGGAAGTAGATCGGTCTCGCAAAACGATACACCCGAACCCCTGAATCCCATGCGGGCCGCGCAGTGAAAGCGCGACGCCGGCGCGATAAGGATCATGCTGCTGCCACCGGCATGTCACATGCCCTTCCTAGCATTGCCGGGTTCCGCCGCTCGGTCGTCCAGCGGCGGGCGTCTTCATCAACTGCGAGGATCCTCATGCGAAACACCCTGATCGCTCTTGTCATCGCCGGCCTCAGCGCCGCGTGCGCGAATGCCGCACCCGCGGCCAACCCGATCGGCGCCATCGAAAAGCCGGCTCGCGTCCAGCTCGGCCCGCGCCCGTTCTTCCTGGTCGACGAGATGAGCGACGGCGCGCTGAAGCAGGAGCTGCAGCAGTGCACCCGCCGCGCCGTCTACACACAGCGTGATTTCTCGATCGGCCACCGCGGCGCGCCTATGCAGTTTCCGGAGCACACGCGGGAGTCGTACGTCGCCGCGGCCCGCATGGGCGCCGGCATCGTCGAGTGCGACGTGACCTTCACGAAGGACAAGGAACTGGTGTGCCGTCACGCGCAGAACGATCTGCACACGACGACCGACATCCTCGTCACGCCGCTGGCCGCCAGGTGCACGAAACCGTTCACGCCGGCGACCTTCGACGCCGACGGAGCCCTGCTGACGCCGGCCACGGCCGAGTGCCGCACCAGCGACATCACGCTGGCCGAGTTCAAGACGCTGCGCGGCAAGAT
Source organism: Piscinibacter sp. (assembly GCA_035513255.1). Lineage (GTDB taxonomy): Bacteria > Pseudomonadota > Gammaproteobacteria > Burkholderiales > Burkholderiaceae_C > Albitalea. Next base: position 12,413 of record DATKCI010000310.1, on the reverse strand, counting down.
GGACGCGTCTTACCCGGCCGCGCGCACGCCCGCTGAATTTCTCGGCGGCACGGCGAAATGGCGCACCGACCTCTACTCGGGCCCGACCAGCGGCACGCTGCTGACGCACAAGGAAAGCATCGAGCTCTTCAAGAAGCTCGGCGTGAAGATGACGCCCGAGTTGAAGAGCCCGAGCGTGGCGATGCCCTTCGACGGCTTCACGCAGCAGGCCTATGCGCAGAAGATGATCGACGAGTACAAGCAGGCCAATGTGCCGCCGCGGCATGTGTGGCCGCAGTCCTTCGACAAGAACGACGTGCTGTACTGGGTGCACAACGAAGCCGCCTACGGCAAGCAGGCGGTCTACCTCGACGACGCCGAGTCGGTGGCCGACCTGCCGTCGTACGTGGAGCTGGCCGGCTACAAGTCGGAAGGCATCAACATCGTCGCGCCGCCGCTGTTCGCGCTGCTGGCCCTCGACGCCGGCGGAAAGATCGTCCCGTCGGTCTACGCGAAGGACGCGAAGACTGCCGGCCTGGACATCATCACCTGGACCCTGGAACGTTCCGGCATCCTCGCCGATGGCAACAACGGCTTCTACTACCAGACGATCGACTCGGCGATCTCGCGCGAGGGCGACATGATGAAAGTTCTCGACGTGCTGGCGCGCGAGGTCGGCATCCTGGGCATCTTCTCCGACTGGCCGGCGACCACGACGTTCTACGCGAACTGCGCCGGCCTGCGCTGACACGGCCCACGCGGGGCGCCGCGGCGCGATACTTCGCCGGTCACCGCTACGCGGAGGCCGCCATGGCCGCTCCGGCGCCCGACGGGTCGACCACGACCCACGATGCCTTCATCAGCTACTCCCGCAAGGACCGCGCCTTCGTGCAGCGCCTCGAGAAGGCGCTGAAGGCGTGGCGCCCGCCGCGTGAGCTCGGACTGCCGCAGCGTGAGCTCGGCGTGTTCCGCGACGAGAGCGACTTCACCGGCACCGACTACTACGCGGCGATCGAGCGGCACCTTCAGGGCTCGCGCAAGCTGATCGTGATCTGCTCGCCGGCGGCGCGTGCCAGCAGCTACGTCGACGACGAGATCCGCCGCTTCGTGCGGCTGCACGGCGCGGCGGCGGTCATTCCGCTGTTGCTGCGTGGCGTGCCGAACAACGAGGCCGGCCCCGATCGCATGGAGGAGATGGCGTTTCCGGCGGCGCTGTGCGAGGCGCTGCAGATGCCGCTGGCGGTCAGCTACCTCGGTTTCGACGCGAGCCGCGACCGGCCGGACAAAGCCGGATTCGAAGGCGCGTGGTACCAGCTGCTCGCGAACCTGCTGGACCGCAGCCGCGCCGAGGTCGAGCAGCGCGACAAGCGCCGGCAGGCGCGCCGGCGCCGCATCGGCGGCGCGGTCGTGGCCAGCGTGATGCTGTTGCTGTCCGTCGCACTCGTGCTGACGCTGCTCGCTCGCGACGAGGCGGTGCGCCAGCGCGATCTCGCCGAGCAGCGCCGCGTCGAAGCCGAGGAACAGAGGCGCATTGCCGACGAGCGTCGGCGCGCTGCGCTGGCGCGCCAGCTCAATGTCGAAGCCGATGCGGCGCTCGCGCAGCCGCGCGCCGCCGACCTGCAGCGCAGCCTGCTGCTCCGGCTGGAGTCGTTGGCCGCCGGCTGGACCGCCGAGGGCCACGCCGCGCTGCTGCGCAGCATCGACCGGCTCGCGCAGCCGCCGCGGGTGTTGCAGCCGCGCACCGGGCCGCCTGCGCTGTCGCTCGCCTACAGCCGCGACGGGCGTTGGTTCGCCAGCCTGACCGACACCACTCGAGTGCGGGACACCACGTCGGCCGACGACGCACGCATCCTGGAGGCGCCGCGCGCGACGGTGCCGCTGGTGTTCAGCGCCGATGCGCGCTGGCTGCTCGGCAGCTGCCCCGACGCCGTCGCCTGCCTGTGGTCGACCGCCGACTGGCAACCCGCACGGCAGCTGCCCGGGCACGAGGAGCTGCAGTCGGCGGCCTTCTCCGCGGACGGTTCGCTTCTCGCCACCGCACGACGCGGCGGCGGCGGCTTCCGGCTGCTGGACGTGGAGCGCTGGGAGGCACTGGCCTGGATTCGCCGCCACGAGGCGGCGCTGCGCGAGGTCGCCCGCGTGGCCTTCAGCCCCGACGGGCGCTGGCTCGCGACGCAGGGCAACGACGCGCTTCGGCTGTGGGACGTGACCGGCCGGCGCCTCGCCCTGGAGACCGATGTCGGTCGCGGCGACGCCCTCGCGTTCAGCCCCGACGGCAAGCTGCTGCTGCACGGCGGCGAATCGGACCGGCCCGGCGTGGCGGCGGTGGGTGTCGATGCCACCGGCCGGCCGCAGCTGACGCCGGACAGCCGCTTCCAGCTGCATCGCAGTTTTTTCCGCACGCCGGCGGCGTTCAGCCCCGACGGCGCGTGGCTGGCCTACGGCGTCAGCGACGACCGCAGCGTCGCCATCGTCTCCACGCGCACCGGCCAGGAGGTGTCGCGCATCGCGCCGCAATCGCTGGGCATCGCCTTCGATCCGCGCGGCGCCGGCCTGGCCGTCGGCCACGACAACGGCAGCATCACCTTGTGGGCGCCGCATCGGCCCGAAGCGAGGCGCATCGAACAAGCCGGCAGCACCGCGCTGGCGCTCGACCGCGACGGCCGGCACGTCGCGTTGGTCGATGAGACGGGCAGCGTGCGCGTCTTCGCCGCCGCCGACGCCCGCCCGCTGGCGCGTGTCGAGACGGCGCCCGGCGCCGGCGCGCTGGACTTCAGCCCCGACGGCCGCTGGCTGCTGGTCCGCGGCAAGGCTCACCTTCACGTCATCGCCGCCGCGGACTGGCGCGTCGTGCTGCGCCGCGACGGCGATGCGGCCCACGGCGACCCCTCGTGGACTCCGGACGGTCGCTGGCTGCTGTTGATGGGTTCGCGGCAGGTCTGGCGCCACGACACGAACGCCTGGAGCGCAGACGCCGCGCCGATCGACGTGTATGCCGACAGTTTGGCCGCGAGCCCCGACGGCCGCTGGCTGGCCACGCATACGCCATGGAGCTTCTCGCGCGGAGTGGGCTTGACGCATCCGTCGATGACGCGGGTGTGGGACCTGGCCAGCGGCGCCGCGCAAGCCTGGGTGTCGCACGAGGACGAGGACCTGAAGCTCTCGATGTTCGGCACGCTCGGCCGCGCGAAAGACGCAACCGGCGAATGGACCCAGGCACGCAGCGGCGGCGACGCCGCGCTCGCGCAGGCGGCGCCACGCTGGCCGGCGCTGCGCGGTGTGGACGAGCGTGTGCCCGAGCAGCCGTGGATCACCACGGCCGATGCGCACGGCCGGCGCCTCGCCGACGCCCACCTCGACCGCGCCGGCGCGGCGCACGGCGGGCCGGTGGCCGCGTGGGCCTACAGCGCAGACGGCCACTGGTTCGCAACTGCCGCTGCCGACGCCACGGTGCGCCTGTGGCCGGTGCGGACCGAGGCGCTCGTCGCCGATGCCTGCCGGCGCATCGGCCGCAACCTGAGCGACGACGAGTGGCGGCGCCACTTCGGCGACGAGCCCCCGCGCGCCACTTGCCCGACGCCGACGCCGACGCGCTGAGCGCCTATCGGCGGGTCGACAGCCAGATGCCCGGCAGGATCAGCAGCGCGCCGACCGCATGGAACGCTTCGATGCGTTCGCCGAGCACCGCCCATCCGACCAGTGCGCTGTACAGCGGCCCGAGGTACAGCACCACGCCCACCCGCGCTGCGCCGAGCGTGCGCTGCATGAACGAATACGCGGCGTAGGCGCCGGCTCCCGGGATCACCGCGGCGGCGAGCACCAGCGACACGCTTTGCCACGACAGCGTCGACGGCAGCCAGGCGATCGCCTCCCACAGCGTGAAGGGGATCAACACGGCGACGCCGCCGCAGGCGATCAGCGTGAGCCGCGCCGCCGGGCCGAAGGCGGACGACCACGCGCGCAGCAGCAGCGAATAGGCCGTCCACGACAGCACCGCGGCGGCGATCCACAGGTCGCCGCCGTTGACGCGGACTTCGCTGAGCGCGTGCCACTGCCCTTGCACGAGGATGTGCAACACGCCGCCCAGCGCGAGCGCCACGCCCAGCACCTGCACGGTGCCGAGGCGCTCGCGCAGCCACAGGGCGGACACGACGGCGATCAGCACCGGCGCGGCGGCATAGAGCAGCCCGATGTTGACGGCAGTCGTCGTGCGCGCGCCGACGTAGACGATGGCGCCGCACACCCACATGCCGAGTGCGCCGAGCACGATGAACTGCTTCCACTCGCGGCCGATCAGTGCACGCTTGGCGACGAGCTCGCGGTGGCAAAAGGCGCCGAGCAGCAGCGCCGCCACACACCAACGGCCCAGCGCCAAGGCATGAGGCGCGATCACGCCCGGCGCCCAGCGCGCGACGAGGTAGTTCACGCTCCACATCGCCGGGGCGATGAAGAGCAGCGCGTAAGCGATCTGCAGTTCGGCGCGGCGCGGGGCGTGGGCGTCGGAGGGGAGGGGGTTCATGCGCTGATTGTCGAGTGCATGTTCGGGCACTGCCATTTCCGTTCGCATTCAACGGCCGACGCACTACCCACTCCCGTTCGCACTGAGCCTGTCGAAGTGCCTGTGCGAATCGGCGAAGGCTTCGACAAGCTCATCTCGAACGGACAGAGACGTTCGCGTTCCGGCGCAGTCAACCGGCGCGCGGGAAGAACACATCCAGCGTCGGGAACTCCCCTGCACCTCGGATGCAGTCCCACAGGTAGACGGCAAAGCCCGGATCGCCGGTCCACAGCGAATAGCGCAGCCGGCCGTGCTCAGCCGCATCGGCTTGGGTCTGTTCGATGCCGTGCATCGCGAACGCGCGCGCACGTTCGAGCCACATCGGGTCTTGCGTGCGGCGGTGGAGCGCGAGAAACGCATAGCCGTTGCCGCCGGTACCGTGGCACAGGTTGGACCCCTTCTTCAGCGGACCGGCCCGCCAGGTGGTTACGCCGGCGGCGAGCAGCAGGTCGTCGAGCGCGGTGCCGGGCAGGCCGGCCAGGCAGGTCACAAACCCCGGGGCGCCATGGCAGAACTGCACCAGCAGGCGCGGCGACGCACTCGCCGGCGTGTTCAGCCACGCGCGCCAGTTCACGACGCCGTCGTCGAGCGTCGCGCTGCGTCGGACCGTGTTCTCGATGCAGGCCTGCCATGCGGACCACTCGTCGCCATCGAGCAGGTGACGCCCGCGAATCAGCACCGAGGCCGTCGCGACGAAGCCGTGCACCGCGTCGAGGTAGCTGCTGTGCGCGCCGTACATGTCCTGCGTCCAGTAGTGGCAGCGGTGTTCGTCCGACCACACGAGCTGCGACCTCAGCCGCTGCGCCGAGCGGCGGAACAGGTCGGCCCACCGATCTTCGCCATCGCGCTCGTGCAGGAACAGCGCGGCCAGCATCGTGCCCGGCGACCCCCACATCAGTTCCCGCGTCGGGTTGTCGATGTTGCCGGCGATCGCGGACTCGAGCCGGTCGGCGGTGTCCGGCCGCGGGCTCAGCCACTGGCTCAGCAGCAGGATGCCGGTGTCGCCCATCAGGTAGGAGGCGAACTGCTCGCTGCTCTCGCTGCCGAGCCAGGCGCGGTTGAGCGGCTCCAGCGCGTCCACGTGCGGCGCATACGACTGGCTCAGTTGCACCGCGCCGACGCTCTGCAGGTAGTGCAGCGCCCAGAACACGCCGCAGGCGCCGAAGTAGAGCGGGTAGAACGCGTGCAGCAGCGCCGTCTCGCCCTGGTCGGCGTCGTGTGGATGGATCGGCCAATGGCGCTGCGAAGAAAAACGCGCCTCGGTGTCGCGCACGATGTGCTCGATCGCCGCCCGCGCGCGGGCCTCGCTCCAAGGGGTCGCAGCGCAGGGCTCATGGCGCAGGGGGTCGTAAAGCATCGTCGGTCCTTCGCGTTGATTCTTTCATTTGCAGGAATGGTGCATTCGTACGGCGGCCATTTATTGATTCAGCTGCAATGACTACAGTTCATCCCATCGATGAGCCGAACACGAACCAAGCGACTCAGCGAGCTGGACAAGACGGTCGACACCTCATGCCGCCCTGCCCGGAAAGCGATCCACCTCTGACCCAAAGGAACATCATCATGAACGCCAAGACCCTCATCGCCGCCCTGTCCCTCGCCGTTGTCGGCAACGCCGCACTGGCCGTGGAAGCCGAACAATTCAACCCCGCGCCGTCGACGCTCAGCCGCGCCGAAGTGAAAGCCGAGCTCGCTGCGGCGAAGGGCGACACCTCCGTGGTGAGCTACGGTGAAGCCACCGTGTTCGCCGTGGCGCCGGCCGCTGCCGCCAAGTCGCGCGAAGAAGTGCGCGCCGAAGCGCGCGCCGCGGCTCGCGACGCGTCGTTCAACGAGCTGTACGTCGGCTGATTCTGATCGGTACGTTCCGGCGGTTCCGCCGGGATGTCGAGAGGGCGCATGGCTTCGGCCGTGCGCCCTCTTCGTCTTTCTGCGTGGTGCGAGGACGTCGACGTCCGAGACCCGGACGGGTGACCGGCATGGCGCTTGCTGCAGATGTCCCGCCCCTCGGTGAGCGGGCTGTTTGTGCTCGGATTTACCGGGTTGTTCACCAGATCGGAAGCAAACTTTGCCAGTCACGACCGCCCACCCGGCGCTGCCGGAAATCCCCCGGGCCGGCCACTTCGTCCGCTTCTACGACGATGACGCCTTTCTGCTCGACGAAGTCGCCGAGTTCATCGATGCCGCGCTGCGCTCGGGCGGGGCCGGCGTGGTCATCGCGACGCCGCAGCATCTGGCGATCCTGGAGCAGCGGCTGGCGGGTTTCGGTTCGGCCAACGGCCACCCGGGCTGGCACCCGGGCGAGCTGGTGGTCCTGGATGCGCAGGCCACGCTGGACCGGTTCATGATCGAAGGCTGGCCCGACGAAGAACGATTCATGCGGACCGTCGGCGCGGTCGTTGCGTCGGCCGCCGAAGGAGGGCGCAACGTTCATGCCTTCGGCGAAATGGTCGCTCTGTTGTGCGCCGCCGCACGATACGACGCGGCCGTGCGCGTCGAGGAACTGTGGAACGAGCTCGGGCGCCGCCATGCGTTCTCGCTGTTCTGCGCCTACCCGGCGCGCCTGTTCGCGACGTCCGAACAGGCCTCGGCCTTTCAGCGAGTCTGCGATGCCCACAGCCATGTGTGCCCGAGCGAGCACCTCGCGGCCGACACGGATTCGGTCGATGCCCATCGCCTGGTGGCGGTCTGGCAGCAGAAGGCCAGCGCGCTCGAAGCCGAGGTGGCGCGCCGCCAACAGGCGGAGCAGACGCTGCGGCGCCGCGAACGGGAGCTGGCCGACTTCGTCGAAAACGCCGCCGAAGGGCTGCACCGGGTGGCCGGCGACGGGACGATCCTGTGGGCCAACCGCGCCGAACTCGACTTGCTCGGCTACTCGCACAGCGAGTACATCGGCCGCCACATTGCCGACTTCCACGTCGACAAGCCGGTGATCGGCGGCATCCTCGCGCGACTACAGGCCGGAGAGACGCTGCGCGACACGCCGGCGCGCCTGCGCTGCAAGGACGGCTCGATCAAGCACGTGTTGATCCACTCGAACGGCTATTTTGAAGACGGCAAGCTGGTCTACACCCGTTGCTTCACCCGCGACGCGAGCGACCGCGTGGCCCGCGAGGCCGCCGAAACCGAGCGCGAGACGCTGCTGTGCGAGCTTGAAGAAGCGAACCGTGCGAAGGACGAATTCCTCGCGATGCTGGGCCATGAGCTGCGCAACCCGCTGTCGCCCATCGTCACGGCGCTGCAGCTGATGCGCATGCGTGGGGACACCGGCACCGACCGCGAGCAGGGGATCATCCAGCGCCAGGTCGACCACCTGGTGCGGCTGGTCGACGACCTGCTCGACATCTCGAAAATCACGCGCGGCAAGATCGAGCTGAAAAAGGAGCGGGTCGACGTTTCGGATGTCCTGACCAAGGCCGTCGAGATGGCGAGCCTGCTGCTGGAGCAGCGCAGCCACCGTCTCGCGGTGGGCATCGAGCCCGGCTTGCGCTGGGAAGGCGACCCGGTGCGGCTGGCCCAGGTGGTCGCCAATCTGCTGACCAATGCCGCCCGCTACACCGACGTCGGCGGTGACGTCAGGCTGAGCGCCCGGCGTGACGACGGCGCCTTCCTCGTGATCCGTGTCAGGGACAACGGTTCGGGCATCTCGCCGGAAGTCTTGCCGCGCATCTTCGACCTGTTCTTTCAGGGCAAGCGCAGCGTGGACCGTTCCGAAGGCGGCCTCGGCATCGGCCTCGCGCTGGTCAGGAGCCTCGTGGCAATGCACGGCGGCACGGTCGAGGCGGCCAGCGAAGGGCTCGGCCGCGGCAGCGAATTCACGATTCACCTGCCGCTGTCCACGGGCACGTCGGCGAACGACGAGAGCCGCCCGGACGGCGGTGCAGCCCAATCGGCGCCCGCGCCGGTGTCGCGACGGGTGCTGGTGGTCGACGACAACGTCGACGGCGCCGATCTGCTCGGCCACCTGCTGAGGGCCGCCGGCCACCAGGTGCAGGTTCTGAACGACCCGGTCTCCGCGCTACAGGCCCTCGACGCCTTCGCGCCGGACGTGGCGGTCCTCGACATCGGCCTGCCGGTGATGGATGGCTACGAGCTGGCCGCCCGGCTGCGGGAACGGCTGGCCGGCCGGCCCTGCCGGTTCATCGCACTGACCGGCTACGGGCAAGATGCCGACCGCGGTCGCAGCCAGCACGCCGGTTTCGAGCAGCACCTCGTGAAGCCCGTCGATCCCGACCGGGTCGTCGAAGTCGTCGGCCTGCCCGCTTCGGTGCTGGACGGGGCGACGATGTGAACTCAGCGGCCCCCCGATGAGTGCACAGCGCAACTCGTCCGAGGCCGCGTCGATGGCGGCATTGCACAGCGAAGAGGTCCTGCGCCGCCTGATCGAAAGCGTGCAGGACTACGCGATCTTCACGCTGAGCCCGAGCGGCTTCGTCGCCAGCTGGAACGTCGGCGCGCAGCGCATCAAAGGCTACGATGCCAACGAGATCATCGGGCTGCACTTCTCGAAGTTCTATCCGGAGGAAGCGCTGGCCGCGGGCTGGCCGGGCATCGAGTTGCACCGGGCCGCGGAGCAGGGACGCTTCGAGGACGAAGGCTGGCGTGTGCGCAAGGACGGCAGCCGTTTCTGGGCCAACGTGATCATCACCGCGCTGCGCAGTTCGAACGGCGAGCTGCTCGGCTTCTCGAAGATCACGCGCGATTTGACCGAGCGGCGGCTCAACGAGCAGCGCCTGAAGGACAGCGAGGAGCGCCTTCGTCTGCTCGTGGAGGGGGTGAAGGACCACGCCATCTTCATGCTCGATCCCGACGGCATCGTGATCGGCTGGAACGCCGGCGCGCAACGCGTGCACGGCTTCGGCGCCGACGACATCGTCGGCCGCAGCGTGGCCGACCTGAGCGTCGAAGAGGATGTGGCCGCGGGCACGCCGCAGGCCGAACTCGCGCTGGCGGGCGCCGTGGGCTACTCGCAGAGCAGCGGATGGAGAACCCGCCAAGACGGCAGCTGGTTCTGGGCCGACGTGACGGTCACTGCGCTGCCGGCGCACGACGGTGCGCCGCGCGGCTTCGTACAGGTCACGCGGGACCTGACCGAATGGCGGCGCGTTCAGGAGCTGGAGACCGAAGGCAGGCGCGTGAACGAGTTCATCGCGATGCTGGCACACGAGCTGCGCAATCCGCTCGCGCCGATCGGCAATGCCGTCGGCATCCTCGAAAAGCTGGGCAACACACCGCAGCTGCAGTGGTGCGCGAATCTGATCGGCCGGCAGGTGACGCACTTGTCGCGGCTTGTCGACGACTTGCTGGACGTGAGCCGCATCACCAGCGGCAAGATCCAGCTTCGCCGCGAACGGCTCGAACTCGGCGGCGTCGTCGCGAACGCCGTCGACTCGATGCGGCCGATCGTCGAGCGCTTTCACCACACGCTCGACGTCGTATTGCCGCTGCAGCCCTTGCATGTGAACGGCGATGCGACCCGGCTCACGCAGGTGCTCGTCAATCTGGTCACCAATTCTGCGAAGTACACGCCCAATGGCGGGCGGGTGCAGGTGCGGCTGGAGCGGCGAGGCACGAACGCGATGCTGTCCGTAGCGGACAACGGCATCGGGATGAGCCGGGAACTGCTCGCGACGGCGTTCAACCTGTTCACCCAGGGCGAGCGGGCGCTCGATCGAGCCGAAGGCGGCTTGGGCATCGGGCTCACGCTGGTCGAGCGCATTGTTCACCTGCACGGCGGCGTCGTCGTCGCCGCGAGCGACGGCTCGGGACGTGGCACCGAGATGACCGTGTCGCTGCCAATGGTCGATCAGCCGCTGACATTGGCGGTGGACCGGACGCCGTCGTAGGCGAGCGTTGGGGCGTGTCCGGGATGGACACGCTGCGCCGGCGCGCTCGATCGATCGACCCGCAGCGCGCGGCGGCCAGGCATGCCGAGCGAAGGGCGATGCGATTGCAAATGCGTCCGGTTCTCATTTAAGATGCGCTTCGCACGAGAAGGGCCGGGAGGCCGTTTCGGGCATGGCGGGGCGTCGTCCGAGCCCCTTCCGAATGAACAAGTCCGACCAACAAGATCGCTTCGAGGAGTTTCCCTTGTCATTGAGCCCGCGCCGACCGGCCGCCTTCATCCTTTGCTCGCCGATGCCGGTAGCGCCTGCGCGCATCGCCGTCATCGCGCTCGCTTCCGCCTGCGCTGCGAATGCGCAGACGCCACCCCAGCCCCCGGCGGCCGCTGCGTCCGCTGCCGTCGAGCTGCCGACGGTCAAGGTGTCGGCACGCCAGGACCATGCGACCGAAGGCACAGGCGCCTACACGACCGGCACGACGACGACGGCAACGAAGATGGGCTTGTCGCTGCGTGAAACGCCGCAGTCCATCAGCATCGTGACCCGCACACAGATCGACGACTTCGCGCTGCGCAGCGTCAACGACCTGCTCGGCGGCGTGACGGGTGTCAATGTGGAGCGGGTCGAAACCGATCGCACCTACTTCTCGGTGCGCGGTTTCGACGTCTCCAACTTCCAGCTCGACGGCATCGGCCTGCCGTTCACCACCGGGGACCAGCTCGGCGACATCGACACGGCGTTCTACGACAGGGTCGAGGTGCTTCGGGGCGCCAACGGCCTGATGTCGTCGACCGGCAACCCGTCGGCCACGGTGAACTTCGTGCGCAAGCGGCCGACCGCCGAGTTCCAGGTGTCGGCCGGCTTCACCGTCGGCTCGTGGAACAACCGCAGGCTCGACGGCGACGTGTCGACCGCGCTGAATGACGCCGGGACGGTTCGCGCCCGGCTGGTCTCCGCGGTACAGGAGAAGGACTCCTGGCTGGACCGCTATTCGCTGCAGAAGAACCTCTTCTCCGGCATCGTGGAGGCCGACCTGGCGCCGGGCACCTTGCTCGCGGTCGGCCACTCCCAGCAGCACAACAAGCCGACGAGTCCGATGTGGGGCACGCTCCCGCTGTACGACAGCGAGGGCGGGCCGACGAACTACCAGCGCTCGGCCAGCACGGCGGCCGACTGGGCGTACTGGAACACCGACGACACGCAGACCTTCGCCGAGATCACGCAGCAGCTTTCCGGCGGCTGGCAAGCCAAGGCGGTGGCGATGCGGCGCGTGCTGGCGTCGGATGCGGAGCTGCTCTACATCTACGGCAGTCCCGACCGCAGCACCGGGATGGGCCTGTTCACCTGGCCGTCGAAGTACGAGCACACCGAGCGCCAATGGATGGCCGACGCCTACCTCAGCGGCCCCGTTGCGCTGGCCGGCCGGCGGCACGAGCTGGTGCTGGGCGTGAACACCGCCAAGAGCGACAACACGCTGCATTCCAGCGACGACGACGTGGCCCAGGAGGTGTCGGAGGAGGCCGTGCTGAGCGGCAGCGTGCCCCGGCCGGCGTTCGACGCTGGAACCTCCGGCTTCGCCGACTTCCACGACCGGAGGCACAGTCTCTACGCCGCGGCACGCCTGAACCTCGCCGACGACCTCAAGCTGATCACCGGCGCGAACCTCACGCGGGCCACCAGCGGGGGCGTGCAGTACGGCGAACGGCATGCGTATGCCAAGACCAAGGCGACGCCTTATCTGGGCGCGACCTATGACCTCGGCCCACAGGCCTCGGTATATGCAAGCTACGCGCGCATCTTCAACCCGCAGTTCAAGATCGACCGATCGAACGCGCTGCTGCCGCCCATCGAAGGCAGCAACGCGGAACTCGGAGTCAAGGGCGAGTGGTTCGCGAAGCGCCTGACCGGCTCGCTCGCAGTCTTTCGCACGCGGCAGGACAACACGGCCGAATTCGACATCTTCACCGACGGCCGTTCGACCTACAAGGGAGTGCACGCCCAGTCGACCGGGTTCGAGCTGGACCTCGCCGGCCGCC
>DATKCI010000309.1:0-16232 GCA_035513255.1 Piscinibacter sp. | reverse complement strand
CGCCTCCCCGATGCCCGCCCTCGCCCAACCGGCGAGCGCGCCAGCGGCGACCGAAGCCGCCCCGGCGACGCCGGTGCCCGCGACCCCGACCCCCGTGGCCGAACCGGCAGCCCCGGTACCGACCCCGCTGGCGGCGACCACCAGCAGCGAAGTCATCGACAACCCCTACGGCCTGAGCGCGTTGTGGGCGCAAGGCGACTGGGTCAGCAAAGGCACCTTGATCATCCTCGTGATCATGAGCATGGGCAGCTGGTACATCCTGATCACCAAGCTGTACGAGAGCCTGAAGATCGCCGGCGAAGCGCGTGCCGCGCGCAAGGGCTTCTTCAAACACGCGAGCCTGGGCGACGCAGCCAAGACCCTGAAGGAAGGCAGCGCCTTCCGCTTCATCGCCGAGAGCGGCATCGAAGCCAACGACCACCACGAAGGGGCGCTGACCGAGCACATCGACCGCAACACCTGGGTGACGATGAGCGTGCAGCGCGCCACCGAAGACGTGCAGAGCCGCCTGCAAGACGGCCTCGCGTTCCTCGCCACGGTGGGCTCCACGGCCCCCTTCGTCGGTCTGTTCGGCACGGTTTGGGGCATCTACCACGCGCTCACCGCGATCGGCATTGCCGGCCAGGCCAGCATCGACAAGGTCGCCGGCCCGGTCGGCGAAGCGCTGATCATGACCGCGATCGGTCTGGCCGTGGCGGTGCCCGCGGTGCTCGGCTACAACTGGCTGGTGCGGCGCAACAAGGTCACGATGGAAGCGGTGCGCAGCTTCAGCGCCGACCTGCACGGCGTCTTGATGGGCGCGCGCACGACGCGCTGAGCATGTGTCCTCTGTGGTGATCAAAAAGCAGTACGCAAACAAGGAGCGTTCCCATGGCCATGAACGTCGGCAGTCCCGATGGAGGCGAAGACGAAGTCGTCTCGACCATCAACACCACGCCGCTGGTGGACGTGATGCTGGTGCTGTTGATCATCTTCCTGATCACGATTCCCGTGGTCACCCAGACGATCGCGATGCAACTGCCCCACGAGACCAACATCGCGCGCCAGACCAAACCCGAGAACATCGAGATCTCGGTCAGCAAGGATGGCGACGTCTACTGGAACGCGCAGCTCGTGCCGGACAACGACGTGCTGTTCGAGCGGCTGAAGAAAGTCGCCGTGATGGACCCGCAGCCCGAAGTGCACATCCGGGGCGACCAGAACGTGCGCTACGAAAGTGTCGGGCGCGTGATGTTCGCGGTGCAGCGCGCGGCGATCCAGAAGGTCAGCTTCGTCACCGAACCACCCGCCAAGGGATAAAGGACACGACATGTCAATGACCCTCGGTTCCGCGGGCGCCGAGCCCGAAGTGATGATCGACATCAACACCACGCCGTTGATCGACGTGATGCTGGTGCTGATCATCATGCTGATCATCACGATCCCGATCCAGCTGCACTCTGTCAACCTGAACATGCCCGCGGGCACGCCGCCGCCGCCCACCGCCGAGCCGGTGGTCATCACCGTGGACATCGACTTCGACGGCACCGTGCTGTGGAACGGCGAGCCGCTGGGCGACGCGCTGGCCGACCGCACGGCGTTGGAGACCCGGCTCGCGCAAGTGGCGGCGGTGCCCGACCAGCCCGAAGTGCACATCCGGCCCAACAAGCTCGTCGAGTACAAGTCCGTGGCCGCCGTGCTCGCCAGCGCCCAGCGCCTGGGCGTGACCAAGCTCGGCATGGTCGGCAACGAACAGTTCGTCAAGTAAAGCAAAGGGCGGCGCGCCGATGAAACTTCGCGCGCCCCTGCAACCCCAACGCCCCATGCGACAACGACTGCGACATCCTTCCCCCCTGAGCCCGCTGGCCGCCGCGGCACTCGCCGCCGCACTGTTCGGCGGCGTGCCCGTCACGACCGTGCTGCTGCCTTCCACCGTGCGGGCCCAGGAGGCCGTGCGCCCCGAGGTCGGCCGCCCGCTGCAGGCCGCGCAGGAGCTCATCCGCGCGCGCAAGTTCAAGGAAGCGCTGGCCAAGGTGCGCGAGGCCGACGCGGTGGGCGGCAAGACCGCCAACGAGAACTTCCTGATCGAGCGCATGCGGCTGGCCGCCGCCAGCGGCGCCGGCGACGCCGACACCGCGGCCAAGTCCTACGAGGCGGTCGCCGGCAAACTCGGCGGCGCCGACAAGCTGCGCATCCTGGAGAGCCTGGCCGGCACCTACTACCGTGCCCAGCAGTACGGCAAGGCGATGCAGTGGGGCCAGCGCTACTTCAAGGAAGGCGGCAACAGCGCAGCGATCCGCACCCTGCTGATCCAGAGCCAGTACCTGAGCGGCGACTTCGCCGGCGCGGCCAAGGAACTCACCACCGAGATCCAGCAGGCCGAGAAGGCCGGCCAGGCACCCGGCGAAGACCGGCTCAAGCTCTTGATGAACGCCACGCTCAAGCTCAACGACACCAACGGCTACGTCTGGGCGGTCGAGAAGCTCGTCACCTACTACCCGAAGAAGGAGTACTGGGTCGATCTGCTGAGCCGGCTGCAGCGCAAGCCCAACTTCAGCGACCGGCTGGTGCTCGACGCGTACCGGCTGAGCCTGGCCACGGGCAGCATGAGCCGCACGAACGACTACATGGAGATGGCGCAGCTTGCGCTGCAGGCGGGTTACCCGGCCGAGGCCAAACAGGTCGTCGACAAGGGCTTCGCGGCCGGCGTGCTGGGGCAGGGGGCCGAGGCCGAGCGGCACCAGCGGCTGCAGGCGCTGGTGCTCAAGCGGGTCGAAGAGGACAAGGCCGCGCAGGCCGAGCGCATCGCGCAGGCGCAGGCGGCCAAGGACGGCAGCGATCTGCTCAGCGCCGGGATGAACCTGGTGTTCGCCGGCGAGTCGGCCGAGGGGCTCAAGCTGATGCAGCAGGGGCTGGCCAAAGGCCGGCTCAAGCGCGAGGAAGATGCCAAGCTGCACTACGGCATCGCGCAGGTGATGGCCGGGCAGAACGGCAAGGCGCTGGCCACGCTCAGAAGCGTCGCCGGCAAGGACGGCACCGCCGACCTCGCCCGGCTGTGGGTGCTGTATGCGAGGCGGCGTTGAGACCGCTGGTATGGTAGATTTGGCCTCTAACTGGTATTCATCCAGGGGCCGCCCCGCCGTCAAGGCTTGACGGCGTTTCTTCAACACCCAAGCCGCTTCGGCCCGCTGCCGGCGGGCGTTCGTGGCGCTCTAATACCAATTGACTTATTGGTATTACTGGTACTAAACTGGTTTCATCGCGGGGCACGTCGCCCCGTCTACAAAACACGAAGGGCCGAAGGCGGTCATGGTCGAGTTTCTGGTCGGTGTCGATGGGGGGGGAACGGCCACGCGGGCCGTGATCGCGCTGCGCGAAGGCGCCGTGCTGGGTGAGGGCCATGCCGGACCGTCGGCGCTGGGACAAGGCATTCCGGCGGCCTGGGCCCAGATCGAACTGGCCATCCGCAACGCCTTCGACGCGGCGAACCTGCCGCTGCCGGCATGGAGCCGCTGTGCCGTCGGCGCGGGCCTTTCCGGTGTCAGCAACCGGCCCTGGCGCGACGAGTTCGTCGCCAGCAACATCGGCTTCGCACGGCTGATCGCGGAGACCGACTCGTTCACGATGCTGCTCGGCGCCCACCGCGGCCGTCCGGGTGCGATTGTCGCGGCCGGCACCGGCAGCGTCGGCGAGGTGCTGCGGGCCGACGGGTCGCGCTTCAGCGTCGGCGGCTGGGGCTTTCCGGTCGGCGACGAAGGCAGCGGCGCCTGGCTCGGCCTGCGCGCGGTGCGCCTCGCGCAGTGCGCAATGGACGGCCGCATCAACGCCGGCGCGCTGGTGCGCCACGTCTGGTCGATCTGCGGCGCCGACCGCGATGCGTTGCAGGCCTGGTGCGACCACGCCGGCCAGTTCGCCTATGCGCAACTGGCGCCGGCGATCTTCGACGCCGAAGCGAGCGATCCCGCGGCCGCGCACCTGCTCAGCCGCGCCGTCAGCTCGCTCGATGCCACCGCGCTCGCGCTGGACCCGCACGGCGGCCTGCCGCTCGCGGTGTGCGGCAGCATCGGCCGCCGCCTGGCCGATCGCCTGTCGCCCGCGGTGCGCAGCCGCCTCGTCGAAGCCGCCGAGGGCCCGGCCGCCGGCGCACTCACGCTGATCCGACATGCCGTCGCGGCTGCCTGACGCGGTGATGAAAAGAGCCCTCTTCGAATTCAAGCCGGATGCACGCGACAGCTCGCCGCTGTACGTGCAGCTCGCACGCAAGCTCGGCCAGGCGATCCGCGACGGGCAGTACCAGGCCGACGAGGCGCTGCCGTCGGAGCGGGTGCTGTCGGAATCGCTCGACGTGTCGCGCGTGACCGCGCGCAAGGCGATCGACCAGCTGGTCGAGCAGGGGCTGATCGTGCGGCGCCGCGGCTCGGGCAACTACATCGCGCCGCGCATCGAGCAGCCGCTGTCGCGACTGACGAGCTTCTCGGAAGAACTGCACCAGCGCGGCTACACGCCGTCGTCGAAGTGGCTCGAGCGGGCGATCACCGCGGCGGTGCCGGACGAGCAGCTGAGCCTCGGCTTGTCGCCGGGCGCACGCGTCGCGCGGCTGGAGCGCCTGCGCCTCGCCGACGACGTCGTGATGGCCTACGAAGTCAGCGTGCTGCCGCAAGGCGTGCTGCCGCAGCCCGAGCTCGTCGACGGCTCGCTGTACGAGTACCTGACCAGCACGCACCAGGCGCCGGTGCGCGCGCTGCAGCACATCCGCGCACTGAACGCGCAGCCGCGGCTCGCGGGCCAGCTCGGCGTGCCGGTCGGGCAGGCGGTGCTGTTCATCACGCGCATCGGCTACCTCGAATCGGGGCAGGCCGTCGAACTCACGCATTCGTACTGCCGCAGCGACTACTACGACTTCGTGGCCGAGATGAGGCGAGAAGGATGAAGCGGATCAAGGGGCACATCCTCACGCCGCAGGGGTTCGTCGCGGGCAGCATCGAGTTCACGGCCGATGGCCGCGTCGCCCGCATCGAGGGCTCGCCGGTCGATGCGAAGAAGGTGCGTGAGTCGACGCAGCCGAAGGTGCTTCCCGGCTTCATCGACCTGCACGTGCATGGCGGCGGCGGGCGCGACATCATGGAGGGCGGCGACGCGGCTGCGCGCGTCGCCGAATTGCATGCGAGGCACGGCACGACATCGCTGCTCGCGACGACGATGACCGCGCCTATGAGCGACCTCGAGACCGCGTTCGCCGGACTCAAGTCGGTGTGTGCGGGCCGGCAGCCGCGCGCGTCGCGCGTGCTCGGCGTGCACCTCGAAGGTCCCTACATCAACCCCGGCAAGCTTGGCGCCCAGCCCAACTTCGCGCGGCCGGTCAATATGCGCGAACTGAAGCGCCTGGCCGACCTCGCACCGATCCGGCTGATCACGCTCGCGCCCGAAGTGCCGGGCAACATGGAAGTGATCGAGACGCTGATCGCCGCCGGCTACCGCGTGCAGATCGGCCACACGCTGGGTAGCTACGAAGACGGTGTCGAGGCGCTGGCGCGCGGCGCCGGCGGCTTCACGCACCTGTTCAACGCGATGACCGGGCTGCACCACCGCGAGCCCGGCATGGTCGGCGCGGCGCTCGCGCACGCGACCTACTCGGAGCTGATCCCCGACCTGCTGCACGCGCACCCGGGCGCGATCCGCGTCGCGCTGCGGGCTATTCCCTGCCTGTATTGCGTGACCGACTCGACGGCGGCCGCCGGCATGCCCGACGGGCAATACCGGCTCGGCCGGCACCAGGTCACCAAGTGCCTCGGCGGCGTGCGCCTGGCCGACGGCACGCTCGCCGGTTCGACCCTGACGATGGACCAGGCGCTGCGCAACCTGGTCGACGAGCTGGGTCTGGACCTCCCCGACGCGTCGCGCCGCGTCTCCACCCACGCGGCCGACCACCTCGGCGCCGGCGACCGCGGCCGCTTGGCCGCAGGCAGCTGGGCCGACGCGGTGGTGCTCGACCGCGACCTGCATCTGACGGACGTGTATGTTGAAGGAGTCTGCATTGAACTCGCCCGATGAGGACGGCGCCCGCGCCCGCCCGTCGCGCATGCTCGCCGAGGCGCGCGAGGCGCCCAACGCGGTGTCGCGCCAGCTCGCGCAGGACGACCCGGCCTACAGCCGCTTCGGCGCCTCGTTGCGCGCGAAGCCGCCGGGTTCGATGCTGACGATCGCGCGCGGCAGCTCGGACCACGCGGCGCACTTCATGGCCTACCTGATCATGGCGCGGCTGGGCCGGCTGGTGACGTCGCTGCCGATGTCGCTGATCACGCTGTACCAGTCGCAGATCGTCTGCGACGGCCTCGCGTCGTTCGGGTTCTCGCAGTCGGGGCAAAGCCCGGACCTCGTCGCGCCGACCCGTTTCTTCACCGAGGGCGGCGCCACGACGGCGGCATTCGTCAACGACCCCGAGTCGCCGCTCGCACGCGCCGCGCAATGGGTGTTCCCGCTGCATGCCGGCGACGAGACCAGCGTGGCGGCGACCAAGAGCTTCATCGCGCAGATGGTGGCCGGCGCCCGCCTCGTCGCGGCGTGGCAGGACGACCTCGTGCTGCAGGCGGCGCTGTCGGGCCTGCCCGGCGTGCTGTCGCGCGCGGCGCACACTGACTGGTCGGCGGCCGTTGAGGCGCTCGTGCAGGCCGACCGCCTGTTCGTCGTCGGCCGGGGCACCGGCCTGCCGATCGCGCTGGAGGCGGCGCTGAAGTTCAAGGAGACCTGCGCGATCCAGGCCGAGGCGTTCTCCGGCGCGGAGATCCAGCACGGCCCGATGGCGTTGATCGACGAGGGTTACCCGCTGCTGGTGTTCGCGCCGCGCGGGCCCGCGCAGGCCGGTTTGCTGTCGCTGGCCGACGAGATGCGGCTGCGCGGCGCGCGGGTGCTGCTGGCCGCGCCGGCCGGCACACCGGGCTGCAACCTGCCGATCGTCGAAACCGCGTCGGTCGAGCTCGACTCGATCTCGGCGATCCAAAGTTTTTATCCGATGGTCGAGGCGCTCGCACGTGCGCGCGGCTTCGACCCCGACCGGCCGCGGCACCTCGCCAAGGTGACCCGAACGCAATAAGCCAGCCCCATGGACACGAACGACTTCCACCCGGGCCAGCTCGTGATGGTCGACATCGACGGCAAGTCGCTGTCGTCATCGCAGGCCGACTTCCTGCGCCGCCACCACATTCGCGCGGTCTGCCTGTTCCGCGGCAACCTCGGCACCGAAGCCGAGGTGCGCCGGCTCACGGCCGACCTGCGCGACGTGATGGGCGAGCGCGCGCTGATCGGCCTCGACCAGGAAGGCGGTTCGGTCGTGCGCGCCACCTTCCTGCCGCAGCCGCCCGCCGCGATGGCGCTCGGCGCCGGCGCCGATGCGGCGACGGCCGAAGCGGTCGGTGAAGCCGTGGCGCGCGGCGTGCGCAGCCTCGGCTTCAACTGGAACTTCGCGCCGGTGCTGGACGTGAACAACAACCCGGCCAACCCGGTGATCGGCGAGCGCAGCTTCTCGGAAGACCCGAACGAGGTGGCCCGCCTCGCCGGTGCCTGGATGCGCGGGTCGCTGCGCGAAGGCGTGGCCTGCTGCGTCAAGCACTTCCCCGGCCACGGCGACACGCATGTCGACTCGCACCACGACCTGCCGGTGGTCGACAAGTCGATCGCCGAGCTGCAGGCGCTGGAGCTGCTGCCGTTCGCCGCGCTGAAGGGCGAGGCGCCGGCGATGATGACCGCGCACATCGTCTACCCGCAACTCGACCCCGACCATCCGGCGACGCTGTCGCACGCCGTGCTCGGCGGCCTGCTGCGCGACGGCTGGGGCTACGACGGCGTCGTCATCACCGACTCGCTGGTGATGAAGGCCATTCACGACCGCTACGGCCACCACCGCGCCGCCGTGCTGACCTTGCAGGCCGGCGCCGACATGGCGATGGCGCTCGGCAGCCAAGGCGACCAGGCCGCGGCGATCGAGGCGATCGCCGCGGCGCAGGCCGACGGCAGCCTGCCGGCCACGCGGCTGCTGCAGGCGCGCTTTCGGCTCGACGCGCTGGCCGCGCGCTTCCCGGTGCGGCCCGGCGACTACGCTGCCGCGCAGCACGAGGCGGACGACCGCCTGATGCGCCAAGCCTGGGCGGCCGGCCTGACGGCGATCGGCGGGCCGAAGCCGCCGCGGCTCGACCAGCCGCTGCGGGTCGTCACGCAGCGCAGCGTGCCCGGCGACGGGGTCTCCGAGGCCGGCCTGCCGGCCGAGCAGGTCGCGCGGCTGTTCGAGCGTTTCGGCGACGTCGAGCTCGTGCAGCTTCCCGACCTGCAGCGGCTAGTCTGGTCGCAGCTGCCGCGCGACGGCCGCATGACGGTGCTCGCGTCCAACCACCACGACCGCTACGGCGAACCGAGTCGGCAGGCCAGGCCCGACCTGCACCTGGTGCTGTGGAACCCGTTCCAGGTGCTCGACATCGCGGCGCCGGCGGTCGTGACCTGGGGCTATGCCGACGGCGCGCTGGCCGCGCTGCAGGCCTGGCTGGAAGGCCGGGGCGACGCGCCCGGGCGCTCACCGGTGCGTCTGACCCACTGAAGCAACCCGCGAGAGACCCACCATGCCCACCGGCACCCCCACTGGCCGCTCCCCGATCTTCTGGGTGCCGTCGCTGTACTTCGCGCAAGGCCTGCCGTTCTACACGGTGGCGATGATCGCCGGCCTGATGTTCAAGAGCATGGGCGTGGCCAACGACACGATCGGCCACTGGACCGGGCTGCTCGGTCTGGCCTGGGTGTTCAAGCCCTTGTGGAGCCCCTTTCTCGAAGCGGCGCCGAACAAGAAGACCATCGTCGTGCTGTTCCAGTTCGCCGGCGCGGCGGCGCTCGGGCTGCTCGCGCTGTCGCTGCAGCTGCCGGCGTGGTTCGCGGCCGCGATCGCGGTGCTGGCGCTGGTCGCGTTGTCGTCCGCCACCCACGACATCGCCGCCGACGGCCTGTACATCGCGAGCCTCACCGCCAAGCTGCAGGCCGCGTACGCCGGTTGGCAGGGCGCGTTCTTCAATGCCGCGCGCTTCATCTCGATGGGCGGGCTGGTCTACCTCGCCGGCAACCTCGAAAAGCACATGGCGGCGCCGCAGGCCTGGGGCATCGTCTTCGGCATCCTCGGCGCGACGATGGCCGCGCTCGCGGCCTACCACCTGTGGGCGCTGCCGAACAGCGCCAACGCACCACGCGCCGACCGCTCGATGCGCGGCGTGGCGACCCTGCTGTGGGACGTGCTGGCCGACTTCTTCAAGAAGCCGGGCATCTGGCTCGCGATCGCCTTCATCGTGCTGTTCCGCGCCGGCGAGGGGCAGATCCAGACGATCGGCCCGCTGTTCCTGCGCGATCCACGCTCCGAAGGCGGCCTGGGCCTGAGCACCGACGAGGTCGGCATCGTCTACGGCACGGCAGGCACGGTGGCTTTCATCGCCGGCAGCATCCTCGGCGGCTACTTCACGTCGTGGCTGGGCCTGAAGCGCGCGCTGCCGATCCTGATCCTCGCGATGAACCTGCCCAACCTCGTCTTCTACTTCCTCAGCGCCGCGCTGCCCGAGAGCCTCACGCTGATCGGCGCGGCGCTGGCGCTGGAGATGTTCGGCTACGGCTTCGGCTTCGTCGGCGTGATCCTGTTCATCATGCAGGTCGTCGCGCCGGGCAAGTACACGACCGCGCACTACGCGCTGGGCACCGGCGTGATGCAGCTCGGCTTCGTGCTGTTCAAGGTGGTCAGCGGCGACATCCAGACGGCGCTCGGCTACCAGGCCTTCTTCCTGTGGGTGCTGGTCGCGGCGATCCCGGTGCTCGCCATGTCCTGGTTCATGCGCATCCCGGCGCCGCCGGCGCCTGCCGACGCGGCGGCCCAGCCGGCGCAGGCATGACCGTGCGCGTCGCCGCGCGCCTCGTCTGGGCCTGGCTCGCGGCGCTTCTCGCCGGCTGCGCCACGGGCCTGCCGCCGGCGCCCTCCGCCGTCTTCTTCGACGACTTCAGCCAACCCGATGTCGCCGGCCTCGCCGGTAGCGGCTGGACCGTGCGCGACAAGCCCGGCCACCCCGGCGTGAGCGGCGCCACGTGGCGGCCGGACGCCGTGGCGCTGGCCGACGACCCCGCCCGACCAGGCAACCGGCTGCTGCGCCTGCGCGCCCGCACCGACGGCACGCCCGAAGGCACGCAGCATGCGCAGCTGTGCCATGAGCGCAAGTACTTCGAAGGCAGCTACGCGGCGCGCATCCGCTTCACCGACCGGCCGGCGACCGGGCCGGACGGCGACGTGGTCGTGCAGACCTTCTACCTCGGCAGCCCGCTGCGCTTCGACTTCGACCCGCAGTACAGCGAGGTCGACTGGGAGTACCTGCCGAACGGCGGCTGGGGCGACACACGCACGCGGCTGTACGGCGTGACCTGGCAGACGGTGCAGTTGAACCCGTGGAACGCCTTCAACCAGGCGCACGAGGAATACCGGTCGCTGGACGGGTGGCACGTGCTCGCGATGCAGGTTGCCGGCGGCGAGGTGCGCTTCTTCCTCGACGGCGCGCCGCTGGCCCGCCACGGCGGCCGCAACTACCCGGCGGTGCCGATGTCGCTGAACTTCAACCTGTGGTTCTCGCCGGGCGCGCTGCTGGCCGACACGGCTGCCGAGCGGGTCTACGTGCAGGACGTCGACTGGGTCTACCACGCGAAGGACCGGGTGCTGTCGCCGGCGCAGATCGAGGCCGCCGTGGCGGCGCTGCGGCGCGCCGGCACGCCGCGCGCCGACACCGTCCCTGCGGCGGACCCGCCGCTGCCGTCGCCCTGTGACTTCTGATCGGGCCCGCCTCGACTCGGTCGACGCGCTGCGCGGCCTCACGGTCGCCGCGATGCTGCTGGTCAACAACCCGGGCGACTGGGGCTATGTCTATGCGCCGCTGCGGCATGCGGACTGGCATGGTTTCACGCCGACCGACCTCATCTTCCCGTTCTTCCTGTTCATCGTCGGCGTGTCGCTGTCACTGAGCCTGGGCCCGCGCCTCGCCGCGGGCGGCGACCCAGCGTCGCTGCGCCGTTCGGTGCTCGTGCGCGCACTGCGCATCGTCGTGCTCGGCCTCGTGCTGCACGCGCTCGCCTTCTGGCTGATGGACACACGGGCATTCCGCCCGTTCGGCGTGCTGCAGCGCATCGGGCTGTGCTTCGCCGCCGCCGGGCTGCTCGCGATCCACACGAAGCCGCGCACGCAGTGGATCGTGTTCGCCGGCATTCTGCTCGGCTACTGGGCGCTGCTGGCCTGGGGCGGACCGCTGACGAAGGAAGGTAACCTCGCGAGCCGCGTCGACACGGCACTGCTCGGCGCGTGGGCCTACGAATTCGATCCTGCCACCGACCTCGGCCACGAGCCCGAGGGTGTGCTGAGCACGCTGCCCGCAATCGCAACGACCCTGCTCGGCTTACGCGCCGGCGACTGGCTGCGGCACGGCCGTGCGCGGTGGCTGTGGCCGGCCGCCGCGGCCGCTTTGCTGCTCGGGGCGGTCTGGTCGATGGTGTTTCCGCTCAACAAGCAGCTGTGGACCTCGTCCTACGTGCTGTGGTCCGGCGGCTGGGCGCTGCTCGGCCTCGCACTGGCGCATCTGGCGATCGACCGCTTCGGCGCGCCGCCAATCGGCCGGGCGTTCGGCGTCAATGCGATCGCGGCCTATGCCGGGTCGTGGCTGATGTTGTGCCTGCTGGTTGCCTTCGGTTTGGCCGGGCCGATGTACCAACACGGCTTTGCCTGGATGACGCCGGCCGTCGGGCCCATGCTGCCGTCGCTGGCTTTCGCGCTGGTCTACGTCATGGTTTGGTGGCTCATCGTCGCAATCCTGGACCGCCGCGGCGTGCACTTCAAGATCTGAGAAGCGCGCCCAATTTCGTAGCCGGATGAAATCCGGGGAGGTGCCGTCGATCGACCGCCGCCCCCCGGATTTCATCCGGGCTACGAGCTGGCCGGGGCGCCGCGCTCGCGGGCGAGCCCGAATTGCCAGCGGCCGCGGCCATGCCGTCCAATCGACGCGGAGGTGAGGATGCCATCGGTCCAGGTGATTGCGCTCGACGTGGGCGGCACGCACAGCCGTGCGGCGCTGTTCGATGCCGGGCGCATCGTGTGGCGCAGCAGCGCCCCGACCCCCGGGCGGCACGGGCCGCAAGCGATGCTATCGACGATGGCCGAACTGCTGCGGCCCGTGCAGGACGTGGCCGCGCCCGTCGGCGTGGCGATCGCCGGCCGGGTGGTCGACGGTGGCGTCACGGCTCACAACGAAACGCTCCTCGCCGGCTGGTCCGGCTACCCGCTCGCCGCTGAACTGGCGCGGCAAACGAAGCGGCCGGTGCGGGTCTTCAACGACGCCCGCGCCGCCGCCTGGGGCGAGTACCGCTTCGGTGCCGGTCGCGGCTGCGACGAATTCTTGTTCGTCACCGTCTCGTCAGGCATAGGCGCCGGCCTGGTGTTGAACCGGCGGCTGCACCTCGCACGAAACGGCCTCGACGCCGAGCTCGGTGAAACCCGACTCGTCGACGGCCGCACGCTGGAGCAACACGCGTCGGGCACGGCGCTCGGCGAACTCGCGGCACGCCACGGCTACGCCGACGGCAAGGCGCTTTGCGACGCGGCCGATGCCGGCGACGCCTGGGCGGAGTCGCAACTGCGCGATGGCGTGCGCGAGCTGGCGGGCAAGCTGGCCGACCTGACGGTGATGCTCGGCATCGAGCGCACGGCGATCGGCGGCGGCGTCGGGCTGCGGCCCGGTTACCTCGAGCGGCTTCGCCATGCGATGGCCGATCTGCCGGCGCTCTATTGCCACGAACTCATGCGCGCCGAACTCGGCGCCGATGCGGGCCTGTACGGGGCGGCGGCGCTCGCGACGGCGCCGCTTCGGTCAGGGTGAGCGCTGTCCGGCCCCCGCTTGCGATGCCGGCGCGGCAACCGCCGGCTGCGTTCGCGCGGTGCTTGCATAAAGGCGCCACAGCTGCGCCAGCTCCGACAGGCCGCCGGCGCCGTGGACCGATCCGAGGGTCTGGAGCGCCTCGCCCGAGCGGCCGGCCAGCGCCTGGGCCTCGCCCAGACGCAGCCGGGCCTCCTGCTCGCGCCGCACGCCGCCTTTCGCCAGCCCTTGTTCCATCTGCGCCACGCCGTCGTCGACGCGGCCTTCGGCGGCCGCGATCTGGCCCAGCATGGCCAGCGCGTTGCCGTCGCGCGAGGCGCGCGCAGCCGCCTCGTCGCGCGGGCGCGCGGCCGCATCGTCGGCGGCGAGCTTGCGAGCCCGGTCGCGCAAGGCGCGGTGTTTCGCCGCATCCGGCCCGACACCGAGCACGCCTTGGGCCAGACCGCCGTCGAGCACCGCCAGCGACTCGCCGGCAAAGCCGGCCGACAGCGCGATCTCGGCGAGCGCCAGCTGGGGACCTGCCTCGCCGAGGCTGCCCGTCGCGTGGGCCAGCCTGAGGAAGTCGAGGGCCAGGCGGTCGTCGAGTGTGCGTCGGTCGATGCGCGAGAGCAGTTCCGACCAGTACGCCGGCTTCGGATAGTGCGTGGCCAGCCGTTCCATCGTGGCGCTGCGGCCTGCCGCATCGCCCAGCTTGGCCTGCGCGCTCGCGAGCACCCGCAGTTCACGCTCGGGCGTCGTTCGTCCGGCAGCGTCGTCCGCATTGACCTGGGCATTCAGCGCAGTGGCGGCACCGGCGTAGTCGCCCCCGAGGTACTGCGCCTGCACCCGCAGCGAGGCAACGTCCGGGTTCGCCCCGCCTTCCTGCGCATAACGATCCGCCCAGCGCGCCGCGCGCGCATAGTCCTTCGCGCCGTAGGCGGCATGGACGAGCGATTCGATCAATGCGAGCTGCTCGGCGGCCGGCGCGGCCTTTGTCGCGATGGCCGTTTCGGTGGCCGTGAAAGCCAGTTCCGTCTGCCCGGCGCCCATCGCCGCGGCGGCCTTGGTGCGGTTGATGATGTACAGCTCGTAGGCCGATGCGTCGATCGCCGCTTTCTCCGCCTCGCCCACCTTGGTCAGCGCGTCGGCAAAGTGGCCGTCGTTGATCGCGGTCTGGGCGCTCGTCAACGGCACGCCGACGGCGGGGCGGGCGGTGTCCGCTGGTTTGGCGGTTTCGGCCTGGACCGAAACCGCAGCCCACAAACAAGCAATGGCCACGGATCGCGCGAGTCGCGGGAACGCAAACGTCTGATGCATGCTGAGAATGCCAATCTATAACCAGTTGAGGATTATCCGACAAGCACCCACATGCCGGTCGTATCACGGTATGCAGCGCCAGCGCCGCATACGACAAGGACCAATTGAATACAGGTTGGCTGGCTCGGCTACGACCCGGCGCTCAGTTCGGCGATGAAGTCGTACATGTCGCCGCGGTAGTACGACTGCGACAGCTCGATCGCCCGGCCGTCGCGCAGGTATCCCAGGCGCTCCACCAACAGTCCGGCGTCGCCGGTCTTGGCCTCCAGCAGCTTGGCTTGTTCGCTGTTGAGCAGCAGTGCGCGAAGACGTTGCAGCGCTCGCACGGGGCGGTTTCCCATCTTCTCGAGCGCGACGTACAGCGATTCGCCGATCTCTTCCAGCGGTGGCATGCACGAGGCGACGAAGGTCGCGCATTCCACGGCCATCGGTGCCTGGTCGGCAAAGCGCAGCCGGTGGAAGCGGTAGACGAGCGTGCCCGGACTCAACCCGAGCTTCAGGGCCTCGTCCGGTGTCACGGTGCCTTGCGAACGATTCAGCCAGACGCTGTGAGGGTGTCGCCCGCGAGCACGCATGTCTTCGGAGAACGACGTCAGCTTGGCGAAGTTCTTCTCGACACGAGAACAGACGAAGTTGCCCGATCCCTGGCGGCTGACCAGCCATCCCTCCTCGGCCAAGCCTTCGATCGCTCGGCGCACCGTGATGCGCGAGACAGCGAAGTCCTCGGCGAGTTGCCGCTCCGACGGCAAGGCGTCGTCCGGGCCCAGCAGGTGCTGTTCGATGGCCTCTCGAATGGCTCGCTGTAACTGCTGGTACAGCGGCAGTGGCTGGTTCGGGTCCAGCGGTTTCAGGAGCTGCGCAAGCGATGTCATTTCGGCACCTTGAGGGCGGCATGTCGACCCGTGGGGCGGATCGCCATCCGGGGAAACCATACCAGTTCAATACAAGATTCTGCACCAGTTCGATGCTTTGCCGGGCGGGAAGTGGTTTCCGGCACCCAAGGTGGTCTGCAAACTTGCTGTGACTTTCCAGTGAAAACAGTCTTGCAATCCGAACTGATTGGTAGCATAGTGGCATCTAGTGGTAGCGTATTGGTACGCAACACGGGTCACAAGCGGTAGTTCTCTTTGGGGGGATCTCCACAGCCATCCTCGGTTGGCATTGGATACAGATCCCGCGGGGTTCAACGGGCCGGAGCAACGGGGGCCCATTCACAGAGGCAGACACATGAAGATACAACGGACACCCATCGCGTCGGCGGTCGCTCTCCTTCTTTTCGGGCTCGGCATGCCCGCCATCGCGCAGCAGGCCGCACCGGCACCGTCCCAACCCGCGTCGGCGCCGGCGCGGGCCACAGAGCTCGAGACCGTGATTGTCACGGGCATTCGCGGTGCATTGGAACAGTCGTTGAGCCAGAAGCGCGACGCCAACTCGCGCGTCGAGGTGATCACGGCCGAGGACATCGGCAAGATGCCCGACAAGAACGTGGCCGATTCGCTGCAGCGTGTGCCCGGCGTGACGATCAGCTCGGCCGGCGCCAACGAAGGCGGCTTCGACGAGAACGACCGCGTGAGCATGCGCGGCACCAACCCGAGCCTCACGCAGACGCTGGTCAACGGGCACGGCATCGCGAGCGGCGACTGGTTCGTGCTGAACCAGGTGGGCACCGTCGGCCGCAGCGTCAGCTACAGCTTGCTGCCGTCGCAGCTGGTGCAGTCGGTGGTCGTCCACAAGAGCGCGCAAGCGAGCCTGGTGGAGGGTGGCCTCACCGGCTCGGTGAACATCATCACGCGCAAGCCGCTGGGCTTTCGCGAGCCGCTGACGCTGGAGGCCTCGGTGGGCGCGGTCTACGCAGACTTGCCGGGCAAGACCGATCCGCAACTGAGCGCGCTCGCCAACTGGAAGAACGAGGCCAACACACTGGGCGTGCTCGTGCAGGCGTTCCATGAGCAGCGCAGCCTGCGCCGCGACGGTCAGGAAGTCCTCTCCTACCAGCAAATCGCTCCAGACAGTCCGATTGCCACCTCGAACCCCGACCTC
>DATKCI010000308.1:0-2589 GCA_035513255.1 Piscinibacter sp. | reverse complement strand
GGCCTCGATGACGTGGCGGGCGGCTTCGGGGAACTGCTCTGCGACATCGGCTACCTGGCGCCGCCCATGGGCCAGGCAGTTGGCCAGCACGGTCTTGAATTCACCGGCGACGTTGGCCGCCAGCGCGTCGCTCATCTGCATGGCCGGGGCCAGCTCCTGGGCCCGATGGGCCAGGACGCGCTCCATGTTCTTGCCGGCGTGGGCGTGGCCGGTGAAGAACAGCACCACCTTGTGCGGCTTGTTGCCCTCTTGCAGGACAGCGACGATGCCCGAGGTGTTGATGGCCTTGGCCGCGGGCTTGACGCCGGCGGCCTCAGCCTTGGCCCGCTGGGCCATCAGGCTGAGCACCTTCATGGGCGTGTCGTCGCTGTGCAGCAGCGGCGCCTGCGCGGCCTGGCGGATCAACTCCTCGAAGACCGCACGCGGTGCGGGCACGGCCTTGGCGACGATGTCCCACTGGGTCGCGTCGGGCAGCGGCACGTACAGCGAGGCCTGCAGCCCTTCGAGCCGGAAGTGCGGCATGCCGTTGCCATAGCGCAGCAGCGCGATCATGCTCGCGCAGCTCGAGTCGTACTTGGGCAACGAGACCACCGCCGCGGGCAAGGGGGCGGTGAAGATGGCGTCGCACAGCCGGCAGCGCAGCCGCTGCAGCTTGTAGACCGTGGCCCCCAGCGGCGCCTGGCCTACCACCTTGACGATGGACCTGGGGGGCGAGTCGTAGACACGGCCCTTGTCGCACTGCGGACAGCGGTCGCCCGAGGCCAGTTCGGTGTGATCGCACTGGACGATGGGCGCACCGCTGTAGGCCTGCGCAGCGTTGCGGCCGTGGCCGGGCTGCGCTGGCCGGGGCAGCGGCACCGTTGCCGGCAGGTCCGGCACCGACTCGGCATCCGACGCATCCGAATCGCCCGCCTGCGCGGCGCGCTCCAGCACGTTGCGCTTGTGCTCGGTGCGGTGGCCAAACAGCATGCGTTGGAAGCGCTTGATCGAGGTCTTGGCGTTCTGCAGCTTGAGCATCACGTAGACGAAAGTGGCCAGCACTCCCTCGAGCAACCGGTATTGCTGCTCCGACAGCGCCGGCCGGGCGCGCAGCAGGATCTCGTCGAGCTCCTCCTGGGTCGCGGTGACGAGTTCGGGCTCCTTCATGCCGCTGCCTGCATCACCTGGGTCACCTGGGTCACCTGCGACAGCCGTTGGCGGAAGTCCTTGACCAGCGGATAGCCCAGCACCTGCTTGATCGAGCGGTTCACAGCACGCGTGGGCGCATCCTTGCCACGACCCGTCGTCTGCCCCAAGACCTTCCAGTTCGCGGCGCGGTAGCAGGTGCCGGCAAAACGCTGCGGATCAATGAAGGTCTCCACGAAGTAGACCGGGTGCGCGTACAGGCGCTGCCAGTCGGCACTCAGCATCCGTGCCATACGCCCCAGAATGTGCGACGCCAGATGCGGCACCGTCACCCACGGCATGATCAAGAAGCGCGTGTTGTAGGCCAGCAGCCGGATGTTGTTCAGCCGCGCCTGCGCGCCCCAGCCGATGAAGCGGTCCCGGCTGCCGAGGTGGCGAGGCGCCGAACTCCAGGCCACGCAAGCGATCGGCCGGCCCCGCGCAAACACCAGGTACTTCAAGTGCTCGCCCACGGGCTGCGAGTAGCCCAGGTAATGGTGCTGCTGCAGCAGGCTGTTGAACACCGCCTCCTCGGGCGTGCGCCGCACCTGCCGGATCTCCAGCGCCCCGAGCTCGGCCAGGCTCATGCTCAAGGGGGTCTGGTCGATGCACCGTGCTGCGGGCTTGTCGCGTCCAGCGCGTCCCGACAGCGAGCTGCGACCAACCTGGCGCACCGGCGGCAGCTCGATCAGGCCCTGGCGGTGCAGCATCAGCATCATGCCGCGGCACACCATGTCGCGCAGCGTCCCGTTGGGCTGCACCCAGTTCCAGGCCTGGCACAGCTTCTCCGACAGCCGTCGGCGGCTGCACTGGGGATTCTCGGCAATGAGCTGGCGGATCACGACGAGGTCGGCGTCGGTGATGACGCGGTGTCGGTAGCTCAACGTTCCCTGCATGGGGCCGCAGCGTAGGCGAGCTGAAGCTGGAACGCAAGTCAGGGGAAACGCCGACGGCCGCCTGGTACCTCTCTGAAAGACCTACGCGGCCGCTTCAGTCGAAATCAAGCAGACTTGCCGGAGGGACACAACTTGTGTCCTTGCTCTGTCAACGCCTGTGCCAGTTCGTGGGTGCTCTTGCACGTCCAGCGCAAGGGCGACATCGGGTCGCCACGGGTGGTCGGATCGACCAGCCATTCCAGGCTCTCGAAGAGATGCGGATCGGTCTCGGTCAATCGCTTGCGCCCGCCGCCCGGGCTACGCAGGCGCGGCTCCACGGCCGCCTCCGGCGCCTGCTCCCGAATCCCCAGTTCGGCTAAGCCTTTGCGAATCGTCTTGCGCGACATTCCGGTCGCACTGCTCACCGCGCTCACACCGCCCCAGCCGTACGCCTGCGCCTCGCTGGCTGCCCACTGCCGTCGCACTCGTTCGTCCATCAATAAGCGCGGAGTCACCTCAGCCAGCGGATCGCCTTCTCTCGCCGCCAACT
>DATKCI010000307.1:0-14216 GCA_035513255.1 Piscinibacter sp. | reverse complement strand
TCGCTGCTCACAGGCGTGTGGGTCGATGCGCAACGCCGCACCGCGCGGGCGCAGGCCGGCTGCACGCTCGGCGACGTCGACCGCGAAACGCAGCTGCACGGCCTCGCCGCCGTGCTCGGTTTCGTGTCGGCCACCGGCATCGCCGGGCTGACGGTCGGCGGAGGCTTCGGCTACCTTACGCGCCGCCACGGCTGGACCTGCGACAACCTCGTGTCGATGGAGGTCGTGACCGCCGACGGCGAGGTGGTTCGCGCATCGGCGGACGAAAACGCGGAGCTGTTCTGGGCGCTGCGCGGCGGCGGCGGCAACTTCGCCATCGTCACGTCGTTCGAGTACCGGCTGGTGCCGGTGGGCCCCGAGATCCTCGGCGGGGCGATCGCCTGGCGCGGCGAAGACGCACATCGCGTGCTCGAGGCCTATCGCGAGTTCAGCGCGAAGGCGCCGCGCGAGCTCACCAGTGTGATGGTGCTGCGCATCGCGCCGCCGGCGCCGTGGCTGCCGAAAGAAGTCCACGGCCAGCCGATCGCGGCGATCTTCGTCTGCCACAGCGGCGAGATCGAGGACGGTGAGGCCTTGCTCGCGCCGCTGCGTGCGCTCGGCACGCCGGTCGCCGACATCGTCACGCGCCGGCCCTACACGCAAATGCAAAGCCTGCTCGACGCCACGCAGCCCAAGGGTCGCCGCTACTACTGGAAGTCGCACTACGTCGGCGCGATCCAGCCGCCGCTGATCGATCTCGCCGTCGAGCATGCGGCGCGCATCGTGTCGCCGCATTCGGCGGTCATCCTGTTCCAGATCGGCGGCGCCATCGGCGAACTGCCCGCCGACCATTCGCCGGCCGGCAACCGCGACGCGGCCTACGTGCTCAACATCACGGCCTCCTGGGAGAAGCAGGAGGACGACGCCGCCAACATCCGCTGGGCGCGCGACTGCTTCGAGGCCACGCGCGCCTGCTCGACGGGCGGCACCTACGTGAACTTCCTCACCGAGGAAGAG
Source organism: Piscinibacter sp. (assembly GCA_035513255.1). Taxonomy (GTDB): domain Bacteria; phylum Pseudomonadota; class Gammaproteobacteria; order Burkholderiales; family Burkholderiaceae_C; genus Albitalea. The sequence goes on along the minus strand of DATKCI010000307.1, from coordinate 13,220 downwards.
GGCGCCGACCGGATCGAGGCGGCGTACGGCAAGCCGACGCTTCAGAGGCTGACTGCGCTCAAGCGGCGCTTCGATCCGGACGATCTGTTTCGCCATACCAAGCGCATCGGATGAGCGACATGGGGTGGCTGCGTCATTCGCGCCCGGCATGCCCGCTGTGCGCACCACAAGCTAGGGGGTGTCCAGGGTATCCCTAGGGTCGTCTGGTGAACCGCGGAGTAGCGTGGCGCACATCCTCGGTGCCGTGCCATCGCAGCCGCGACGAACCTTCAGCAAGGAGACGACCATGACCCGTTGGACGACGATGCCTGCCTGGACACCCTGGCCTGCCGTGCTGCTCCTGGCTGCCTGTGGCGGCGGCAGTGAGCCCACCGAGACGCGACAGAGCACCGCCCAGGGCGTCGAGTCGATGAAGCTGTCCGTCCGGCTGCTGTCCAGCGCGCCGCAATGGGTGTCGGGCGGCGACGCACGCATCGAAGTCCGTGCCGCCCCCGGCCTGCACGACAAGCTGGAGATCTGGATCAACGGCCGGAAGACGGCCCAGACACTGGTGTCCGATGGCCATCGGCTGGAGGGCGTGGTCGCCGGCTTCGTCGACGGCGAGAACCTGCTCGAGGTTCGCCACGCGAAGGGCAAGGGCGCGGCGGCGTCGCTGCGGCTCACCAACCACCCGATCAGCGGGCCGATGTTCTCCGGGCCGCAGCAGCAACCCTTCGTCTGCACCACCAGCCAGTTCGGCCTGCAGCCCAAGGTGGACTCGGCGGCCGAGCCGGGCTATGCCGTTCGCGATGCGCTGAACAACCTCGTCGGCTACAGCCGCCACTGCGCCATCGACAGCTTCGTGACCCACCTCTACCGAGCCGCCGACAACAGCTGGAAGGCCTTGCCCCCGGACGGTTCCACTCCCGCCGACATGACGCAGGTGACGCTCGCAGACGGCCGCACGGTGGACTTCATCGTGCGACGCGAGGTCGGCACGATCAACCGCTTCCTCTACAGCTTCGCGATGCTCGCGCCGCACGGCGACGACCCCGCGCACCCGGACACCGGCCTGTGGAACGGACGGCTGGAGTACTACTTCCAGGGCGGCGTGGCGATCGGCCATTCGCAGGGCACGGTGCACAGCCGTTCGCTCGATCCCGATGTACTGAAGATGGGCCACGCGATCGTGCATTCCAGCGGCAACAACACCGGCACCCACTACAACCTGCAGGTGGCGGGCGAGACCGCCATGATGACCAAGGAGCGCTTCGTCGAACGCTACGGCGCGCCGTTGTACACGGTCGGACTGGGCGGCTCGGGCGGCGCGATCCAGCAGTACGTCCTCGCGCAGAACAACCCGGGCGTGCTCGACGCCGCGCTGCCCGTGCAGTCCTACCCCGACATGGTCACGCAGACCATTCACGTCGGCGATTGCGAGTTGCTCGAGCACTACATGGACGTGACCGACCGCGACAATCCGCGCTGGCAGCAGGCGAAGGCACGCACCTTGCTCGTCGGATTCAATGCCGAGCCGGCCGTGATCGACCCGATGTCGCAGCTCAAGCCCTTGATCGGCATGGCCGGCGCGAGCATGAGCACCGGCTCCACCGAGTGCGTGAAGTCGTGGCGCGGTCTGTCGGCGCTGGTGATGAACCCGCTGTTCGGCCAGGCGCCGAACCAGCAGCACTACCTGCCGCAAAGCGAAATCGCCGCGATCCAGTGGACCCACTACGACGACCTGCGCAACATCTACGGCGTGGACGGCGACGGACAACCGCGCACCACCTGGGACAACGTCGGCGTGCAGTATGGGTTGAAGTCGCTCAAGGAAGGCCGGATCACGCCCGCGGAATTCCTCGACGTCAATTTCAAGGTGGGCGGCTGGAAACAGCCGAAGCAGATGGTGCAGGAAGGGTTTCCGCTGCTGCCCGGCATCACGCCGCCGATGGTGATCGCCGATCCGACGCTGTTCGATCCATGGAGCCAGCGCAACATGAACCTGGCGCCGGCCGCCGATGCACCCGCCCCGCGAACCGAGGGCGATCCGCTCGCGATGCGTGCGGCCTACACGTCGGGCATGGTCTTCGACGGCAACATCCCGCTGCCCACCATCGACCACCGCCAGTACATGGAGCGCGAGCTCGACATGCACAACGTGCACCAGTCCTTCGCGGTGCGCAAGCGGGTGCTGCAGAAGATGGGCACGAGCGATCACCTCGTCATCTGGTTCACCGACACGATGCCGGGCGTGCCGAAGGCAAGTCAGACCCTCGAGGCGCTGGCGGTGATGGACGAGTGGATGTCCAACATCCGCGCCAACCCCCACAAGGGCGTGGCCGAGAACCGCCCGGTGGAAGCGGTGGACAGCTGCTTCGACATCAACGGCCAGCTGATGCACGCCGGCCCCGACGTGTGGGACGGCGTCATCGACGACAAGCCCAAGGGCGCCTGCACGCTGGCCTTCCCGATGTTCGGCACCTCGCGCATCGTGGCGGGCGCCCCGTTCGAGGGCGGCATCTACAAGTGCGCCCTGAAGCCGGTCCAGACGGCGCTCCAGGACGGAACCTACGCGCCGTGGATGCCCGACGGTCCGTCGGTGGCCAAGCTCCACCAGATCTTTCCGCAGGGCGTGTGCGACTACACGCTGCCGGACCAGGCGCGGCCCTGATGTGCTAGGAATAGCCGGGCGGGGCCACGCGTATACCGCCCTTTCAACACGCGTTTCAACCTGACGAGGAGACCCTCATGTCCCGATCGAACTCATGGTCTTGTCGCCTCTTGCTCACCGGTATTCCTCTCGCCGTGGCGGCCTGCGCGGCCATGCCGCCGGGTGGGACAGGCGGCACCGGCGTGAGCTTCTTCGTGACCAGCGTGGGCACCGGCAAGGGCGCCGACCTGGGCGGGCTCGATGGGGCCGATCGCCACTGCCAGAGCCTCGCCACGGCGGCCGGTGCGGGCGGCAAGACATGGCGTGCCTACTTGAGCACGCAGGGCAAGGACGGCGTGCCGACCGTCAATGCACGCGACCGCATCGGCAAGGGACCGTGGCACAACGCCAAGGGCGAGTTGATTGCGCGAGACGTCGCCCACCTGCACGGCGCCAACAATATGAACAAGCAGACGGCACTCAACGAAAAGGGGCAACCGGTCGAAGGTCGCGGCGACACACCGAACCGCCACGACATCCTGACCGGATCGCGCGCCGACGGCACCGCGTTCTCGCCGAACGACACCGACATGACCTGCGGCAACTGGACCCGCAGCGGCGCCGAAGGTGTCGCCATGGTGGGCCACCACGACAAGATGGGCCCGACGTCCGACCCCTGGTCCACATCGTGGAACTCGTCGCACCAGACGAGGGGCGGGTGCAGTCCGCCGGCGTTGCGCGGCACGGGCGGCGATGGGCTGCTCTACTGCTTCGCGGCGAACTGAGAAGGCCGGATCGGCGATTGGAGTCGGCGACCCAGCATTTGCTCGCCGAGCGGACCTACGATCCGCGCATGAAGCCCCAAGAACCCCCCTTCGATCTGTCGCTCGCCTTTGCCCGTCAACGCGAAGCCTGCGCTGCCGCACCCTTCCCGAACTGGGCGGAGCGTGCCGACCGCCTGCAGCGGCTGCGGCGCCTGCTGGCCGACCATGAAACCGAGATCAGCCGGGCCATCGACGAGGACTTCGGCGGCCGCCCGGCGATCGAAACCGAACTGGCCGAGATCTGGCCCAGCCTGGAGGAGGTCAAGGGCGCGCTGCGTCATGGTCGGCGCTGGATGAAGCCGCGGCGCGCCGGCGTCGGCAAGTGGTTCCTGCCGGCCCGGGGCCACGTGCTGCCGCAGCCGCTCGGTGTCGTCGGCATCATCGTGCCGTGGAACTACCCGCTGTACCTCGGCGTCGGCCCGGTCGCCGCGGCGCTGGCGGCGGGCAACCGGGCGATGGTGAAGATGTCGGAGTTCACGCCCGCTTTCTCGGCGCTCTTCCAGCAGCTGTGCGCCAAGGCCTTTTCGCCGGAGGAGGTCTGCATCGTCACCGGCGCTGCGGACGTGGCGGCGCAGTTCAGCGCGCTGCCGTTCGATCACCTGCTGTTCACCGGCTCCACGGCAGTCGGCCGCAAGGTGATGGCCGCCGCGGCCGCGAACCTCACGCCGGTGACGCTGGAACTGGGCGGCAAGTCGCCGGCGATCGTGACCCCGGGCTACCCGCTGGACCATGCGGTGCAGCGCATCCTGGCCGGCAAGCTGCTCAACGCCGGGCAGACCTGCATCGCGCCCGACTACGTGCTGCTGCCGCGCGCCGCGTTGAGCGCCTTCGTCGAAGCGGCGCGTGCACAAGCCCGCCGCGGCTACCCCGGCGGACTGGCGGACCCCCACTACTGCAGCATCATCAACGACGGCCAATACCGCCGTCTCGCCCGCGACGTGGACGAGGCCGCCACGCGGGGCACACGCATCGAAGCCCTGTTCGACGGCGCGCCGCGCGACGATGCGCGCCGTCGCCTCGCCCCCACGTTGCTGGTCGACCCACCGGTGGATTGCGCCGCGATGCGCGACGAAATCTTCGGACCCGTGCTGCCGCTCGTGCCCTACGATCGCGTCGAAGACGCCATCGCGTTCGTCAACGCGCGCCCGCGCCCGCTGGCGCTGTACTGGTTCGACCGCGATGCCGCACGGACCGAGAACGCGTTGCAGGCGATGCCCGCCGGCGGCGTGACGGTCAACGACACGCTGCTGCACATCGCGCAGGAAAGCCTGCCCTTCGGCGGCGTCGGCGCCTCGGGCATGGGGCACTACCACGGGCAGTGGGGGTTCGACACCTTCAGCAAGCTCAAGCCGGTGTTCCGCCAATCGCGGCTCAACGGCATGGCGCTGTTCCTGCCGCCGTACCGGCCGGCGATGCGGCGCCTGCTCGCGCTGATGAAGCGGTTCTGAGCGCCCCCGGTGTTTCCTTGAGAGTGCCCCGGAACGAAGTCAGTTCAGCCAGTTCTCCACGCTCAGCCTTTTGACCCGGCCGAAGTCCTTTGTGTTGTTGGTCACCACCGTCGCGCCGATGCTGCGTGCATGCGATGCGATAAGAAGGTCCCTCGACCCGATCATCGAGCCTTTTTCTTCAGGTCCGACCGAATCTCGGCGTAGTGCCTGGCCGCTTCCTGCGTCCAGTCGAGAATCGCCAAATGACGGGCCAGTGCGTCGACGGCCTCCTGGGCCATGGGTTGTCTCGATGAGACCGTCATACCGGCGAACGCCGGTATCCACTCGCTGGGACTCTGCGCGCTTGGTGAACGCCGATGTGCGATGGGGCAGTGGATCCCGGCGTTCGCCGGGATGACGGGCTTCGTCACGCGCATGGCTGAAGTTCGGAACTTCGTCGCTATTCAGATCGCCCTTTCATGAGGCCGCTGCGAATGCGCGTAAACCCGCCTGGCGGATCGTCATGCGCTTTGTACTCTGTATACAGAGTTCCAGCGCCAGGATATGCCCGCCCAGCTCGTCAAGCTCGACACCACGCCCGACCTCGTCGAGCGCGTCTACCGCGCCCTGCTCGACGCGATCGTCGATGGATCGCTGCCGTCCGGCGCACGGCTGACACAGGAGGAGATCGCCGGTCAGCTGGCCGTGTCGCGGCAGCCGGTGCTGCAGGCCTTGCGGATGCTGAAATCGGACGGCCTGGTGCTCGATGCGCCCGGTCGCGGCGTGCTCGTCGCGCCGCTCGATGGCGCATGGATCGCGAGCGTCTACGAGGTGCGCGCCGCGCTCGACGTGCTGGCCGCGCGGCTCGCCGCTCAGCGGCGTGCCGCGCTCGACCCGGACCTCATCGAGCGCGGGCGCAAGGCTGCGCGCGGACGCAACGTGAGGGCGCTGATCGATGCCGACGTGGCCTTCCACAACGCGGTCTACGCCGCGTCAGGCAACCCGCTGATCGAGCAGAGCGCGCATGTCCATTGGCGCCACGTCCGCCGTGCGATGGGAGCGGTGCTGCAGAAGTCCACGCTGCGCACCACCGTGTGGGACGAGCACGAAGCGATCGCGCAGGCCATCGGCCGTGGCGACGCCGAACGCGCCGCGCGGCTGATGAGCGGCCACGACCAACGCGCAAGCGAGCACATGAGCCGCGAGCTCGGCCCACGTGCGTCGCCCCGAACCGCCGAAGGAGACATCCGATGAAGCTCAGCCCCGAACAGCTCGCCGCCTTCGACCGAGACGGTTATCTCTTCTTTCCCGGTCTTTTCTCGTCCGAAGAGACGAAGCGCCTGAACGAGGCGGTGCCCGAGCTCTACGGCCGCCGCGAGGCCTTCAACGTGCGCGAGAAGGGCTCCGAGGCGGTGCGCACGAACTTCGCCGCCCACCTCTACAGCGAGCCCTTCGCCCGGCTCGCACGCCATCCGCGCATGGTCGAGCCGGTGCGGCAACTGCTCGGAGAAGCGCTGTACATGCACCAGTTCAAGATCAACGGCAAGATGGCCTTCGAAGGCGACGTGTGGCAGTGGCACCAGGACTACGGCACGTGGAAGAATGATGACCTGATGCCGACCGAGCGCGCGATGAACGTCGCGATCTTCCTGGACGACGTGACGCCGTTCAACGGGCCGCTGATGTTCATCCCCGGCAGCCACAAGCGCGGCGTCGTCGATGCGAAGCACGACGTGTCGACGACCAGCTATCCGCTGTGGACCGTGGACAACGCGCTGATCGCCCAGCTCGTCGAACGTGCCGGCGGCAAGCATGGCGGCATCGTCTCGCCGCTCGGCCCGGCGGGTTCGATGATCCTGTTCCATTCCTGCCTCGTGCATGCGTCGGGCAGCAACCTGTCGCCGTGGAACCGCGTCAGCGTGTACCTGAGCCTGTGCGCGGTCAGCAACCACATCCGCCGCTTCAAGCGGCCGGAGTACATCGCGCACCGCGACTTCACGCCGATCGATTGCCTGCCCGACGACTGCCTGCTGCGCGACTGTGCGGTGGACCTCCCGTGGAAGGATGGCATGCCGCCGAGCGCACTCGAAACGTCGATCGACGAAGCCAGAAAGGCGGCCTGACCATGAGCCTGCATGCGAAGCTGAGTCAGCGTGCCGCCGACGGCCGCCCGGTGCGCATCGGCCTCATCGGCGCCGGCAAGTTCGGCTCGATGTACCTGGCCCAGGTGCCGCGCATTCCGGGGGTGCACCTCGCCGGCATTGCCGACGTGTCGCCCGAGGCCGTGCACCGCAATCTCGCGCGTGTCGGCTGGCCGGCGCAGCGCGCGCAAGCGGCCTCGCTGGACGAGGCGGTGAAGACCGGCACGACCCACGTCGGCGAGGACTGGACTGCGCTCGTGCGCCACCCGGCGATCGACGTGATCGTCGAGTGCACGGGCCACCCGATCGCGGCGGTGGACCACTGCCTCGAAGCATTCCGGCAGGGCAAACACGTCGTCAACGTCACCGTCGAGGCCGATGCCTTCTGCGGGCCGCTGCTCGCACGCCGAGCTGCCGAAGCGGGTGTCGTCTATTCGCTGGCCTTCGGCGACCAGCCGGCGCTGATCTGCGATCTGGTCGACTGGGCGCGCACCTGCGGCTTTCCGGTCGTCGCGGCCGGGCGCGGCCACAAGTGGCTGCCGCACTTCTGCGAATCGACGCCGCAGACCGTCTGGGGCTATTACGGCCTGACGCCGGAACAGGCCGAACGCGGCGGCTTGAACCCGAAGATGTTCAACAGCTTTCTCGACGGCTCCAAGCCCTCGATCGAATCGACCGCGGTATCGAACGCGACGGGTCTCACCGTACCGAGCGACGGCCTGCGCTATCCGCCGGCCAGTGTGGAAGACATCCCGTTCGTCACCCGCCCGGTGGCCGAAGGCGGGGTGCTCGAACGCAAGGGCATGGTCGAGGTGATCTCGTCGCTCGAAGCCGACGGCCGCCAGATCCCGTACGACATCCGCATGGGGGTGTGGGTGACGATCGAGGCGGAGACCGACTACATCAAGAACTGCTTCGAGGAATACAACGCGCACACCGATCCGAGCGGGCGCTACTTCACGCTCTACAAGCGCTGGCACCTGATCGGGCTGGAGGTCGGCGTGTCGGTCGCGAGCGTCGCGTTGCGCGGCGAAGCGACCGGCGCCGCCATTGGCTGGACCGCCGACGTGGTGGCTACCGCCAAGCGCGACCTGCAGCCCGGCGACCTGCTCGACGGGGAGGGCGGCACCACCGTGTGGGGCAAGCTGCTGCCGGCGGCGACCTCGTTCGCGATGGGCGGCCTGCCACTCGGTCTGGCGCACGACGTGAAGGTGGTGCGGCCGGTCGCCAAGGGCCGCAGCCTCTGCTGGGCCGACGTGGCGATGGACACGGCGACCCAGGCGTACCGCATCCGCCGGGCGATGGAGGACATGTTCGCGCCGGCGTGAACCACCCATGCATGCGCGGGCTTCCCGCCGCGCATGCCTGTTTTCGTGAATTCCGACCGCTTGCACCGTCTGATAGATGCGGGGGTACGCGTGCGCGACCGATCATTGCGCAGGTTCTTGTCGAAGCAGCCCGGTGCAGATCCCCGTCCCCTTCCATCGTCCGCGCGTCCGAGCGCCGTCGGCCCAGCGTGCCTTCACGCTGGTGGAGGTGCTCATCGCAGTGGTTCTCGTTGCCACCCTCGCCGCAGTCGCCTATCCGAGCTACGTGCGCCACGTCGAGAAGGCGCGCGTGCGCAGCGCCATCAGCGACATCCAGAAGATCGAGATGGTGATGGAGCGCTACTTCTCCGATCACTACGAGTTCCCGCCGACGCTCGCGCACGCCGGACTCGCGCTCACGGATCCTTGGGGCAACCCGTACAAGTACCTGCGGCTGTCGGCCGGAACGATCGGCAAGGCCCGCAAGGACAAGTCTCTGGTTCCGATCAACAGCGACTATGACCTCTACAGCATGGGTGCCGACGGCAAGACCGCGGCTGCGCTCACCGCCAAAGTCAGCCAGGACGACGTGATCCGTGCGAGCAACGGGTCGTTCCACGGGCTGGGTTCGGACTACTGAGTTGCCGATGGACCTGCGCCGGGCATTCGTCAAGAGCACGATCGGGTGGCGCGTCTTCGTGCTGTACATGCTGGCTGCCGCACTGCCGGTCGGCCTGCTGGCCTTTCTTTCCAACGATGCGATCGAAGCCGCTTCGCGTCGTGCACTGCTGACGTCGCTGGCCGGCAACGCCAAGGCGGCGTCGCTGCTGACGGTGGACCGCCTGCGCGTGGCACGGAACCACCTCGAGGCACCGGCGCCGCGGTCCGAATCGGACCCCATCGACGACGCCGACCCGCCGGTGATCGAGGCGGCGGCGCGCCTGCAGCCTGCAGACGTCGGCACGGCGGCGGTCGGCCGCCTCGCGCCGTCGCAGATTGCGGCCGTGCTGGCCGCCGCCGTTCCCGGCGACCGGCGCGATCTGCTGGCGGTCGTGCCGTCGATCGGGCGCGGCCACCGCACCTCGGTCGTCATCGCGCACGCGCTTGCCGGCGGCGCCTGGCAGGTCGCCGTCGTGAACCCGGACTTCCTCTGGCAGGAAACCGGCGACCTGCCGCCGGGCATGTGGGCCTGCATCCTGGGCCCGCGGCGCGAGGTGCTCTTCTGTTCTGACGACGGGGCGCAAAAGCGTGCCCAGTCGTTCCTGGCGGCGTCGCCCACGCCGGGCGGGCGGCGCGTGGACGCCGAAGCACAGGCGGTGTCGCGCGAAGTTTTTCTGGCGGGCCGCTTTGCCACCGCCGGCTGGACGACAGTCGCCGGCGCCTCCGCCGAGGCGGGCGGCGGACATGCCCCCTGGGGCTCGTCGATCCCAGCGGCGGCGATCGCGGGAATCCTGATCGCCGCGCTGCTGAGCCTCACCCAGCTTCGCCGCATGCTGGTGCCGCTGGAACGGCTCACGGCCGGCGCGAAAGCGCTCGCGGCAGGCCGGTTCGGCACGCGGATCGCCGTGTCGTCGCGCGACGAGTTCGAGCAGCTGGCTGCCTCCTTCAACGACATGGCCGCCGAGCTGCAGCGCCAGTTCGACGAACGCGACACGCTGGCCGCGATCGACCGCGCGATCATCGTTCAGCAGCCCGATCTGAACAGGCTGCTGGCGGAAGTGGCTTCGCGGCTCGCGCGGCTGCTGCCGAATACCGTCGTGGCAGTCGGCAGGCGCACCTCGACCACCGCGCCACGGTTCGTCGCGCACGTCTGCGGCTCGTCGCTCACGCAGCGGATCGACGACCTGCGCGCGACCGGCGCCGACGCCGCGGCGCTGATCGGCGCGCCGGCCGGGCTCGTGCTGCGCGAAGGCGGCGAGCCGAGCGCTTTTGCGTTGCCGGCGGCGCAGGCCGGCTGCGCGAGCGTGGAGTGCATCCCCGTCACGTGGCGCGGCGAGCTGTGCGGCTTCATCACGATCGGTTCGACGGTGCCGGCGAGCCTGCCTGCGGCCATCCATCGCCAACTGCTCGAACTGCGCGACCGGCTCGCCGTCGCGCTGGCCTCGGCCGAACGCGAAACCCAGCTCGTCTCGCAGGCGCGCAACGACAGCCTGACCGGGCTGCTGAATCGGCACGGCCTCGCGCAGGAGCTGGAGGCGGCCATTCGGCGGTGCCGCGCGATGGGCACCGCGTTCTCGCTGCTGTATGTCGACGTGGACCGGTTCAAGACGGTCAACGACAGCCTCGGGCACCACGCCGGCGACCGCGTGCTGCAGATCGTCGCGGAGCGCTGCGCCCGGCTGGTGCCCGATGCCCGTCTTCTGGCGCGGCCCGCCGGAGACGAGTTCGTCCTCATCCTGATGGAAGACGGCCACGACCGCGCGACCGCGATGGGGCGTTCGCTGTGCGCGGCGCTGGCGGCGCCGATCGCCGTCGCGGAGACGACCTACTTTCTCGGTGCGAGCGTGGGCGTCGCGTTCTATCCGCACGACGGCGACTCGGCCGATGCGCTGATCCGATGCGCCGACATCGCGATGTATCGCGCCAAGGAACGCGGTTCGGGCCACGTCACCGTGTTCGACAAGCGCTTCGACACCGAGACCCGGTATCGGCACTGGATCGAGCGCGACCTGCGCGGCGCCGTCGCGGGGGGCGAGCTGCGCTTGCACTTCCAGCCGCGCCTGCACGCGTCCACCGGCGAGGTCACCTCGGTCGAGGCGCTGCTGCGCTGGCAGCACCCGGTGCGTGGCCTCATCGGGCCGCGCCACTTCGTTTCGGTGGCCGAAGAGAGCGATCTCATCCTCGAACTCGGCGAGTGGGTCATCGACAACGCCTGCCATCAGGCGCGCCAGTGGCGCGACAAGGGCCTCGAGTCGCTGCGGGTGGCGCTGAACGTCTCCGTGCCGCAGCTGCGAACGGGCCTGGACGACCAGCTGCTGCAGGCCACGCGGAAATGGGGAATCCCGCCGAGCTGCATCGAGATCGAGATCACCGAAAGCGTGCTCGCGACCGATGTCGAAAGCGTCAAGGGCTTGCTGACACGTGTGCGCGCCGCCGGTTTCACCGTGGCGATCGACGACTTCGGCACCGGCTTCTCTTCGCTTGCCTACCTGCGCCAGCTGCCGTTCGACATTCTCAAGATCGATCGGGCGTTCGTGATGGACCTGGACGACGACATGACGGCGCGGGCCGTCGCGCAGTCCATCGTGGCCCTGGGCAATGCGCTCGAAAAGCGAATCGTCGCTGAAGGCGTCGAGACGGCCGGCCAGGCGAAGTGGCTCACGGCCATCGGGTGCGACGAACTGCAGGGCTACTACTACGGCCGGCCGGTCGATGCCGGCACACTGACCGAACGTCTCGCGGGATCGGTTCAGACTTCTGCGCCGTGACGCCGTACGGCGGCCTTGGTCATCCGGACGACTTCCCCCGCGAGATTCGTGCGAGTCAAATGTGCAAGTTGTTCCCGAACGGGCCCTTAACCATCCCTTAACCAGGGGGTGGACAAGCGAGCGAACGAGGTGCCGAATCCGCAGCTTTGAGGAGGACCCCCATGCGCAAGATCCAGGCCGTTGTGTCGCTCGCATCAAAGGCACTTGTGCCCGGGTGCGCAACCGATCGAAGACGCCTCATGCGTGTGATGGGCACCGCGATGGTCGCGCTGTCGGCCTTCACCATGCCCGCCAAAGCGGCGCTGCTCGCCTACGATCCATTCGACGTAGACGGCGGCCCGTCCGCCTACCTCGCGGGCGATGACAACACCGGTATCAACGTGCTCGGCGGACAGAATCCGACCATTGGCCCCACCCCGTTCTACGCGGGCGGGTGGATTCAAAGCGGCGGGGACGCGCAGGCCGTGAGAGACGTCGGCAGCCTGGCCTATCCATTGTTTCCGCAATCGGGCGGACTGGTCACCGACTCCGTTCAGTTTGACTGCTGCTCGTTCGGGCGCAGCGGACGGGAGATCAACGGCGGGCTTGGCGGTGGGCGAGAACCCCAGACGATTTATCAGAGCTTCCTGATCGATTTCGGCTCTCAGGGCACAGATGACCCGACGCAATTCGGCTTCCGGGGCTATGAGATGTGGAACGGCGGAATCGGCGACTCGTTCCGATCGCTGCAGCTCTCCGTGAACCACTTCTCAGGCGTCAACGAGCTGACGCTTCAGGTGACCACCGGGAGCGGCACGCAGGCCGCGCTGGTGAACGGCGGCGGACTCACGCTGGACGTGCTGGAGGGTGTCCATCTCGTCGTGCTCGCGTTCGACTTCAATCCTTCTGAAGACGACATCGTTCGCATGTATCTCGACCCGACGGATTCGATCGAGGCGAACTGGGCGGCTGCCGCTTCCATCGCGGTTGACGAGTCCGACCTGTTCATCACCCACCACAGCGCGATCTCCAATTTCACCTTCTCCGGCGGCGGGCACATTCCGGGCCGGTTCGACGAGGTGCGTTGGGGCGACACCTTCGCCGACGTGACGCCGTTCCTGACGCCGGTGCCCGAACCGGCGGCAATGTGGCTGCTCCTTGTCGGCCTGCTTGGCATCGGGGTGGCACGCCGCCGGCGCGGGTAGCGCAGGTCGCGAACTTTCATTGGCCCGGCCGCGCGCAGCCGGGCGGCTTGCGCGATCGGGCCAGACCTTTGCGCCGTGACGCCGCCGAGGTGGACCTGAACTACCAGTTCTGCGGCAGCTTGCGGGAGGTATGGAAGACGCGCAGGACCTCGATGGTGTCGCCACGCACCCGGTACGGCACGACGTAGCGCGTTTTCAGTACGACGAGCTCACGCGTTCCCGGCAGGCGGCCAGGCCTGCCGATGCCGGGATGCTCTGCGAGCATCGAAACCGCCTCGAG
>DATKCI010000306.1:0-20786 GCA_035513255.1 Piscinibacter sp. | reverse complement strand
CAGCCCGGCGAACAGGCGCCCGTTCACGAAGGCGGCCGGGTAGCCGAACATCTTGCGCCGTTCGACGCGCGCGTCCGCGGGCACCAGTTCGTCGAAGCGCGCGATCAGCGCCGGCGGTGATTTCTGCCAAGCCATGTGGGTCTCCTGCAGGTTCGGCCGGCGCGGCCGCTTTCACCACGCGCCGGCCAGCGTCCTCGGTGTCGGTGACGGGCGCCGCCCGATCGATTCGCGGCTGGGCGGCGCGGTCTTCGCCCAGTGTGGCACGGCCCGCATCCGTTCGTAATAGGCGTTGAGGTGCGGATACGCCGACCAGTCGAACGGCACGTGGTCCTTGAACCCTTCCAGGTGAGCCAGCGAATAGTCCGCGACCGTGATCGTGTCGCCGACCGCATAGGTCCGCGTCGCCATGTGCCGGTCGAGCACGGCGGCGAAACGGGTCAGCTCCTGCTTCGCCCAGGCGACCATGCCCGCGTCGGGCTCGGCGCCGAGAAAGCCGGGCTTGGCGATCGTCTCGAACGACAGCACGCCCAGGGCCTTGTTGTAGTGCGCCAGCTCCCAACACTGCCAGCGGACCACGTCGGCGCGCTGGCGCGGATCGCGCGGCAGCAGCGTCTCGTCAGGGGACCGATCCGCCAGGTATTGCATGACTGCGTTCGACTCCCACAGCACGAAGTCGCCGTCGCGCAGCACTGGAACCATCGTGTTCGGATTGAGCTGAACAAACTGCGGCGTCCGCGTGCCGCCTTCGAAGAAGTCGAGCCACTCGACCTCGACTTCCTCCGCCAGGCCAAGGTGGTTGACCACGGCGTGCACCTTGCGGCAGTTCGGCGATCCGACAACGTAGTAGAGCTTCATCCTTCTCTCCTTGAGTGGCGGGATCGGCTCGATCCCTGGTGGGTTTTTCACGGTGCCGCAGCATCAGTTCTTCAGCACGTCGTCGACCAGCCGCATCATCAGCCGATGCCACGGGCCGAGTTCCGCTTCGCGCCGCGCGCGCAGGATCGCGAGGCGCGCATCGATGTCTCGGGCGCTGCCGGCGAGCGGGTCGTCCTTGCGGCCGTGGAAGAACTCGCTCAGTTCGACGCACTGGTGGCACACCCCTTGTTTCGCGATCAGCGCGCAGGTAGCGTCGTACTTGTCGCGCATCTGGTCACGTGCGGCCTGGATCCAGTTCTTGGTCTGGCCGAAGCTTGCGTCGAGGATCTGCGCAGCCTCCTCGACGGTGAACCCGTAGACCTCCGCGAGCAGCAGCGCGGCGGCCTGCTGCGCCGGCAGGTTGCGCAAGGTGCAGGAGAAGCAGACCGTCAGGTGCTCCCGCGCGATCGCGCTCGTTTCGGCCGAGCCGCGCAACAGCGCCGATTCCGCGAGGAAGGCTTCGCTGTCTTCGGCCACCTCGCGCGCCTCCAGCATGATGTTCTCGCGCCAGGTGCTGTGGCGGCGCAGATGGTCGATCGCGAGGTGGGTCGCCACGCGGAACAACCAGGCGCGCATGCCGTCGAGGTTGTCCGGCATTTCTTTGTCGCCCTGGCCGGCCTCGACCAGCTTCACCGCTGCCTGCTGCACCAACTCCTCGGCGATGTCCGGCCGCAGCACGATGCGTGTCAGGTAGGAGCGCAGCTCGCGCCGCGACTGTTGATAGGTCTGGGCCAGCAGCCCCTGTGCTTCCGTGCTCATCCGTTCCTCCGCGTGTGCGCTTCGATCCGGGGACGGCATGCCCTCGGACAGCTGAATGCGCACAGCTTGCTCCTACAACGTTTGAGCTTTCAAGAACGGATGTGGAGGGAGGGCATCAGTCTCTCCCCCCGGAACACGAGGCTTCAATCGATTTCGCCGCAAGCGATCGCGCATCGCGTTACGCCTGCGTAGCACCGTCCGGGGGCCGATGCGGCGACGAAACCTCGGGCGGGCAGGCGGCGGGCATCAGGTCCGCATACCTGCGGAAGCGGCCGGCACACGGATGCCGCAAGGCTGCGTCGCGGCCGTAGCCGTGTTCGTGGAGAACGAATCGCACGCCGCCGCGGCTGGCGCACAGTGAATCGAACTCGCTGTCGCCGACGAATGCGGCATGCTCCGCCGTGACGCCGAGCAATGCCAGCGCGCGTCTGAGCGGCGCCGGGTCCGGCTTGGCCGTACCGCAGGTGTCCAGGCCAATCACACCGACGAAGTGGCCGGCGAGGCCCAGCGTCAAGAGCAGATCCCGCCCTTCCTCGCTCGACTTGTTCGTGCAGATCACCATCGGTATGCACCGCTGCCGGCAGTCGTCCAGGTATTCCCGCACGCCTGCATAGGGACGCGAGGCCGCGTGCTCACGCCGGCGGTAGTGCTGCAGATAACTGCTCTGCAGCGCCGCGAGCCCATGCTCGGTGCCAACCTGGTCTCGGAGCGCGGCGCGTGCGGTGCCGTTCAATCCGGCGTGGACGCTGGCGAGCACCACAGCACGCTCCACCGGCCGATGGCCGTGCTCGCGCAGGGCGCTGTTCAACGCCAGCCACAGGTCGTCGAGCGTGTCGACGAGCGTTCCGCCGAGATCGAACACCAGGCCGCGGGCGGAGCCGAGCACGGTGCGCGCCTGGGCCGCGTGATCCGAGGCCGATCCGGGCGGCACGAGCCTTGGGGCAATGCCGGCCTGCCGGTTCACAAGAACCTGGACCGCAGGCGTGCCGACAGCAAATCGAGCAGCAGCACGGTGGCGAAGATCACGAGCAGGATGGTCGCCACATGGGCGTAGTTGTAAAGGTCGTAGCGGCCCTTGAGCTCCTGGCCGATGCCGCCTGCCCCGACGATGCCGACGACCGTCGCCATGCGCACGTTGCGGTCGAGGATGTAAAGCGTGTACGCGATGTGCTGCGGCCACACTTGCGGCAACACGGCCGCGCGCAGGACCGTCGACAAGCTCGGTCCAAAGCGATAGACTATCCACAAGTTGCCGCAATTGCGGTTCATCGTGGACATCCATCATGGCCCAGGTATCCCCCGAGATTCGGTTTCGGATCGGCCGCGACGAGCGGGCTCAGTTCGAGCAAGTGGCCGAGCGTCTTGGCATGGACGCCAACGACATGGTCAAAGTGTTTATCCGCCGCGCGATCGCCGCTGGCGGATTTCCTTTTGAAATGCGTGCGCTGGCGAACGACGTCCATCCGCCCGCCGAACGCATTCTGCCGGTGCACGGCGTTTCCGTCGCCCACCTCTCCGACATCGGTTCACGCGCCGCCAAAGCTGCGCACGCCGAACACATCGAAGCAGGGCGCCTGCCGCCGAGCAGCAAGCGCGGCCCCCGGGGCGTCAGCCGCTGATCGCAGGCCGCGCGTTGGCCGCGCCGCCGCAGCTCGTGATGGTCGCGGGCCCGAACGGCTCGGGCAAGAGCACGCTGATCGCAGCGCTGCGCGCCGATCCGCAAATCCAGCTGCCGGCGCTGTACATCAACGCCGACGACCTGCAGCGTGAGCGCGGCATCGCCGATCCTGCGAAGGCTCAGCAATTGGCCCGTGCGCTACGGGCGCAAGCCATGCAAGCCAAGGACGACTTGATGCACGTTGGCACTGGCGCCGTTGGCGGTCGCATACGCGGATCAGGCGGTTCTGTTCGACAACACGCAAGGCGGCGATACCGGCAACGGCTTGCGTGTCCACGCAGCCCTGCATGCCGCCCGCCTCAAGTACACGACCGACACGCCGGCGCAATGGGTGCAGAAGGTGACCGGCCTCGTGAACACGCGTGCCGCGGAGCTGCAGGCCTTGGCACGGGATCCGCAGTCGCGTGGCTCGCCGCCCCAACCGGCGCGGCTGCACGGTGGCGTGAGCCAGGGGCCGATCATTGCGATCGGCGAGCAGTACGTGCTGCAGCATGACGAGTCGAGCCGGCTGAACGTGCTGCACGACAAGGTGCTGCTCGGCCCCCAAGTCGAGCAATTGGTGCCGCGGAAGAGCCAGCGCCTGAGCTACTTCGAAGGCGTGGTCACGGTCGAACCGCCGCAGCCGGACAAGCCGCGCTGATCTCCAGCACGGCTGGAAGCCGCGGCGCCTCTGAGGGACGACACCACGCCGCTTGCGCGCGTCGGGTCGCAGACGAAGCGCGACTCACCTAGAGCGCACTCGAAGCAAGAGGTCAAGGGCAGCAACAGGCGCGGGCCATCGACGCGGTAAGCCTCGCTCCACGAGTCCTGCGCCGCCTGCAGGCCGACATGCTGCCAGCGGAGAAGGGCGGTCTCGAAGACGACGTCGCGGCGATAGCTCATCGAAGCGGCGCCTCCAACCGCCCCGCGCTCCGCTCGGCCGGCAGCGCCAGGCACAGCAGCGTGCCGCCTTGCGCCATCGGCAGCGTGCGCAGGCTGCCGCCGTGCAGCCAGGCGATGCGTTGCGCGATGGCGAGGCCGAGGCCGCCGAAGCCGCCGCCCGGGCGCTGCAGCGGCGGGTCGCGCACCGGGCGGCCGGCGTCGAGGCGGCGTGCCAGTTCGTCGGGCAGGCCGGGGCCGCGGTCTTCGACGAGCACGCTCACCCGCGTCTCGTCGCGCTGCAGGCGAACGCGCACCGGCTCGGACCCCGGCGCGTGGCGCAGCGCGTTGTCGATCAGGTTCGTCAGCGCGCGCTCGATGAGCTGCAGGTCGCCGTCGAGCTCGATGCGCCCGGGCGACGGGCCTTCGAGCAGCACCGGCGGCTGCGGCGCCGAGAGTTCGAACTTCTGCACCGCATCGGTCACCAGCTCGTCCAGCCGGAAGCGCTCGACCTGCAGCACGTGGCCGTCGGACTGCAGCGTCGCGAGCTCGAACAACTGCTGCGACAGGCGGCGCACCTTGTCGCTTTGCGCGAGCGCCGTGGCAACGTGGCGCTGCCGCTCGTCGCCGGCCAGCGGTGGCGCTTGCCGGCCGAGCGCTTCGAGGTGGCCGTGCAGCGCCGTCAGCGGCGAGCGCAGGTCGTGCGCCACGTTGGCGATGACCTCGCGGTGCGCCGCCTGCTGCTCTGCCTGCTCGCGCATCTGCCGCTCGATGCGCTGCGCCATCGCGTCGAATGATTCGCCGATCGCGGCGATCTCGTCGCCGCGAGCCTCGGGTTCGATGCCGGCCTGCCCGCGGCCGGAGAGGTCGAAGCGGCGCATGCGCCCGGCCAGCTCGCGCAGCGGCCGCGTGAGCTTGCCGAACACGAGGCCGCCGAGCAGCAGCGTGGCGAGCAGCGCGACGATTGCGAGCAGCAGGGCCGTGCGCCAAGCCCGCTGCACGCCGACGTGGCCCGCGACCAGGGTGCGCTGCTCGCCGTCGAGCACCACGTACAGGTAGCCGGGTGGCCGCGCGTCGCCGGGGCGAGGCGGAAACATCGCGGCGCTGAAGAGCTTGCCCGCGCTGGAGCCCTTGGGGTCGGTGCCGTGCAGCGGCAGCGGCGCGCCGGCGAGGAAGCCTCGCACAGGCGCCAGGTCGACCTGCGGCAAGCGCACCGCGTTCGCATCGCCGGCGTGGCTGCGCACCCGCCCTTCGGCATCGAGCACGTAGACCTCGATGCCCGGGTTCACGACCATCAGCATGTGCAGCACTTCGTCGAGCGCCGCGCGGTCGGACTCGTCGCCGGGCGGGCGCGAGACGGCTGGCCAGTGCTCGACGATGTGGCGCGCGAGCCCGTGTGACAGGCGCTGCAACGTCTCATGCTCGTGTTCGACCGCGACCTGCCGGCCCAGCAGCGCGACGAGCAGCCCAAAGCCGGTCAGCAGCAGCGCGAAAGCGACGGTGATGCGGCGCGAGAACGACGGTTTCATGATCCGTTCCCGGTGCCGAAGCGGTAGCCCACGCCCCACACCGTCTGGATCAACCGCGGCTCCTGCGGGTCGTCCTCGATCTTCATGCGCAGCCGGTTGATGTGCGAGTTGACGGTGTGCTCGTAGCCGTCGAAGCCGCTGCCCCACACGCTGCCGAGCAGCTCGGCGCGACTGAACACCTGGCCGGGATGGCGCGCCAGGAAATGCAGCAGGTCAAACTCGCGCAAGGTGAGCGGCACCAGCGCGTCGCCATGGCGCAGCTCGCGGCGCACCGGATCGAGCCGCAGCACGCCGAAACGCAGCTCCGGCAGCGCAGCCGGAGGCTGGCGCAGTTGTTCCACACGGCGCATCAGCGCGCGCACGCGCGCCACCAGTTCCAACATCGAAAACGGCTTCGCGAGGTAGTCGTCGGCGCCGAGCTCCAGGCCCAGCACGCGGTGCGCTTCGGCCGAGCGCGCGCTCAGGATGATCAGCGGCAGGTAGTCACGCCGGGCGCGCACGTGGCGGCACACGTCCCAGCCGTCGGCGCCGGGCAGCATCAGGTCGAGCAGCAGCAGGTCGAAGCGCCGCTCGTCGATCACACGCATCGCGAGCCGGCCGTCGGCCACGCGCTGCACCGCGTAGCCGGCACCCACCAAGTGCGTCTGCACGACGTCGGCGATCGCGTCGTCGTCTTCGACCAGCAGCAGGTGCTCGTTCATCGCGACTCGGATTGTGCGCTTGTGCGCTGCCGGCATTGCACCAGCACAAGCCGTCACAGACATCACGGCGCCGTGATGCTTCGGTGAGGACTTCGCGACGGCGGCTGCGCAGCATGGGTCGGTGGATCGGCCTTCGCGAGCCACGAGAACTCAACCCCCGTCCAGGAGAACCTCATGACCTCGTTTCCCAACACCCCCCAGACGCTTGCGGCGGCCTTGCTCGCCGTCGGGCTCGCCGGCGGCGCCCACGCTGCCAATGACGTGAGCGTGACGTTCACGAACCTCTCGCCGGCCGGCGGCGTCGGCACGGCGCCGCTGTGGGTCGGTTTTCACGACGGCAGCTTCGACGCCTTCGACGTCGGCTCGGCCGCGTCCATCGGCATCGAGCGCTCCGCCGAGGACGGCGATTCGGCGCCCTTGAGCGGCATCTTCGGCAGCAGCGTGCCCGGCGGCGTGCAGGGCACGCTGCCCGGCCCGCCGGCCTTCCCCGGAGACGTGCGAAGCACGACCTTCGCTGGCCTGGACCTCGGAGGCGCCGCGCGCTACTTCAGCTACGCGGGCATGGTGGTCGTCAGCAACGACTTCTTCATCGGCAACGACGACGCGATGGCGATCGACCTGTCGAGCTTCGCGGTCAGCGGCGGCACGCTGTCGTTTTTCATCGGCACGCCAGGCAGCGTCTACGACGCCGGGACCGAGGTCAACGACTTCAACTTCTCGCTCGCCAACGGTGCATTCGGCATCGGCGGCGGCCAGACGATGGGCGACCAGGGCACGGTCGAGAACGGCGTGGTGCACGTCGTGATGGGCAATCCATTCCCGAGTTTCCTCGGGCAGGACCTCGTGCCGCCGGGCTACGACTTCGGCCCGCTTGACTTCAACTCGACCAGCGCGATCGGCCGCATCGACATCCAGATCGCCGCCATTCCGGAGCCCGGCACGTACGCGTTGATGCTCGCCGGACTCGGTTGTCTGGGTTGGATGGCCCGCCGGCGCAAAGCGGCCACCTGAGCGCCGCGTGCGCTGCTTCACGCGGCACGAGGAGGACGAGCGAAAAAAGTGTAACGCGGCTTCACACCGCGGGTGCGCGGCCGATAGCGACACACCCGCGTTGCGGGATCTCGTCTCCAAGGAGCCAGCGTGGCATCCCTGCGTCGTACATTGACCCTGCTGATCGTGTCCGGCCTCGCCGCCGTCGCCTTGCTCACCGTCTCCACGTTGTGGGGCGAACACCGAAGCGCCATGGCGGTCGAGCGCGCGCTCGTCGCAAAGGACGTGACGGCCGACATTCTTCCCCCGCCGATGTACCTGATCGAGCTGCGCCTCGTGCTGTCGCAGGCGATCGAAGGGACCATGCCTCTCGATCGCGCGCAGTCCGAGGCGAAGCGGCTGGAGAGCGAATACCTGGCGCGGGTCGCCCACTGGACCGCGCATCCGCCCTACGGGTTGGAAGTCCAGTTGCTGGGCGCGCAGCACGAAGCGGCCAGGCGCTTCATCGAACAGGCGGGCCGCGTGCTCGCAGCCGCCGGCGGCGGAGATCCCTCCGCTGCGCTGGCGAGCCTGAAGGACGCGGACGCCGCCTACCTGCAGCACCGCGCCGGCGTGGACGACACGGTGAAGGCCTCGACTGCGTTTGCCGACGAAGCCGGCGCGACCTTCGCCGCCAGCCAGTCGCAAGCTGCCTGGTCACGCTGGATCGTCGCCGGCATGTCGGTCGTTCTGCTCGTTGGCTTGGGCCGCTGGGCACAGCGCAGCGTGTGGCGTGCGATCGGCGGCGAGCCGGCCGACGCCGCCGCGGTGGCGAACGCCGTCGCCCGCGGCGACCTCGAGGTTCGAGTGCCCGTCGCCGAAGGCGACACGACCAGCGTGATGGCCGCGATGCGCCGCATGTGCGACAGCCTTGCGCAGGTGGTGGGCCAGGTGCGCGACAGCTCGCAGTCCATCGCCTCCGGCTCAGGCCAGATCGCCGCCGGCAATGCCGACCTCGCGCAGCGCACCGAGCAGCAGTCGTCCAGCCTGCAGCAGACGGCAGCATCGATGGAAGAGCTGTCGAGCACCGTGCGCAGCAACGCCGACACCGCGCAGCAGGCGGCCGCGCTTGCCGGCTCGGCGAGCTCGGTGGCCGAGCACGGCGGGGCCGTGGTGGGCGAAGTGGTCGCCACGATGAATGCGATCTCCACGTCGAGCAAGAAGATCGCCGACATCATCGGCGTGATCGACAGCATCGCCTTTCAGACCAACATCCTCGCGCTGAACGCCGCCGTCGAGGCCGCACGCGCCGGCGAGCAGGGAAGGGGATTTGCCGTCGTCGCCGGCGAGGTGCGCAACCTCGCGCAGCGCTCGGCCGAGGCGGCGCGCGAGATCAAGGCCTTGATCGGCGCGAGCGTCGGCAACGTGGAGGCCGGCGCCACGCTGGTCAGCAAGGCCGGTGCGACGATGAGCGACATCGTGTCGCAGGTCAAGCAGGTGGCGCAGCTGATCAACCAGATCAGCACCGCGACGTCCGAACAGACCTCGGGCATCGGCCTCGTGAGCGACGCGGTGTCGCAGCTCGACCAGGTGACGCAGCGCAACAGCAGCCTGGTTGAACAAAGCGCGGCCGCGGCGCGCGGCTTGAACGAACAGGCGCAACGGCTGAAAGAAGCGGTCGGGATGTTCAGGCTCGCCAGGGGCTGAGCACAGCGCAGGCGGACGCGGGTCGCCGGGCGACCGCGCGGCGCCGGGATCGCCGGTTGCTCGTTCCGACTGCAGCCGGCCATCCGCAAGGGGACGTCTGCGGCTCGGGGGGATCGGTGCGCCGATCCCGTTGCCGTACCTTTTACCGACCTGCCGCCATGCGCCCGATTCTCTCGTCCGAGCCGCACGCACGCCGTCGATGGCATTGGGCCGCCGGGCTGTTCCTGCCGCTGTGGTTGGTGTGGCTGGCGCTCAACGGCAGCAGTGCCTGGGCGATGGGGCTTGCGGCCGCGGCAGCGGGCGCATGGGCCGGTGCGGTGCTTGCGCCCGGCGACCCGCATCCGTGGCGGCCGACGCGCTTGCCGTCGTTCCTAGGGTTCTTCCTTTACCAGTCGATTCGGGGCGGCATCGACGTGGCAGGCCGTGCGCTGCACCGGCGCCTGCCGATCGCTCCCCGCCTGATAGACCACCGCCTCCGCTTGCCATCGGGCCAGCCGCGCACGCTGATGATGAGCCTCGTGAGTCTGTTGCCCGGCACGCTGTCGGTCGATCTGCTGCCGGCGACGAACGTGCTGCGGGTCCATGTGCTCGCGCCCGGAGGCGAGCGCCAGTTGCACGCACTGGAAGCGAGGATCGCGCACCTGTTCGACCTGGATGCGGAGCGGCAGCCATGACGGCCGTTCTGGTCGCGTTCACGGTCTTCCTGCTGCTGAACCTGGCCGCCGGCCTGGTGCGCGCGCACCGCGGGCCGACCGCGTCCGACCGAATGTCCGCGGCCCTGCTGTTCGGCAGCACGATGGTGGCGATCCTGCTCGTCCTGGCCGAACTCCATGCCCAGCCGGCGCTGCGCGACGTGGCGCTGCTGTTCGTGATGTTCGCCGCGATCCTGAGCGTGGCCTTCGCCGGCATGCCGGCCGGCGGCGCGGGCGACACCGACGAGGGGTCGCCAGGTGAGTCCGAGGGCGGTGCGGAGCCTTCCAGTCGCCGCGACGACGACGGAGAGCCTGTCCGATGAGCGCCATCGAGTGGCTCGCCACGCTGCTGCTCACCGCCGGCGGCTTCTTCTACTTCGCCGGCACCGTCGGTCTGCTGCGCTTCCCGGACGTCTATTCGCGGCTGCATGCGCTGACCAAGGTCGACAACCTCGGGCTGATGTTCGTCTGCCTGGCGATGGCGCTGCTTTCCGGTTCGCTGCGGGTGGCGGCGTTGCTGGCCGTCGTGTGGCTGGTGGCGCTGCTCGCCGCGGCCGTGTCGGCCCAGCTGATCGCGCGCCGGGCTCTTCGCATCACGGCGGGCGACACCTCGGCGAGCGAATGACGGGAACGGGCCGATGACCGCGCTCGTCGACCTGCTGCTCGGCCTTGCGCTGCTGGGCCTTGCGATCGAAGCGGTGGCCGGCGCTTCGCTGTTCCGCAGCATCGTGATGTTCGTCGTCTTCGGCGTGGTGCTGGCTCTGGTGTGGGCGCGCCTGGGGGCGCCCGACCTGGCACTTGCGGAGACTGCCATCGGTGCCGGCCTCACCGGTGCGCTGCTGCTGGTGAGCTACCGCCGGCTGGTCCATTCGGTGCCGCGGCGCCTGCCGCGCAGCCGTCCCGCGGCGCGCCTGGCCGCGCCGCTGGGCCTCTTGACCGCTGCGCTGGTCCTGCTGCTCGGCAGCATCGGCTTCGGCCTGCCGGACAACGCAGCGTCGGCCGGACGCGAGGTGCTGCGCCGCATGCCGGACCTGCCGATCGCCAACCCGGTCACCGCGGTGCTGCTGCTGTTCCGTGGCTACGACACGCTGCTGGAGGCGACGGTGCTGCTGGCCGCCTACCTCGGCGCCCGGCTCGCCCACAGCGGCAGCCCGCCGCTACCGGCCCGCACGGCACCGGCCTCGCTGCCGCTCGTCGCGGCGCTGCTCGCCGTGGTCGTGCCGCTGGCGGTGCTGGTCTCCGTGCACCTGCTGCATGCCGGCGGCGACGCGCCCGGCGGGGCGTTTCAGGCGGGCGCGGTGCTCGCGGCGGCCGGCGTGCTGCTGGTGCTGTGCGGCCGGCTGCGTGCGATCGACGAGCCGCCGCTCGCGCAGCGCGCACTGCTGGTGCTGGGCGTGCTCGCATTTGCCGGCATCGGGCTGGCCGCCGCGGTCGGTGGCGACGTGTTGGCGCTGCCGGGCACCTGGGCCATCTACGCGATCGAATCGGCGCTGCTGTTGTCCATCGCGTTGACGCTCGTCCTGCTGTTCGCCGCCGGCGGCGGGCTGGCGTGGGGCCACGAATGAACGCGCCGCCGGAGCACGGCTTGTACCTGCTGGCCGCGGCCGGGATCATAGGCATCGGCGTATACGGACTGCTGGCGGCCGACCACCTGCTGCGCAAGCTGCTCGCCCTCAACCTGCTCGGCAGCGGCGTCTTCTTGCTGATGGTCACGCTGCCGTCCCGCGACGGCCCGCCCGATCCGGTTTCGCACGCGCTGGTGCTGACCGGGCTGGTCGTGGCGGTGTCGATCACCGCCTTCGCGCTGGCGCTGCTGGACCGGCTGTACCGCGAGACCGGCGAGATCCGCATCGACGCGCTCGACGACGATGCCGGCGCGGATCGGCACGCCGATGACGAGCACTGATGCCACGGTGCTGCTCGTCTTCGTTCCGCTGCTGGCGGCCTGCCTGGCCGTGCTCGCACCGCCTCGGGCGCGTAGCCCGATCGCCGCGGCCACGCTGCTGGCCTTGCCGCTGCTGCTGTGGGTCGTGACCTCCGCCGTGCTGGCCGACGGTGTGCTGCACGTGGCGCTGGCCGGCCATGCGGCACCGCTCGGCATCCAACTGCGCGCGGACGGGCTGGCGCTGCTGATGCTGTGGCTGGTCGCGTTGGCCGGCGGCGCGGCGGGGCTCTACGCGCTGGCGAGCCATCCGCCGGCCAGTGCGCACGGCGGGCGCTTCTGGCCGCTGTGGCTGCTGATGCTCGCCGGCCTCAACGGGCTGTTCCTGTCCGCCGACCTGTTCAACGTGTACGTCGCGATCGAGCTGGTCACGCTGTCGGCCATCGCGCTGATCGCCGCCGACGGCCAGGCCGGCGCGCTGCGCGCGGCGATGCGCTACCTGCTGCTCGCGATGCTCGCGTCGCTGGCCTACCTGCTGGGCGTGGCGCTGCTCTATGCCGAACACGGCAGCCTCGACCTGTATGCCCTCGCGCGCAGCGTCGCCGAGCCGCAGGCCAGCCATGCGACGCTGACGGCGCTCAGCCTCATCAGCATCGCGCTGCTGCTGAAAGCCGCCGTGTTCCCGCTGCACGTGTGGCTGCCTGCCGCACACGCCCAGGCACCCGGCGCCGTCAGCGCCGTGCTGTCGGCGCTCGTCGTGAAGACCGCCGTGGTGCTGCTGTACCGGCTGTGGTTCTGGACCGCCGCCGGCCTGGACCGCGATGCCGTCTGGCTGCTGTTCGGGCTGCTCGGCGCCGCGGCCGTGCTGTTCGGCTCGCTCGCCGCGCTGGTGCAGGCGCAGATCAAGCGGGTCGTGGCCTATTCCACCGTTGCGCAGCTGGGCTACCTGATGCTGGTCTTTCCGCTGATCGGCCACACCGGGGGCGCGCCGTCGGCGTGGTACGGCGCCGGCTGCCAGCTCGCATCTCATGGGCTCGCAAAGGCGGCGATGTTCCTGGCTGCCGCCGGCCTCGTGCACGGGCTCGGCAGCGGGCGCATCGACCGGCTTGCCGGCGCCGGCAAGGCGTTCCCGGTGTGCCTGTTCGCGTTCGGGCTGGCCGGCGTGAGCCTGATGGGGCTGCCGCCGAGCGGGGGCTTCCTCGCCAAGTGGTTGCTGCTCGAGGCCGCTTGGGCGCAGCGCGGCTGGGGGTGGATCGCGGTGCTGCTGGTGGGCAGCCTGCTGGCCGCGGGCTACGTCTTTCGCGTGCTTGCGGCGGCTTTCGTCGCGTCGCCCGCAGGCGGCGCGGCGGTTCGCCCCGTCTCGTCCGCGATGAGCCTGCCCGCGCTGGCGCTGGCGCTGCTGTCGCTGGTGATGGGCTTCGTCGCGGCACCGCTGTTCCAGCTTCTCGCGGTGGCGGCGCCGGACATTGCCGGGGTGGCGCCGGCGCACGGAGGCTCTCGGTGAACAGCGGCTGGTTCGCGGCAATGCCGCTGTGGATGGTGATGACCTCGCTGGTCACTGCGGTGCTGATCTTCCTGATCGGCGAAGAGCGCCAGCGCCTGCGCACCGTGCTCAACCTGCTCGGCGCGGTCGTGAAGCTGGTGCTCGTCGCCGTGATGCTGGTCGCTGTGCAGGCCGGCGCGGCCTTCGAGTTCCGTCACGCACTGCTGCCGGGGCTGGATCTGGTGCTCAAGGCCGATGCGCTGACGCTGCTGTTCGCGACCCTGTCGGCGAGCCTGTGGCTGCTGACCACCGTCTATGCGATTGGCTATCTCGAACGCAGCGAGAACCGCGCGCGCTTCTTCGGCTTCTTCAGCCTCAGCGTGGCCGCGACGATGGGCGTCGCGGCGGCCGGCAACCTCTTCACGTTCTTCATCTTCTATGAACTGCTCACGCTCGCGACCTGGCCGCTGGTCGTGCACCGCGGCAGCGCCGCGGCGCTGCGGGCCGGCGCGGTCTACCTCGCCTACACGCTGGGCGGCAGCGCCTTGCTGCTGACGGGGCTGGTCGGACTGAACGGCATCGCGCCGGGGCAGGACTTCATCGCGCACGGCAACCTGCTGCCGTGGGCCGACGGCCGCGAAGCGGAGTTGCGCGCCGGGTTCGTGCTGATCGCCGCCGGCCTCGGCGGGAAGGCGGCGCTGGTGCCGCTGCACGGCTGGCTGCCGCAGGCCATGGTCGCGCCGGCGCCGGTCAGCGCGTTGCTGCATGCGGTGGCCGTCGTCAAGGCCGGCGCCTTCGGCATCGTGCGTCTGGTCGAAGACGTGTTCGGCGAGGAACTCGTGGCACGGCTGGGGGTAGGCATCGGGCTGGCCGCGGTGGCCGGCACGACCATCGTCTACGGTTCGCTGCGTGCGCTGACCGAACCCGACCTCAAGCGGCGGCTGGCCTGGTCGACCGTGAGCCAGGTGTCCTACGTGGTGCTCGGCGTCGCACTCGGCGGCAGCACGGCGCTGGTCGGCGGTCTCGTGCACCTCGTGCACCAGGGGCTGATGAAGATCACGCTGTTCTTCTGCGCCGGCGTGTGGGCCGAGCGGCTGGGCATCCATGCGGTGCGGGACCTCGACGGGGTCGGGCGGCGCATGCGCTGGGTCGGCATGAGCTTCAGCGTGGCCGCGCTCGGGATGATCGGCCTGCCGCCGGTGGCCGGGTTCGTCAGCAAGTGGTACCTCGGCAGCGGGGCGCTGGCCGGCGGCCACCCGTGGGTGGTGATGGTGCTGGTCGCGAGCACGCTGCTCAACGCCGCCTACTTCCTGCCGCTGATTCACCGCATCTGGTTCCGCGCGGTGCCGGCGGAGCGCGCGGCACCGGTGCGGCTCGGGCATTTTGCAGTGCTTGCGATGACGGTGCCGCCGGTGATCACGGCCGCGCTGGCGTTCGGCGTGGGGTTGCTGGCCGCCTCGCCGATGAGCCCGCTGGGCTGGGTGCAACTGATCGTGCAGCGGCAATGACGCGAGGAGAAAAGCGATGAGTGGCTGGCCAATCGCCTTTGCCGTGCTGGCGCCGCTGCTGGGGATCGCCGCGTTCGGCGTGGTGCGTTCGGCGCACGCGCTGCGGTGGCTGCTGCCGCTGGCCAGCGTGCCGGCCTTGCTTGCGGCGCTGCTGCCGAGCGACGGCCTCGTGCTGCCGGGCGTGCTCCTCGGGTCACGGCTCGAGGTCGATGGCCTCGGCCGCGCCGTGCTGCTGCTCGTGGGGCTGGCGTGGTCAGCGGCCGGCTGGTGGGCCGCCGACCGGCTGCGCGCGCGCTTTCGCGTCTTCGCGATCTTCTGGCTCGCGGCGCTGGCGGGCATGGTGATCGCAGCCGTCGCCGCCGACCTCGCGACGTTCTACACCGGCTACGTGGTGATGACGCTTGCCGGCTACGGCCTCGTCGTGCATGAGCGCAGCCCCGAGGCGTGGCGCGCGGGGCGCGTGTACCTCGTGCTGGCGTTGTTGGGAGAGGCGCTGCTGCTGTCGGGCCTGCTGTTCATCGGCGCGCGTGTGGGCAACGCCGAACTGGCGTCGCTGCCGGCGGCGCTGAGCGGCGGCGACGCGGTGCTGGCCGGCGCGCTGCTGCTCGGCGGCTTCGCCGTGAAGATGGGCGTGGCGCCGCTGCACGTGTGGCTGCCGGTCGCGCACCCGGTCGCCCCGGTGCCGGCCAGCGCCATCCTCAGCGGTGTGCTCGTGAAAGCCGGGCTGCTCGGCGCCTTGCGCACCGTGCCGGCGCAGCCGTTCGATTTGACCGGACTGCCTGCCACGCTGGCGATCGGCCTTGGGCTGTTCACGTCCTTGTACGGCGTGGCGATGGGCCTGCCACAGCAGCGGCTCAAAACCGTACTTGCCTATTCCACCGTCAGCCAGATGGGGCTGTTGTTCGCCGCCGTGGCGGCGACACTCGGCGTGCAGGGCGAACGCGGCGCAGCGCTGATCACGCTGCTGGTGCTGCACCACGGGCTGAACAAGTCGGCGCTGTTCCTCGCGGCCGGCAGCAAGCCGGCCGCCTCCAGGCTGCGCCTCGTGCTGCTCGCGCTGCCGGCGCTGGCGATCGCCGGCCTGCCGTTCACCACCGGTGAACTCGCCAAGAGCGCGCTGAAGGAGGCGCTGGTCGGTTCGGCGTTCGGCGCCTGGGCTGTGCCGCTGCTCGCGACGAGTTCATTCGCGACCGCGCTGCTGATGCTGCGGGTGTTCAGTCTGGCCCGTAGCCCGCAAGACGGGAAGGACGCGGTGCCGCCGGTGCATCCCGCGTGGTGCTTGCTGGTCATCGCCGCATCGGTCATGCCGTGGCTGCAGGCCGGACTGGACGGCATCGCCCGGGTGCCGGACGCGTCGCATGCGTGGGATGCCACCTGGCCCGCGGTGCTGGCCCTGGCGGCGGCATGGGTCTGGCGTCGGTTCGGCGCCGCCGCATGGATGCCCGCGATCCCGGAGGGCGACCTGCTCGCACCTGCGACGGCCACCGTCGCCGCGCTGCGGCGGGCTTGGCAGCGCGTGGTGCAGTGGGGCACCGCCGCCGACGCGATGGCGGCCGCAGCGGCACTGCGCCTGAAGGCATCACGGGCCCGTTTCGCTTCCATCGTGCAGCAGATGGAGTCGTCGCTCGTGACGCTGCCGGTCGCCGGCGTGCTGCTGTTGTCGCTGACCGGCCTGCTGTGGTGGGCGATGCTCTGAGGCGCCTACGTGACATTGGGGCGCTACCCGCGCTGCCACAATCGCGCACTCTGCTCAACGGATACCGCGATGCTCGCCAATGTTCTGATCGGCCTGGTGGCCCTGCTGCACGTCTACTTCCTCGTGCTCGAAATGTTCCTGTGGGACAAGCCCTTCGGCCGCCGCACCTTCGGCCTCACACCGGAGTTCGCCTCCGCCTCGAAGGCGCTGGCCGCGAACCAGGGGCTGTACAACGGCTTCCTTGCCGCCGGTCTGTTGTGGGGGCTGAGCCTCGGGATCGAAGGCGCATCGGTGAAGCTGTTCTTCCTGGCCTGCGTCGTCGTGGCAGGGGTCTACGGTGCACTGACGGTCAACCGGAAGATCTTCTTCGTGCAGTCGGTGCCCGCGATCGCCGCGCTGGCGGCCTTGTACTGGGGGTGACGCGAGCGCGCGGCGGTGCTGTCGCCCGCTTCCTGGATTCCCCGCTGCCGCCCCGGTTCGCTTCGCCGCTACAGTGGCCTGAACTTGGAGAAGCAGCGATGAACGACGGTTTGTCAGCGCCTCCCGCGGCAAGATGACCACCGAGCAGCGGGACGCATCCGGAGATGCCCAGCCCGAGCCCACGCTGCACGCGCCGGTGGACGTGCGCAGCGTCTCGCTGGTCGTGCTGGCGGTTCTCGCCACGGTGTTTACTTTGCACTGGGCGAGCGTCGTGCTGATTCCGGTGATGGTCGGCGTGATGTTCAGCTATGCGCTGTCGCCGATCGTCGAGCGCCTGGTGCGCTGGCGTGTGCCGCGGGCCATCAGTGCCGCCATATTGATCGTCGGCCTGCTCGCCAGTGTCGTCGGACTGATGTATTCGCTGGCGGACGACGCGAACGAGCTGATCGAATCCCTGCCGAAGGCCACGCAGAAGCTGCGCCAGGTGATGCGCTCCGGGAACCAGGCGCCGAGCCCGATGGACAAGGTACAAAAGGCCGCCACGCAGCTCGAGCAGGCGGCCGAAGAATCGGGGCCGCGCTCGTCCAGCCCCCGCGGCGCGACGAGGGTGGTGATCGAGAGGCCGCGCTTCAACATCAAGGACTACCTGTGGACCGGCACGCTGGGCTTGATCACGCTGATCGGGCAGGTCACGATCGTGAGCTTTCTGGTGTTCTTCATCCTCGCGTCGGGCGACACGTTCCGGCGCAAGATGGTCGCCATTGCCGGCCCCACGTTCGCGCAGAAGAAGGTGACCGTGCAGGTGCTCGACGACATCACCCGACAGATCGAACGCTACCTGCTGGTGCAGGTCTTCACCAGCTCGCTCGTCGGCCTCGTGACCTGGCTCGTGTTCCTGTGGATGGGCGTCGAGCATGCCGCCGTGTGGGGCGTGCTCGCCGGCGTGCTGAACTTCATTCCGTACATCGGCGCCGTGCTGGTCACCGGCGGCGCGGCGATGGTGGGTTTTCTGCAGTTCGGCACGGTCGAGATGGCGTTGGCCATCGGCGGCGCCTCGCTCGTGATCCAGACCCTCGAGGGCTACCTGCTGACGCCGTGGCTCACCAGCCGCGCCAGCAAGATGAGCCCGGTGGTCATCTTCGTCGGCGTGCTCGCCTGGGGCTGGCTGTGGGGCGCGTGGGGACTGATCCTCGGCGTGCCGATCCTGATGACGGTGAAAGCGGTGTGCGATCGGGTCGAGGACCTGCGGCCGATCGGGGAACTGCTCGGCGATTGACCGGCGTGGCGTCTGCTTCGTGCGGGCAAGCACCTGGACGCGGTCACGATGACTTGCTTCGTACCCATGTAGACTGCGCCCCGTTGGTGCTCGCGCCGGTGGTCTCGCCGGCGCAGTTAAACGGGAAGCAGGAAGGCGATGCCCCGACCTCGATGGTCGGCACGGGACAAGCCCAACCTGCGCTGCCCCCGCAACGGTAAGCGGACGGGAGCGAACCTCGGTTCGACTCTCCGCTTGTGCGCTCTACGCCACTGTCGGCTTCGGCCGGCGGGAAGGTCGCACAGGTTGTTTCCGCCAGCCCGGATACCGGCCAGCAAGGAGGTCCACGGCGCAAGCTGCGGGCCATGAGGTGCCTGCCTGCGGGGACGCTGGCGGCACGTGAGCGTCCGGAGTCTTCGTGTTCCTTTTCCTTTCGATCCCCTCGTGGGCTGTCGGCGGCGTCCCTCGTCGTCCCGGCGCCGTGTCCATGGCCGCCATCCTTTGTGCAAGCTGGCCCACCGCCGGCGCAGCGCAAGCCTCCTCCAACACTGAAACGCTGAGCAACGTCGTCGTGACGGCCACGCGCCAGCTGAACCGCGTCGACGCGAACACGGCTGAAATCACCGTCATCGACCGGGCGGCGATCGAGCGCGCCGACGGGCGCACGCTCACCGAGTTGCTCGCCCAGCAGCCGGGACTTCAGCTCAGCGCCAACGGCGGCCTCGGCAAGAACAGCTCGCTGTATGTGCGCGGGCTCGATGCGCGACATGTCCTGCTGCTGGTCGACGGCGTGCGGCAGGGCTCGGCCACCGCCGGCACGCCGTCGTTCGACAA
Organism: Piscinibacter sp.; assembly: GCA_035513255.1. GTDB lineage: Bacteria > Pseudomonadota > Gammaproteobacteria > Burkholderiales > Burkholderiaceae_C > Albitalea. The sequence continues at coordinate 1,900 of DATKCI010000306.1, read as the reverse complement.
CCTGCCGCTGGCGTCGATCGAACGCATCGAGATCGTGCGCGGTCCGCTGTCGGGGCTGTACGGCAGCGACGCGGTCGGCGGCGTCGTGCAGGTGTTCACGCGGCGCGGCGCCGACGGCGTGCAGCCGCACGCCAAGGTCGCGGCCGGTTCGAACCACTACGCCGAGGCGGGCGGCGGCGTGCGCTTCGGCGCCGGCGCGTGGAGCGGCGCGGTGCAGGGACAGCATGTCGAAACGCGCGGCTTCTCGGCCACCAGTGCGCGCGCGCGGTTCGGCAATCACGACCCCGACCGCGACGGCTTTCGTCAGGACAGCGGCAGCGCGCAGTTGACCTACGGCTTCACGCCCGACTGGCGCCTCACGACGCGCGTGCTGCACGCCGACGGCCTGACGCAGGTCGACGACGGCGCGGGCACCGACGCGCGGGCCCGCCTCAAGACGCAGGTGCTTTCCGCGGAGCTGGCCGGCAGGCCGGCCGAAGGCTGGCGCAGCACGCTGCGGGCTTCGCGGGCTCGCGACGGCTACGACACGCTCGCCAGCGCATCGGCCTTCACCGACCTCGGCGAAATCGCGACCGTGCAGCGCCAGGTCAGCTGGGAGAACAGCGTGGCGACACCGCTCGGCTCGATGCTGCTGCTGGCCGAACACCTGCGGCAGAACGTCGCCAAGCCGGGCAGTGCGTATGCCGTCAGCGCGCGCACGGTGAATGCCGTGGCGCTGGGCCTGGACGGCGGGGCCGGTGCCCACGGCTGGCAGGCGAGCCTGCGGCACGACCGCAACTCGCAGTACGGCACGCAGAACACCGGTTCGCTCGGCTACGGCATCGAGTTCGCCGAGGGCTGGCGTGCCGCCGCGACGGCAGGAACCAGCTTCGTCGCACCCAGCTTCAACCAGCTCTACTGGCCCGACTTTGGCAATCCCGATCTGCAGCCGGAAGAGGGAAAACACGCCGAGCTGAGCCTGCGCTGGAGCGGTGCGGGCCACAGCGTGCGGGCGGCGTGGTTCGACAACCGCATCCGCAGCTACATCGCGAGCGGCGAGACGCCGACCAACATTCCGAAGGCGCGCATCGACGGCATCACGCTTGCGTACCAGGGCCGGCTCGGTGCGACCGCCGTGTCGGCCTCGCTCGATCACCTCGATGCGCGCAGCGTGCAGGGCGACAACGCCGGCCGGGCGCTGCCGCGCCGCGCCCGCAACGCCGCGCGGCTGGCGGCCGACCGCACGATCGATCGCGTCGACCTGGGCGCGACGATGGTCGCGTTCGGCGAGCGCTACGACGATGCCCGCAACGAGCGACGCCTTCCCGGCTACGCGACGCTGGACCTGCGTGCCGACTGGCGTATCGCGACCGAGTGGGCGCTGGGCGCGCGGCTCAACAACGTGGCGGACAAGGCCTACGAAACCGTCCACGGCTACAACCAGCCGGGGCGCGGGCTGTACGTGAGCCTGCGCTACGCGCCGAAGGCGAAGTGATGGGCGCAGCACGGCCCGAGCCGCGCCACGAGCTGATCCTCGGCGGCCAGCGAAGCGGCAAGTCGCGCGCGGCCGAGGCGCGCGCCGCCGCGTGGCTGCAGCAGCCCGGGCATCAGGCGGTGCTGATCGCGACGGCGCTGGCGGGCGATGCCGAGATGCGCGCGCGCATCGAGCGGCACCGCGCGGACCGGGCGCGGCGCGCGCCGGGTCTCGCAACAGTGGAAGAGCCGCTGGCGCTCGCGGATGCTTTGCAGGCGCACGACGACCCGACACGCCTCGTCGTCGTCGACTGCCTGACGCTGTGGCTGACCAACCTGCTGATGCCGCTGCGCGGCGAGCCGGCCGATGGGGCCGCACTCGCCGCGGCGCGTGACGTGCTGGTCGCGCAGCTCGCGCGGGCGAGCGGTCCGGTCGTGCTGGTGTCCA
>DATKCI010000305.1:0-11690 GCA_035513255.1 Piscinibacter sp. | reverse complement strand
ACTCGCCGTAGAAGTCGCATTCGTTGCCGAGGCGGTACTTCAGGCCCGGGCCGTTCAGGCCGTAGCAGGCGCGCGAGACGTCTTTCTTCGTCGCGCCGGGGCCGGCGCGGAAGTAGCCGCCCCAGTCGACGGCGTGGACGGGGGCGGAAACGGTGGCCATGGCGGCGGCGAGCGCAGCCATGGACAGGGTGGCGTGGGCGTTGCGAGTCATCGGGGGGGTCTCCTGGTCTGGTTGGATGTTCGGAGCCGGTCGACTCCTCACCGAGGCGAATTATTTACATTACATTAACTCAATGCACATAGAGTTAACGCTATGTTTGTAGATTAACCACGCGAGTCGCCGCGGTGTGTGCTGGGGCGCACGACAGCGACCCATGTCTCCGCGCAAATGTGAAGCATGACAAGTGTTTAATCGGCATCGCCGACGGCCTGTCTGCCTTGCAGGCAGAGGCATGCCTGCAATGAATTCAACAGACGTAATGTTCGCCGGCGACGTTGTGCGCCAGCGCCATGGCGCGGGTGTACCGGCCATCGTGCGACGAGCCGGCAGGTGCTGCCGGGCTTGCCGGCCAGAGTGCCGACGCGGGGCGCCTCGGCCCTAGGCGAGCGTGTACGCGGTCTTCACCGTCGTATAGAACTCCACCGCGTAGCGCCCCTGCTCGCGCGGCCCGTAGCTCGAGCCCTTGCGCCCCCCGAACGGCACGTGGTAGTCGACGCCGGCGGTCGGCAGGTTGACCATCACCATGCCGGCCTGGGCGTGACGCTTGAAGTGCGTGGCGTGTTTCAGCGACGTCGTCGCGATGCCGGCGGAGAGGCCGAACGGCGTGTCGTTGGCCAGAGCCAGCGCCTCGTCGTAGTCGCGCGTGCGGATCACGCTGGCCACCGGGCCGAAGATCTCTTCGCGGTTGATCTGCATCGCGGGCAGCGTGTCGGTGAACAGCGCTGGCGCGAGGTAGTGGCCTTCGGTGTCGCGCACGACACGTTCGCCGCCTGCGACCAGCGTTGCGCCTTCGCCTTTGCCGATATCGACGTAGCGCAGGTCCTGTTCCAGCTGTGCGAGTGAGACGACCGGCCCGATGTCGATGCCCGCCGCGAGCGCGTGGCCGACCTTCAGCGTGCCCATGCGCTCGGCGAGCGCGGCGACGAAGCGGTCGTGAATGCCTTGCGTAACGATGAGGCGGCTGGACGCGGTGCAGCGCTGGCCGGTGGAGAAGAAGGCGCTTTGCGCGCACAGCTCGACCGCCACGCTCAAGTCGGCATCGTCGAGCACGACCTGCGGGTTCTTGCCGCCCATCTCGAGCTGCACCTTCGCGGCGCGCGCCACGCAGGACGCCGCCACTTGTTTGCCCACGCTTTGCGAGCCGGTGAAGCTGACGGCATCGACACCCGGGTGGTCGACGATCGCCTGGCCCACGGCGCGGCCGCTGCCCATCACGAGATTGAACGCGCCGGCCGGCAACCCGGCGCGCGACACGATCTCGGCCAACGCCCAGGCGCTGCCGGGCACCAGATCGGCCGGCTTCAGCACAACGCAGTTGCCGAAGGCCAGCGCCGGCGCGAGCTTCCACGCGGGAATGGCGATCGGGAAGTTCCACGGGCTGATGATGCCGACGACACCGACCGGTTCGCGCGTGATCTCCACGCCGATGTTCGGCCGCACTGACGGCAGCAGTTCGCCGCCGGTTCGCAGGCACTCGCCGGCGAAGAACTTGAAGATGTTGCCGGCGCGTGCGACCTCGCCGATCGCCTCCGGGCGGGTCTTTCCTTCCTCGCGCGCGAGCAGCGCGCCCAGTTCGTCCTTGCGCGCGAGGATCTCGGCGCCGATCTTCTCCAGCGCATCGGCGCGCGCCTGCACGCCGAAGGCCTGCCATGCGGGCATCGCGGCGCGCGCCGCGTGCACCGCGGCATCGACCTGCGCCGCCGTGCCGCGGGCGTACAGGCCGATCGTGTCGGCGAGGTCGGACGGGTTGATGTTCGGCGTGAAGCCGTCGCCGGCGACCCATTCGCCGCCGACGTAGTTCAGGTGTTCAGTCATCGTTGCCCCTTCACTGAGGACCGAGTCCGCGGATCAGCTCGCCGAGCGCCTCGCTCTCCTGCGCCGTCAGGTCGGTCAGCGGCGGGCGAACCGGCCCGCCGGGATGGCCCACCAGCTTCGCGCCGGCCTTGACGATGCTCACCGCATAGCCGGCCTTGCGGTTGCGGATCGCGAGGTAGGGAAGGAAGAACTCGTCGAGCAGCCGGCTTTGCGTGGCGCGGTCGTCGTTGGCCACGGCGCGGTAGAACGCCATTGCGGTCGCCGGCACGAAGTTGAACACCGCCGACGAATACACCGGCACGCCGAGCGCTTTGTAGGACGCCGCATAGACCTCGGCCGTCGGCAGCCCGCCGAGGTAGGCGAATCGCTCGCCCATCGCCTGGCGGATGCCGACCATCAGCTCGATGTCGCCGATGCCGTCCTTGAAGCCGACGAGGTTGGGGCAGCGTTCGGCCAGCGGCGCCAGCGTGGCGGCGGTGAGCCGGCAAACCGCGCGGTTGTAGACGATCACGCCGCAGGTCACCGACTTGCACACCGCCTCGACGTGCGCGGCGACGCCCTCCGGGCTCGCCTCGGTCAGGTAGTGCGGCAGCAGCAGGATGCCGTGCGCACCCAGCCGCTCGGCCTCCTGCGCGAACGCGATGGCCTGGCGCGTCGGGCCGCCGGCGCCCGCAATGATCGGCACCTTGCCGTAGCAGGTCTCGACGGCCGTCTTGATGACGCGCCCGTATTCGCCCGGCACCAGCGAGAAGAACTCGCCGGTGCCGCCGGCGGCGAACAGCGCGGTCGCGCCGTACGGCGTCAGCCATTCGAGCCGCGACGCATACGAACGAACGTCGAAGTTGCCGTCGGCGTCGAAGTCCGTGATCGGGAACGACAACAGCCCCGACGAGATGATTGACTTGAGGTCCTGGGGGGTCATGTAAAGGCTCGCTGCAGCAAAGGGGAGATGTCAGTCCAGGCGCACGCCCGCTTCGGCGACGACCTTGGCCCAGCGCGCTCGCTCAGTGTCGAAGAACTGCTTGAATTCGGGCGGCGTCATCGTGGCCACCTCGGCGCCCTGGGCGACCAGGCGGGCACGAATCTCCGGCGAGCGGATGATGCGGACCAGCTCCGCGTTCAAGGCCTGCACGATGGGCGCAGGCGTTCCCGCAGGCGCGAGCACGCCTTGCCACGTGCCGGATTCGAAGCCCGGAACGCCGGACTCGGCGATGGTCGGCAGCTGCGGCGTCAGCGCCATCCGCGAGCGCTTGGAGACGGCGATGGCCTTGAGCTTGCCGGACTGCACATGCGGCAGGGTCGCGAGCATGCCGTTCATCAGCACCTGCGCCTGGCCGCCGATCGTGTCCTGGATCGCCTGGGAGCCGCCCTTGTACGGGATGTACTCCCAGCTCGCGCCGGTCCCGCGCTGGACCGCCACGCCGGCGAGGTGCGGTGCACTGCCGATGGCCGTGACGGCGAAGTTCAGCGGGCTCTTCTTGGACAGTGCAACGAGTTCGGACAGCGTGCTCGCCGGCACCGACGGGTGCACCACCAGCATGTGCGGCGAGTAGGCCAGCATCGCCACGCCGCTCAGGTGGCGCGACGGGTCGAAGGGCAGCTTGGTGTAGACCGATCCGGTGATGGCCAGCGCGCCGACGTCGCACAGCAGCAGCGTGTGGCCGTCGGGCGCCGACCTGACGACGGCGTCCGTGCCGAGGTTGCCGTTGGCCCCGGCCCGGTTCTCGATGACGACGGGCTGGCCGAGTGCCTCGGACAGCGGCTGGCTGATCAGGCGGGCAATGATGTCCGACGATCCGCCGGGCGGGTAGGGCACGACGATGCGTACCGGCTTGGTCGCCCAGGAAGCGGCGCGGGTGGGCAGCGCGATGGCGCCGAGGGCGCTGCCGGCGGCAGCGGCGAGCAGGGTGCGTCGTGAGAGAGGGGCGGACATGGGGAGGCTCCTGAATCAAGGATCGATCGGGGGTAGTTGTCAGTCATCGTACAACATGGAGCGGCGATAGGCAAACCGCAATCGCGCGGCCGGCATGGGCCGGCGTCGCGTGGGGGCTGCCTCAGCCGCCGGCCGCCTCGTGCGCCCGGCGCAGCCGCTCGCGGCTGTTTGCAAGGTGGGTGCGCATGGCGGCGCGCGCCGCCTCGGGGTCGTGGTTGGCGATGGCGTCGACGATGCTCTCGTGCTCGGTGTTCACGCGCATCAGGTACTCGCGCCGGCCTTCGCCGGCAACCTGCGCGGTGTTCAGCCGTGCGCGCGGGATGATCATCGTGCCGAGGTAGGTCATCAGCTCGACGAAGTGCACGTTCTGCGTCGCACGCGCGATCTCGAGGTGGAACTGGAAGTCCGGCGCCAGCGCATCGCCGGTGTCGTCGATGGCGGTCACAAAGCCGGCCAGCGCCTCGCGCATGGCCGACAGGTTGGCCTCGGTGCGCCGCACGGCGGCGAGGCCCGCCGCCTCCGCTTCGAGGCCGATGCGCAATTCGAGCACGGCGATCACTTCGCGCGCCGTCGCAATCTGTTCCGGCGCGATCCGGAAGTTCGTGCTTTCGCCGGTGCCCACGACGAAGGTGCCGACGCCGTGGCGCGTCGCGACCAGACCCCCCGCCTGCAGCTTGGAGAGGGCTTCGCGAACCACGGTGCGGCTCACCCCGAACTCGCCCATGATCGCGGCCTCGCTGGGCAGCTTGTCGCCGGCGCGCATCTGGCCGTCGCGAATGCGCGCGGTGAGCGTGTCGACCAGGCCCAGCGCGAGGTTGCGCGGGCGCCCGGCGCCGTGGAAATGGGGGATCGGGGTTTGCATTGGGTACGGGGTTTCCCCTAGGTATGGTCTATTGACAGCGGTCTGTGTGTTGACGACGATGCGACGCTAGTTGTACGACAACAGATGACGTACATGTTTCGTTGACATGAATGTAAGCAAAACGCTTCTATCTGTCCAACCTGGTGCCTGACCGACGATGAGTACCCCGGGGTCTTTGACGACGCTGCACTTTCGGCGCCTGCTGCTGACCGGCGCCGCCGGTGGATTGGGCCGCGAGCTTCGCGGCCGGCTCAATGCGTACTGCGACACGCTGCGCCTGAGCGACATCGCCGAACTCGGCGACGCGGCGCCGGGCGAGGAACTGAGGCCCGCACGGCTCGAAGACGCAGCGGCGATGCGAGCGCTGCTGGAAGGCGTGGACGCCGTCGTCCACCTCGGCGGCTACTCGGTGGAGGGCCCCTGGGAACCGATCCTGCAGGCCAACATCATCGGCCTGTACAACCTCTACGAGGCGGCGCGCGTCCACGGCGTCAAGCGGGTGATCTTCGCAAGCTCGAACCACGTGACCGGCTTTTACCGGCAGGACGAGGTGATCGACAATCGGATGCCGGTGCGGCCCGATGGGCTGTACGGCGTCAGCAAGGCCTTCGGCGAAAACCTCTCGCGCATGTACTTCGACCGCCACGGCATCGAGACCGTGTGCCTGCGCATCGGCTCGTCGTACCTGGAGCCCAAGGACCGCCGGATGCTCGCCACCTGGCTGAGCTACGACGACCTCGAACGCCTCGTCGTCGCGGGCCTCACCGCGCCGGTGGTCGGCCACACGCTGGTGTTCGGCATCTCGGACAACGCGACGCGCTGGTACGACAACCGCTTCGCCGCGCACGTCGGCTACCGGCCGCGCGACTCGTCCGACCCGTTCCGTCCCGCCGTCGACGCACGCCAGCCCGAGCTGGACCGCAGCGATCCGGCGGTCGTTTACCAAGGTGGGGTGTTCGTGCGAACCGGACCGTTCGACTAAGAGGCTGAGAGCGTCAACCAACGAAGGAGACAGTCATGAAACGTCGTCAATTGATCAAGTGGGGCGCATCGTCCTTGGCGGCCGGCGCGGGCGCTGCGGCGGGTGTGTCCCTGGCCCAGGGCAAGATGGTCTGGAAGGCGTCGGACGTTCATCCGATCGGCTATCCGACGGTCGAGGCGATCCAGCGCATGGGCAAGAAGCTCGAGGCGCAGACCAGCGGCCGCATCTCGATACAGATGTTCCCGTCGATGCAGCTCGGCGGCGAGAAGGAAATGATCGAGCAGGCGCAGGTCGGCGCGCTGCAAATCGCGCGCATCTCGGTGGGCGCGATGGGGCCGGTGGTCGACGACCTGAACGTGTTCAACCTGCCGTTCATCTTCCGCGACGAAGCGCACATGCGCAAAGTCATCGACGGCCCGATCGGGCAGGAGCTGCTCGACCGGATCTCGAACTCGCCGCAGTCCAAGCTCATCGTGCTCGGCTGGATGGATGCGGGCACGCGCAACGTCTACGCGAACAAGCCGGTCACGCAGCCGACGGACCTGAAGGGCATGAAGATCCGCATGATGGGCAACCCGGTGTTTGTCGAGACGATGAACGCGATGGGCGGCAACGGCGTGGCGATGGGCTTCAACGAGCTGTACAGCGCGCTGCAGACCGGCGTGGTCGACGGCGCGGAGAACAATCCGCCGACCTTGCTGGCGCAGAACCACTACACGGTCAGCAAGGTGTACAGCCTGACCGGCCATCTGATCATCCCGGAGATCTTCGTCTTCTCGAAACGCACCTGGGACACGCTGTCGCAAGCCGACCAGGACCTCGTGCGCAAGCTGTCGCGCGAGGCGCAGCTCGAGCAGCGGGAACTGTGGGACAAGTACGTCGGCGACGCGGAGATGAAGCTGAAGGAGGCGGGCATCAAGTTCGTCCAGGCCGACAAGGCCGCCTTCTACAAGGCCACCCAGCCGGTGCGCGACAAGTACGGGTCCAAGTACGCGGCGCTGATCAAGCGCATCGAAGACACGAAGTAGCGGGCTTCGACGGGCCACACCCATGCCGTCACCCCGGCGAAAGCCGGGGTCCACTGGTAGAGCTGAGCCGCATGCATCGAGTGGACCCCGACTCGGCCGCAGGCCGGCCTGTCCTGAGCCTGTCGAAGGGCCGGGGTGACGGTTCCTTCGTGCCCTGATGGGTGAAGAACCGCTTTAACCAACAAGAACGCCATGAAGCAACACTATCGGCAGGCGATGGAATGGTTGTACCTGGCTTGCATCGTCCTCTCCGGCGCGGCGCTCGTCGTCATCACGCTGATCATTCCGCTGGGCGTGTTCATGCGCTACGTGATGAACAGCCCGCTGTCCTGGCCCGAGCCGGCGTCGGTGATCATGATGGTGATGTTCTCGTTCGTCGGCGGCGCGGCCGCCTACCGTGCCAAGGTGCACATCGCCGTGCAGGCGCTGCTCAATGCGGTCGGCGATGCGAAACGACGCGTCATGCTGTGGGGCGTCGACGTCTGCATGGCGGCGACGAGCCTGTTCATGCTCGGCTACGGCGTGCAGCTGTGCATGGCGATGCGCTACCAGACGATGGCCGAGTTCCCGGACCTGCCGGTGGGCGTGGTGTACCTGCCGATTCCCGTGGCCGGCCTGCTGACGCTGCTGTTCCTCATCGAGCGCGTGTGGGTCGGCGAGCTGCCGGCCGACTCGCTCATCTACAGCGACCAAGCGGTCGAGGCGGAGTAGCGATGGACGTGCTTGTCCTGCTCGGTTCGTTCGCGCTGCTGTGCGCGATCGGCGTGCCGGTGGCGTACTCGCTCGGCCTCGCCGCCATCGCCGGCGCGTTGTACGTCGACATCCCGCTCGAAGCCGTGATGCTGAAGATCTCCGACGGCACCGACGACTTCTCGTTGCTTGCGATCCCGTTCTTCGTTCTCGCCGGCGCGATCATGGCCGAGGGCGGCATGGCGGTGCGCCTGATCAATCTCGCGAAGGTCTTCATCGGCTTCCTCCGGGGCGGCCTGGCGCTCGTGAACGTGCTGGCCAGCACGATGTTCGGCTGCATCTCCGGCTCGTCGGTGGCCGATACCGCATCCATCGGCTCGGTGATGATTCCGCAGATGGTCAAAGCCGGCTACCCGCGGGTGTTCGCGACCAACGTGACCATCTGCGGCTCGGTTCAGGCGCTGCTGATTCCTCCCTCGCACAACGCGGTGATCTATTCGCTCGCCACCGGCGGCACGGTGTCGATCGCGCACCTGTTTCTGGCGGGGGTGTTTCCCGGGTTGCTGTTCGGGCTGAGCGTGATCGGCCTCGTGCTGCTGCTTTCGCACAGGCGCCACTTCCCGAAAGCTGAAGCGGTGCCGTTCTCGCAGATCGGCCGCATCGTCATCGATGCGCTGTGGGGCCTCGTGACGATCATCATCATCATGGGCGGCATCCTGTCGGGCGTGTTCACCGCCACCGAATCGGCGGCCGTCGCCTGCGTCTACGCCTTCCTCGTGACCTTCCTCGTCTACCGCGACTACAAGTGGCGCGACCTGCCGCGCCTGGTGCACCGGGTGGTGAAGACGGTGGCGATGGTGATGATGCTGATCGGCTTCTCGGTCGCGTTCGGCTACATGATGACGATCATGCAGGTCCCCGCGAAGGCGGCGGCGTTCTTCCTCGGCATCTCCAGCGACAAGTACGTCTTCCTCATGATGGTGAACGTCCTGCTGCTGGCGCTCGGCACCTTCATGGACCTGGCGCCGATGCTGCTGATCTGCACGCCGATCTTCCTGCCGATCATCAAGACCTTCGGCATCGATCCGGTGCACTTCGGGATGATCATGATCCTCAACCTGGGCATCGGCTTGATCACGCCGCCGGTCGGGTCGACCCTGTTCGTCGGCTGCGCCGTCGGCAAGGTGTCGATGGAGCAGGTGGTCAAGGAGTTGTGGCCGTTCTACACCGCGATGTGCATCGCGCTGCTGATGGTCACCTACATCCCGGCGATCTCGCTGTGGTTGCCGAACCTGGTCTTTCGTTGACGAGGAGCATGATCATGTCTCTCTTGCGTTCGCTGCTCGGCGTTCTGAGCCTTGCGGCCTTGCTGAGTCCCGCCATGTCCCACGCCGCCACGATCGTCTACATCGCCAATGCCGACAGCAAGGAGATATCGGTGCTGCGGCTCGATCCGGCCAGCGGCGAGCTGGTGCCGGTGCAGACCGTGCCGGTGGGCGGGCAGGTGATGCCGCTGGCCGTGAGCCCGGATCGCACGCATCTGTACGCCGCGCTGCGCTCGCAGCCCTACACGGTGGCGAGTTTTCGCATCGATCCGGCCAGCGGGCGCCTCGCGGCGATCGGCAGCAACCCGTTGCCGGACAGCATGGCGAGCATCGGGCTGGACCGTGGTGGTCGCCACCTGTTCGCGGCCTCGTACGGCGGGCACAAGCTGAGCGTGAGCCCCATCGGTGCCGATGGCGTGACTGGCGGAGCGTTGCAGGTGCTGCCGACCGGACAGAACGCGCATGCCGTGCTGATCGATCCGTCGAACCGACATCTTCTGGTGACCAACCTCGGATCCGACGCGGTGATGCAGTTGCGCTTCGACGCGGCCACCGGGCAGCTCACGCCGAATGCGGTGCCGACCTACGCCGGCCGCGCCAAGGCGGGTCCGCGGCATCTGGTTTTCCACCCGAACGCGCGCTTCGTCTACCTGCTCAACGAGCTCGACGCGAGCGTGGACGTGCTCGCGTTCGATGGACAGGCCGGCACGCTGTCGCTCGTGCAAACCGTGTCGAGCTTGCCCGGCGGTTTCAACGGCAAGCCGTGGGCGGCGGACCTGCACCTCACGCCGAATGGGCGCGTGCTCTACACGTCGGAACGCACCAGCAGCACCTTGGCCGCGTTCGCGGTCGACGCCACCAGCGGCCGCCTGAAGCTGCTGTCGCACACACCGACCGAGAAGCAGCCGCGCGGCTTCAACATCGACCCGTCGGGCCGGTACCTCGTGGCCGTCGGACAGTTGTCGCATGCGGCCACGGTGTATCGCATCGACCGTGAGACCGGCGCACTGGAGGCGCTGAAGTCCCATGCCGTCGGCCAGAACCCGAACTGGGTCGAGATCGTCGACCTGCCGTGACCGAAAACGTGATCGATCCCACCCGATGAGTGCGCCTGCCGCCAACGCCATACCGCTGACCATCCACATGGACGAGCGCGACAACGTCGCGATCGTCGCCAACGACGGCGGGCTGCCGGCCGGCACCGTGCTCGCGTCGGGCCTGGTGCTGCGCGAGCGTGTGCCGCAGGGCCACAAGGTGGCGCTGGCCGACGTGGCTGCCGGGCAGCCGGTGCGGCGCTACAACGTCGCCATCGGCACGGCGCTGCGCGACATTCCCGCGGGGAGCTGGGTGCATGAGCGGCTGCTGGCGCTGCCGGCCGCCCGCGGCCTGAGCGGCCTGCCGATGGCCACCGTGCGGCCCGAGCCGCTGCCCCCGCTCGAGGGTTACCGCTTCGAGGGCTATCGCAATGCCGACGGCACGGTCGGCACACGCAACATCCTCGCGATCACGACCACGGTGCAATGCGTGGCCGGCGTGGTCGGTTTCGCGGTCGAACGCATCAAGGCCGAGTTGCTGCCGCGGTACCCGCATGTCGACGACGTCGTTGCGCTCGAGCACGGCTATGGCTGCGGCGTGGCGATCGATGCGCCCGATGCGATCGTGCCGATCCGCACCTTGCGCAACATCAGCCTGAATCCCAACTTCGGCGGCGAGGTGATGGTCGTGAGCCTGGGCTGCGAAAAGCTGCAGCCCGAACGTCTGCTGCCGCCGGGCACGATCGCCGTCCGCGACGAACGAGGCGAGGCCGGCGCGCTCGACGTCGTGTGCCTGCAAGACGAAGCGCACGTCGGCTTCATGTCGATGATCGAGTCGATCATGGCGCAGGCGTTGCCGCATCTCGCCCGGCTTGATGCGCGCCGGCGCGAAACCTGCCCGGCCTCCGACCTGGTCGTCGGTGTGCAGTGCGGCGGCAGCGATGCCTTCTCCGGCGTCACCGCCAACCCGGCGGTCGGTTTTGCCACCGACCTGCTGGTGCGTGCCGGCGCCACGGTGCTGTTTTCGGAGGTCACCGAGGTGCGCGACGCGATCGACCAGCTGACCGCGCGCGCCGCCGACGGTGACGTGGCCCGCGCGATGATCCGCGAGATGGCCTGGTACGACGCCTACCTCGCGAGGGGCGGCGCCGACCGCAGCGCCAACACGACGCCCGGCAACAAGAAGGGCGGGTTGTCCAACATCGTCGAGAAGGCCATGGGCTCGATCGTGAAGTCGGGCACGGCACCGATCGCCGGTGTGCTGCCGCCGGGTGAACGGGTGCGCTGCAAGGGCCTCGTCTATGCCGCCACGCCGGCCAGCGACTTCATTTGCGGCACGCTCCAGCTGGCGGCGGGCATGAACCTGCATGTGTTCACGACCGGCCGGGGCACGCCGTACGGACTGGCCGAAGTGCCGGTGATCAAGGTCGCGACGCGCAGCGAACTCGCGCGCCGCTGGCACGACCTGATGGACCTGAACGCCGGCACCATCGCCGATGGTTCGGCGACGATTCCCGACGTCGGCTGGGAGCTCTTCCGGCTGATGCTCGAGGTGGCCAGCGGCAGGCGCAAGACCTGGGCCGAGCACTGGAAGCTGCACAACGCGCTGGTGCTGTTCAATCCGGCGCCTGTGACATAAATGCTGTATAAAACGCCAGTTCTGACGCCCCGAATCGTGGGGGTCAACGAGAGCGGTCGTCGTCATCCGCTCCCTCAGGATAATGAGCACATGTCGCACGCCGCCTTTGAAGACCTTCAACTCGAACAGCCTGCGCTACCTGGCCTATGTCCCATCACGGAC
>DATKCI010000304.1:0-39737 GCA_035513255.1 Piscinibacter sp. | reverse complement strand
AAGCCCGGCTACCGTCGCATCGAGACGCCGTGTCCCGCGGGGCGCAGGCCCTGGCCCGGTCCCCACCGGTGGCTGCGCGCCCTCAAGACCTTCATCGCTCAGTGCAATGGCTCATCCTTGACTTCATTCATAGAAACTACGGGTGCTGTTCAGCGCGGCGGCGTGGGCCAGGCGCGCGCCGCCGGACGAATCGTCTCCCAGGCGCGCGCGAGCTGCAGCACGCCGAGATCGTCGAAGCGCCGGCCGACGATCTGCAGCCCGATCGGCAGGCCGGCGGCGGTGAAGCCGCAGTTGATCGACGCGGCCGGCTGCTCGCTCATGTTGTAGGGCAGCGTGTAGGCGATGTGCTCCAGCGGATGGGCTGGAGCGGTGGTCGGCGACGGCAGCTCGGCGGCGAAGGCGGGAATCGGCGCGGTCGGCGAGAGCACGAAGTCGAACGGGCGGCAGGCGCGCACCGCCGCGTCGCGCATCGCGCCCATCTGGCTGTAGCCGTGGAACACCTGCTCGCCGCTCTGGCCCGCGCCGCCGCGGGCCCAGTCGACGATGAACGGCAGCACCTTCGCGCGGCGCGATTCGGGCAGCGCCGAGATGTCGATCCACGAGCGCACGCGCCAGAAGCGGTCCATGCCGTCGATCATCTCGCGGGTCATGAAGGCCGGCACCGGCTCGACGATCGCGCCGGCCGCTTCGAATCGCACGGCGGCGGCCTCGACCGCCGCACGGATCTCGGGGTCGAGCGGCAGCCCCCAGCCGGGGTCGAGCTGCAGGCCCAGGCGCAGCCCTTTCGGGTCGCGCTCGAGCTGCCGCCAGGCGATCGCCTGGTGCGGCAGGCTCATCGTGTCGCGGTCGTCCGGCAGGCTCAGCGCTTCCATCATCAGCGCCGCGTCTTCGACGGTGCGAGTCATCGGCCCGGCTGCGCGGCCGGCATACGGCGGGTCGATCGGCACGCGGCCGAGGCTGGGCTTCAGCGTGAAGATGCCGCACCAACCGGCCGGCAGCCGCAGCGAGCCGCCGATGTCGGTGCCCATGTGCAGCGGCCCGTAACCCGCGGCCACACCGGCGCCCGATCCGGCGCTGCTGCCGCCGGGGCCCTTGGAGAGGTCCCACGGATTGCGCGCGAGCGGATGGAAGCTCGACAACCCCGACGACAACATGCCGTAGTCAGGCATCGTGGTCTTGCCAAGCAGCACGACGCCCGCTTCGCGCAGCCGCTGCGCCGGCGGCGCATCGCGTTCGGCCGGCACCAGCACGGTGGCGGCGGTGCCCATCGGCACCGGCACGCCCTTCGTCGCGATGTTCTCCTTGAGCATCGCCGGCACGCCGTCCAGCGGACCGAGCGGCTCGCCCTTCAGCCAGCGGGCCTGCGAGGCCTCGGCCTGCGCCAGCGCGGTGGCCGCATCGAGCGCGTAGGTAGCATGCAGGTGCGGCTCCCAGGCGGCGATGTGGTCGAGCACGGCGCGTGTGGCCTCGACTGGCGACAGGTTTTTGGTGCGGAAGGCCGCCGAAAGCTCGGCGGCGCTCAGGGCATGAAGGTCAGTCATCCGCGTGGCTCCATCTCCCTCTCCCTCTGGGAGAAACTGATGCAGCGTTGCTCGCTGCCGACTTGTGCCCCGGAACCGCATTCGCGCACCTCCCCGCCCGTTCGGGCTGAGCCTGTCGAAGCCCCCGCGGGTCCTGAGCTTGTCGAAGGGGCTGAGCCTGTCGAAGCCCCCGCGCCGACATCGGCAAGGCACTTCGACAAGCTCAGTGCGAACGGGCTGTGGAGGTTCA
Source organism: Piscinibacter sp. (assembly GCA_035513255.1). Classification (GTDB taxonomy): domain Bacteria; phylum Pseudomonadota; class Gammaproteobacteria; order Burkholderiales; family Burkholderiaceae_C; genus Albitalea. The sequence goes on along the minus strand of DATKCI010000304.1, from coordinate 37,967 downwards.
CCCCCGCGATCGAGAGTCGTTGGATGCCACCCCAACCCGTTCGGGCTGAGCCTGTCGAAGCCACCGCGCCGATCTGCGCGGGCACTTCGACAAGCTCAGTGCGAACGGAGGTGAGAGGTCCTGGGTTTGTCGAAGGGTCAGTGCGAACGAAAGTAGGAGGTGCGCTGGCGTCTGGACGCCTCGGGAAGCGGCACGCATTCCCCTCTCTTTTGCCAATTCCACGCACCAGCTTCGTTTCGTCATTCAGGTTCCTGGGTAGGGCCGGGGTGAGGGCGCGGCGCCCGACAACGACACCATCTGTCCGCGCACGCCGCGCCCTCACCCTACCCTCTCCCAGAGGGAGAGGGAAAGAATCGGCGCCCATGGATGCCATCCGACTTACTCCCACCGCACCGCCGCCATGTCGTTCGCGAAGATCGGCGAGCTGCTCCACAGCCCCTTCAACCGCTTGTTGCCGACCGCGAACTGCGGCAGCTGGAACAGGTAGGCGTTCACCGAATCCTCGGCCAGGCGGCGCTGGATGTCGCCGAGCAGCTTCAACCGCGCCTTCGCATCGGTCGTCGTGTTGTACTTCGCGAGCAGGTCCTTGAAGGCGGCACTGTCGTAGCCCCAGTAGTAGGACGGGTCGCCATAGCGGTCGAAGTCCAGCGGCTCGACGTGGCTGATGATCGTCAGGTCGAAGTTGCCCTTGAACGGACCCGACAGCCACTGCGCCCACTCCACGTTCTCGATCTTCGCGACGATGCCGACCTTCGCGAGCTGCGCCGCGACGATCTCGCCGCCCTTGCGCGCGTACTGCGGCGGCGGCAAGGTGAGCGTCACGTTCAGCGGCGTCGCGACGCCGGCCTCCTGCAGCAGCGCCTTCGCCTTCTCCGGGTTGTAGGGGTTCAGGCCGGTCAGGTCGAGGTAGCCGGCATCGGTGGGCACCATGTGGCTGCCGATCGGCGCGCCGAAGCCTTCCATCGCGCCGTCGATCACCGCCTTGCGGTCGATCGCCGCGGCCACCGCGCGGCGCACGCGCACGTCGTCGAACGGCTTCTTCTTGTTGTTGATGCTGACGATGGTCTTGCCTTCGGTGCCGCCGACCTCGACGCTGAAGCGCGGGTCCTGGCGGAACTGCTGCAGGTTCTGCGGCGCGCCGAAGCGCGGCATGCCGTCGATGTCGCCGGCGAGCAGCGCCGCGACTTGCGCCGCGGGGTCGTTGATGAAGCGGAAGGTCACCTTGTTCAGCTTGATCGCGCCCGGGTCGCGGTAGGTGGGCGCCTTCTGCAGCGTCACTGCCGAGCCCTTGGCCCACGAGCCGAAGGCGAACGGCCCGGTGCCCACCGGCTTCGTGGCCGTCGTGGGCGCGCTCTTCGGGTCGAGGATGACGGCGGTGTTCTCGCCCATGCGGAACGCGAAGTTGCCGTCGGCGTTGTTCAGCACGAGGATCACCGTGTGCGGGTCGGGCGTGTCGATGCGGCTGATGTTGTCGAACACCGCCTTCTTCGCCTTGTTCGTACTGCCTTCAGCCTTCGCGCGCTCGAAGCTGAACTTCACGTCGCTCGCGTCGAAGGCCTCGCCGTCGTGGAATTTCACGCCCTTTCGCAGCTTGAAGGTGTAGACCTTGCCGTCCGGGTCGACGCTCCAGCTTTCGGCCAGCAGCGGGGCGAGCGTGCCGTCCATCCGGATCTTGGTCAGGCCCTCCAGCACGTTGTAGTGCACGATTTCGCCGATCGCGGCGGCCGAGGCGGTGGTCGGGTCGAGGCCGGGCGCCGGCTCCAGCACCATGCCGAGCACGACGCTGTCCTTGCGCGCCTGGGCGGCGGCGGTGACGGCGAGGGCCGACAGCGCGAGCGCGGCGATCAGTCGTGGGGTCGTCTTCATCGTGGGGACTCCTGGTCGGGAAAGGTCGATGCGACTCTACTGGAAGCGCCGCCGGCGCGCAGTGCTCGCCGACCCGGGGTGCCGGGCTGCGGCACCGCGTCGATCAGCGCGCGTGTGTAGGGGTGCTCGGCGTGGCGAAAGAGCCGCTCGGGCGTGCCGCGCTCGACGATGCGCCCGGCCTGCATCACCGCCACCTCGTCGCACAGGTGGTCGACGACGGCCAGGTCGTGGCTGATGAACAGGAAGGCGATGCCGAATTCGGCGCGCAGGTCCTGCATCAGGTTCAGCACCTGGGCCTGCACCGAGACGTCGAGCGCGCTGACCGGCTCGTCGGCGACGATCAGCTTGGGCCGGGTGATCAGTGCGCGTGCGATCGCGATGCGCTGGCGCTGACCGCCGGAGAACTCGTGCGGGTACTTGTCGGCGTCGGCGGGGCGCAGGCCGACGGCGTCGAGCGCCTCGGCCACGCGCTGCCGGCGTTCGCGGACCGGCAGTGGGGGCAGCGGTTCGGTGACGATCTGCTGCACTCGCTGGCGCGGGTCCAGCGAACCGTAGGGGTCCTGAAACACCATCTGGAAGTCGCGGCGTGCCTCCCGCAGCTCGCGGTGCGGCAGCGCGTGCAGGTCGCGGCCGAGCAGCGTCACGCGGCCGGACGTCGGCGCCTCCAGGGCCATCACGAGGCGCGCGAGCGTGGACTTGCCGGACCCCGACTCGCCGACGATGCCGAGGCTGCGGCCGGCCTCCAGCGTGAAGCTGACACCTTGCAGCGCGTGCACGATAGGCGGCGGCGACAGCAGGCTCTCGCGCGGCAGGCGGTAGTGCTTGACGAGGTCGGTGACGGTGAGCAAGGCCTCCTCGTAGCCCGGATGAAATCCGGGAGCGGCGTCGGTTTGCGAAGGCAGTGCCCCGGATTTCATCCGGGCTACGGGATTCATGTCACCGGCTCCATGTTGAAACAGCGGGCCGCGTGGTCCGGCCCGACCGCAAACGCCGGCGGCGGTTCGCGGCAGAGATCGAGTGCGCGGTGGCAGCGGTCGATGAACGGGCAGCCGGGCGGCAGGTCGACGAGTTCCGGCACGCGCCCCGGAATCGTCACCAGCTTCTGTCCCCGCCCGCCGCCCAGCCGAGGCCGCGCATTGAACAGCCCCCGGCTGTACGGGTGCGCGAGCCGCTCGAATACGCTCGCCGTCGGACCGCTCTCGACGATGGTGCCGCCGTACATCACGAACACCCGGTCGACGTTCTGCGCCATCACCCCGAGGTCGTGCGAGATCAGCAGCAGCGCCATGCCGCTTTCGGCCACCAGCTCGGCGATCAGGTCGAGGATTTCGCGCTGGATCGTGACGTCCAGCGCCGTCGTCGGCTCGTCGGCGATCAGCAGGTCCGGCCCGCAGGCCAGCGCCGCGGCAATCATCACGCGCTGGCGCTGACCGCCGGAGAGCTGGTGCGGGTAGGCGTCGAGCCGCTGGGCCGGCTGCGGCAGATGCACGCGTTCCAGCAGGCGCAGCGCCTCGGCACGCGCCTGCGCCCGGCCCATGCCGAGGTGGCGGCGCAGCGGCTCCGCCACCTGTGCACCGACGGTGTGCAGCGGGTTCAGCGCCGTCATCGGCTCCTGGAACACCATGCCGATGCGCCGCCCGCGCAGCGCGCACATCGCACGGTCGTCGAGGCCGAGCAGTTCCTGTCCGTCGAAGCGGATGCTGCCGCTCACGCTCGCCCCTTCGGGCATGAGGCCCATCAAGGCCAGTGCGGTCATCGACTTGCCGCAGCCGCTCTCGCCGATCAGGCCCACCGTTTGCCCGCGCTCAAGGCCGAAATCGATCCCACGCAGCGCCGGCGCGACGCCGCGTGGACCGGGGAGATTCACTTGCAGCGATCGAACCTCGAGCATCGGCATGGCCAATCGAAGAACCTCTGGGTCGAACCCCCCAAGGATGTGGGAGGCCAGTTGGACACTTCACGACGTCGCGTCAATGTAAGGGAAGTCTGTTCGAAGGAGACAACACCATGAAGCGACTCTCGAAGTGGACCGCGGTCGCGGCACTGTGCGCCTTCAGCGGCGCGGCGTCGGCCGATCTGACGGCGGCCGGCACCTGGACCGGCAACGTCGGCCTGAGCGTCGACGGCATCGGCAGCAACCTCACCCCCGTGGGCGACGTTCAGGCGTTCGTGCCGGTGGGCGCCACCATCCTGCAAGCCTACCTCTACAGCGCCGGCACGCCGTCGCCCTGGTATCCGGACAGCCCGACCACACTCGCCGACTACAACGGCGCAGGCATTACGTTGGCCGGCAATATCGTGAGCAATTTCGACACGCTGGTCGGCGCCGTCAGCACACGCGCCGACATCGGCGCCTGGTACACGGCACGCGCCGACGTGACGACGCTGGTGCAGTCGCTGACCGCCGGCGCGGTGACCGACAGCTTCTCGTGGGGCGTCACCGAAGGGAGTCTGAACAGCCGCATCGATGGCCAGGTGCTGGCCATCGTCTACGAGCACGCGAGTCTGGGCCTGGGCAGCGTGGCGCTGCTCGACGGCGGACAGAACACCGGCGGCGAGACGACGTTCGTCCAGCTCGGGTCGCCGCTGACCGATCCGACGGACCCGTCGTTTGCGGCCCAGCTGGGACTGGGTATCTCGTTCAGCTGCTGCGGGCAGAGCTCGACGATCCAGGTCAACGGGTCGATGCTGACGGACACCGCCGGCAACTTCAACGACGGGTTGCAGGCGTCCGACGGCTCGCTGATCACCGTGGGCGGCATCGGCGACGACCCGTCGAACAACGTCGGCTACGACATGGACGACGAGCTGTACGACCTGAGCCCCTTCCTTGCCGAAGGTGACATGTCGTTCTCGATCTTCACGCAGAACCCGACGAACGACGACAACATCTTCTTCGCGAGCCTGTACCTGACCGGCGAGATCACCGACATCCGCCCGGGCATTCCGGAGCCGCAGACCTACGCGCTGATGCTGGCCGGCCTGGCGCTGATCGGTGCCGTCGCGCGTCGGCGCAGGGGCTGAGCTGCGCTGAGCTGAGCTGAGCTGCACTGCACTGCACTGCACTGCACTGCACTGCACTGCACTGCACTGCGCTGCGCTGCGCTGCATCCCACCTCAAGCTGTCACCCCGGCGAAAGCCGGGGTCCACTGCCTGGATCGGCAGAGCGCGACGAGTGGACCCCGGCTTTCGCCGGGGTGACAGCTCGTTGCGGCTGCAAGTCCTTCAAGAATCTCCACTCTCTCGCACTCGTCAGCGCGAGCGCGCGAGCCGCGGGTCCAGCAGATCGCGCAGCCCGTCGCCCATCAGGTTCAGCCCGAGCACGCTGAGCGCGATGGCGAGCCCGGGCCAGATCGCGAGCTGCGGGGCCTGGAACATCATGCTTTGCGCCTCGTTCAGCATGCGCCCCCACGAGGGCTGCGGCGGCTGCGTGCCCAGGCCCAGGTAGCTCAGCGCCGCCTCGGCGAGGATCGCGGTCGCGAACTGGATCGTCGCCTGGACGATCAAGCCGCTCGCGATGTTCGGCAGCACATGGGTGAAGGTGATGTGCCACTGGTTCTTGCCGCAGGCTCGCGAGGCCGTCACGTAGTCGCGCGACCACACCGCGTTGGCGGCGGCCCGCGTGACGCGTGCGAACACCGGGATGTTGAAGATGCCGATCGCGACGATGGAGGTCACGAGCCCCGGCCCGTAGATGGCCGTCAGCATGATCGCCGACAGCAGCGCCGGAAACGCGAACGTGAAGTCGGAGAAGCGCATCACAAGCTCCTCGACCCAGCCGCGGCGCGCCGCCGCGAGCAGCCCGAGCGACACGCCGAAGCCCATGCCGATGCCCACCGCGATGACGCCGACGGCGATCGAGTTCTGCGAGCCGACGATCAGCAGCGAGACGATGTCGCGGCCCAGGCTGTCGGTGCCGAGCCAGTGGCTCGCCGACGGCCCCTGCAGTTTGGCCGGCACGTCGATCTCGAAGGCCGAATGCGGCGTCCAGACGAAGGACAGCGCCGCCGCGAGCAGCAGCATCAGCACCAGCAGCCCGCCGGCGATGAAGCTCGGATGCCGCAGCGCGCGGTTCATCGGCATCCTTCGGCGTGCGGCATCAATGCCTCCTCAGGCGAGGGTCGATGACGACGTACAGCACGTCGACGACGAAGTTGATCAGGATCACCGCCGCGGCCAGCAGCATCACGACGTTGCGCACGACGATCAGGTCGCGGTTGGCGATCGCCTGGAACACGAGCCGGCCGAGGCCGGGCAGGCTGAATACGTTCTCGACGACGATGGTGCCGGTCAGCAGGTTCGCGAACTGCAGGCCCATGATCGTCAGCACCGGCACGAAGGCGTTGCGCAGCACGTGGCGCCACAGCACCTCGCGCCGGCTCAGGCCCTTGGCGCGTGCGGTGCGCACGAAGTCTTCGCGCATCACCTCGATCACCGCCGAACGGGTGATGCGCGCGAGGATCGCGGCCTGCACGACGGCCAGCGCCACGGCCGGCAGGACCAGCGCCTTGAAGCCCGCCCACGGATCGTCTTCCCAGCCCGGGAAGCCGCCGGCGGAGAACCACTGCAACTTCACCGAGAACACGAGGATCAAGAGGATCGCGAACCAGAAGTTCGGGATCGCGATGCCGACCTGGCTCAGGGCCATCACGCCGACGTCGCCCAAGCGGTTGTGCCGCGACGCGGCGTACAGGCCCAGCGCCAGCGCGAGCACCGTGGTCAGCAGCATCGCCATCACCGCGAGCGGCACCGTGACGACGAGGCGCTCGCTGACGAGCTGCCACACCGGCGTCTCGTACGCGATGCTCATCCCCATGTCGCCGATGGCCAACCCCGCCATCCACGCCGCGTAGCGCGCGAGCGGCGGGCGGTCCAGGCCCAGCCGCTCGCTCAGTGCCTTCAGCGACTCGGGCGTCGCGCTCTCGCCGAGCATCACTTCGGCGGCGCTGCCCGGCAGCACGTCGAGCACCGCGAAGATCACCACCGACGCCGCCAGCAAGGTGGCCACGAAGGCGGCGAAGCGCTTGAGAAGAAAGAGGCTGATGGGGTTGTCCTCGGTCGCGGAACACCGCAAGCTGAATATCATGGCCCAAAAGCGGCGATGTCTGCCGTGCAGGAGACCCCATGGCCCCGAGCATCCCGTTCGACACGCGGCAACTCTTCATCGGCGGCGAGTGGCGCAACGCAACGCGGGGCGATCTCGTGCCGCTGGAAAACCCCTCCGACGGCAGCCTGCTGGCGAACATCGCACGCGGCACGGCGGTCGACGTGGACGCGGCGGTGAACGCCGCGCGCGCCGCGCTCGACGGCGACTGGGGCCGCATGACCGCCACCGAGCGCGGCCGCGTGCTGGCCGAGATCGGCCGCAGGGTGCTCGCGCAGGCCGACGAACTCGCCCGCCTCGAGGCGCTCGACGTCGGCAAGCCGCTGAAGCAGGGTCGCGCCGACGCGGTCGCTTTGGCGCGGTACATGGAGTTCTACGGCGGCGCAGCCGACAAGGTGCACGGCCAGACGCTGCCCTACCAGGCCGGTTTCACCGCGCTGACCTGGCGCGAGCCGCACGGCGTGACCGGCCACATCGTGCCGTGGAACTACCCGATGCAGATCGTCGGCCGCAGCGTCGGCGCGGCCCTCGCGATGGGCAACGCCTGCGTGCTGAAGCCGGCCGAGGAGGCCTGCCTGACGGTGCTCGCCTTCGCCCGCATCGCCGCCGAGGCCGGCCTGCCGGCCGGTGCGCTCAACGTGGTGCCGGGCCTCGGCGAAGAGGCCGGCGCGGCGCTGTCGGCGCATCCCGGCATCGATCACATCTCCTTCACCGGCTCGGTCGCGACCGGCGCGCTGGTACAGGCCGCGGCTGCCGCGAACACGGTTCCCGTCACGCTGGAACTCGGCGGCAAGAGCCCGCAGATCGTCTTCGCCGACGCGGACCTCGACGCGGCGCTGCCCTTCCTCGTCAATGCCGGCATCCAGAACGCCGGCCAGACCTGCTCGGCCGCGTCGCGCATCCTCGTCGAGCGGCCGGTCTACGAGGCGGTGCTCGCGCGCATGGCCGAGCGCTACCGGGCGCTTCGGGTCGGGCCGGCGATGGACGACCTCGATGTCGGGCCTGTGATTTCGCGCCGGCAGCACGGCGTCGTGTCGCAGTACCTGACGGTCGCGCGCGACGCCGGCCTGCGCATCGCCGCGCAGGCGGAGATCGTCGCCGCGGCGCCGGCGGAGGGCTACTACGTGCGGCCCACGCTGGTGGCCGACGTGCCGCCCGAACATGCGCTGGCGCAGGAAGAGATCTTCGGACCGGTGCAGGTGCTGATCCCGTTCGACGGCGAGGCGCAGGCGCTTCGCATCGCCAACGGCACGCCGTTCGGCCTGGTCGCGGGCGTCTGGACCCGCGACGGCGGCCGCCAGCTGCGCATGGCGCGGGCGCTGAAGTGCGGGCAGGTGTTCGTCAACAACTACGGCGCCGGCGGCGGCGTGGAGCTGCCGTTCGGCGGCGTCAAGCGCTCGGGGCACGGGCGCGAGAAGGGCTTCGAGGCGCTGTATGGCTTTTCGACGCTGAAAACGGTCGCCATTTACCATGCTTGACGCACAGCGTCACCGTCCTCTCCCTCCCCCTCTGGGGGAAGGCCGGGATGGGGGCCGAATTCCAGAGCGCCGCCGCCGGCCCCCACCCCGACCCTCCCCCAGAGGGGGAGGGAGTGAAGTCCAAGCGGAGCTTGAATCATTGGCCTGGGAGCTTGCATCATGGTTTTGAGACTCGAAGCAAAGGTCGCCATCGTCACCGGCGCAGGTTCCGGCTTCGGCGAAGGCATCGTGAAGAAGTTCGTCGCCGAAGGTGCGAAGGTGCTTATCGCCGATCGCGACGAAGCGAACGCGGCGCGTGTGGCCGAGGCAACCGGCGCGCAGTGGAAACGAGCGGACGTCTCGAACGCCGCCGACGTGCGCGCGATGGTCGATGCCGCCGTCGAGCGCTTCGGCGCCCTCGACATCCTCGTCAACAACGCCGGCATCGGCCACCTGCCGCAGCCGCTGGAAGGGCTGCCGGAGGACGAGTTCGACCGCCTGCTCGCCGTCAACGTGAAGTCGATCTACCTCGCGGCGAAGGAGGTGGTGCCGCGCTTCAAGGCGCAGCACCGGGGCGTGATCCTCAACATCGCGAGCACCGCCGGCGTGAGCCCGCGCCCGCGGCTCGCCTGGTACAACGCGAGCAAGGGTTGGGTCATCACGGCCACGCGCGCGATGGCGGTCGAACTCGCGCCGTTCGGCATCCGCGTCAACGCGCTGAACCCGGTGGCCGGCGAGACGCCGCTGCTGAAGACCTTCATGGGCGAGGACACACCGGAGACGCGCGCGAAGTTCCTGGCGACGATTCCGCTCGGGCGCTTCTCGACGCCGGAGGACCTCGGCAACGCCGCGTGTTTCCTGTGCAGCGACGAAGCAGCGATGATCACCGGCGTGGCGATGGAAGTCGACGGCGGCCGCTGCATTTGAGTAGCCCGGATGAAATCCGGGGTTCAGCGCTTCAACCGCTCCCGGATTTCATGCGGGCTACGAAAGGCCAGCAGTCCGTCGGCGAGCCACGACTGCAGCGCGGCCACCGCGGTCGCCGCCGCATCCGCCTCGCCGACCTGGTCGGCCGCCAGCAGGCACAGGTCGCCGAGGCAGCGTCCATCGAGCATCGCGCGCAGCAAGGCGGCTTGCGCGGTGTCGAGTGCACGCCAGCGGTTGTCCAGTCCGGCGCGCCAGACCAGAAGCGCATGCTCGTGCGCCTCGGGTTCCGGCGTGGTGAGATCGTCGTCAGACGAAGACTGCAACGCGCGCCACACCGGTTCGACGGCCCACTGCATCGGCAGGAGTTGCACGCTAGGCACCGGCTCGAACACCAGCGACGGCCAGTGCTCGGCGCCGACCGCCGCGAGGTCCGCGGCCGCCAGCGGCGTCGCGTCGGCGGCATCGAAGGCGTGGCGCAGTGCCCACTCCATGCGCGCCAGATCGATCAGCGCAGGATGTGGCACCAGGTCGTCGCGCTCGCCCATGAACTGCGGGAGCCGATCGCCGAACCAGCGGATCGACGGATACCGCGATGGGTGCGCCGCGACGTAGGCGAGTGCGAGCGCGTCGAAAGCCTCGTCGCCGATCACGTGCGGCAAGACGCCGAAGTTGTCGCGCAGTGCGCCGATCAGACGCGCCGTGTAGGCATGCCGGTAGATGCGCAGCAGCGGCTCGCGATCGGGCCGCGGGCGCAGCAGCGCGCCGCTGTCCGCGTCGTCGCCGGCGACGATCATCCGGCGCAGCTGTCTTTGCTGTTCGAGCAGCGACGTCATGCCGCGATCCGCTCGTCGCGGCGCCGAAGCGCCGCCGCCTGCACGCGGCGCGCGTGATCCAGCTCGGCAAGCAACTCCGACAGCGGCGGAATGTGGTCGTCGCGCTCGATCATCGTCGGCACCGCGCCGAGGCGCTGCACTGTGTGGCCGTACAAATCCCACACCGCGTCGCAGACCGGGTGGTCGTGCGTGTCGACCAGGTGGTCGCCGTGGTCCTCGTGGCCCGCCAGGTGGATCTGCCGCACCCGCGCGGCAGGCATCGCATCGATGAACCGCCGTGGGTCGAAGCCGTGGTTGCGGCTGGAGACGTAGACGTTGTTCACATCGAGCAGCAGCTCGCAGTCCGCACGCTGCGCAAGCTCGGCGATGAATTCCCATTCGCTCATCTCGTCGCCGGCAAAGGCGACGTAGCTCGAGACGTTCTCGAGCAGCAGGCGACGCCCGAGCAGGTCCTGCACCTGCTGCACCCGCGCGACGAGGTGGCGCAGCGCCGCCTCGGTGTACGGCATCGGCAGCAGGTCGTGCAGGTTGTGGTGGTCCACGCCGGTCCAGCACAGGTGGTCGGAGATCCACGCCGGCTCGATGCGGCGGGCCAGCGCCTTCAGGTCGTTCAGGTAGGCGAGGTCCAGCGGGTCGGCGCTGCCGATCGACAGCGATACGCCGTGCATCACCATCGGGTGGTCGCGGCGTATCGTGTCCAGGTAGTGCAAGGGCTTGCCGCCCGGCACCATGTAGTTCTCGGAGATGACTTCGAGCCAGTCAACGGCCGGCCGGACTGAGCTTGTCGAAGGCCCCGAGCATCCTGAGCCTGTCGAATGGACGAAGTCGCGGTAGTGCTCGGCGCGCAGCCCGAGGCCGAATCCGTGCATGGTGTTCATTCTTGCAGCCCGGATGAAATCCGGGGGAGCGGCATCAACGAAGGCACAACCCCGGATTTTCATCCGGGCTACGAAGGGGCTACTTCAGCATCGTGCCGCCGGCAGTCTTGCACTCGGTCGCGGTCTTCTTGACCCAACCGTGGCCCTTGCAGCTGTTGTGGCCCTTGCACTCGCTGCTCGCGGTCTTGCACTCGGACGTGCCTTTGCAGGTGTTGACGCCCGCGCACTTGACGGTGCCGTCTTCGGCGGCGTGCACCGTGGTGGTCACGCCGGCGCCGACGGCGAACAGGGCAGCGGCGGCGGAGGCGAGGGCAACGCCCGACTTGATCTGGTTCAGCATGGTGGTTTCCTTTGACAGAGGAGGTGGTTCAGCAAGGCGCAGGCACCGCGGCTGGTGCGCTGCACGCCTCTGTCGAGGAAACGCTGAACTTCTTACATCACCGCGGCCATCGCCACCGCGGTCGCTTCGACGTTCCTCGTGTTCAGGCCGGCGATGCACACACGCCCGGAGCGAACGAGGTACACCGCATGTTCCTCGCGCAGCCGGTCGACCTGCGCGGCGGTGAGCCCGGTGTAGCTGAACATGCCCCTCTGGCTCAGAAAGTAGCCGAAATCGCGCCCCGGCAGTTTCGCCGACAGCACCTCGTGCAGGCTGCGCCGCATCGCAAGGATGCGCTCGCGCATCGCGGCGACGTCGGCTTCCCAGGTCGAGCGCAGCGCGGGCTCGCCGAGCACCTTCGCGACCACCAGCCCGGCGTGGATCGGCGGGCTCGAATAGTTGCGCCGCACGGTGGCCTTCAGCTGGCCGAGCACCAGTTCGGCCTCGGCCGCGTCCGGGCAGACCACGCTCAGCGCGCCGGCGCGTTCGCCGTACAGGCTCATGCTCTTCGAGAACGAGTTCGCGATGAAGAACGACAGCTCCGCGCTCGCCAGTGCGCGAACCGCGAACGCGTCTTCGACGATGCCGTCGCCGTAGCCCTGGTAGGCCAGGTCCAGGTAGGGCAGCAGCTCGCGCTCGCGCAGCACCGGGATCAGTTCTTCCCACTGCGCCGGCGTCAGGTCCACGCCGGTGGGGTTGTGGCAGCAGGCATGCAGCAGCACGATGCTCTTCGCCGGCAGGCCGCGCAGCGCGGACAGCATCGCGTCGAACTTCAGGCCGCCGGTGGCCGCGTCGTAGTACGGGTAGGTGCTCACCGTGAACCCGGCGCCCTCGAACATCGCGCGGTGGTTGTCCCAGGTCGGGTCGCTGACCCACACGCCGCTGCCGGGAAACCAGCGCTTCAGGAAGTCGGCACCGACCTTCAGCCCGCCGCTGGAGCCGACCGTCTGCAAGGTCGCGATGCGGTTGCTCTTCACCGCCTCGTGGTCGGCGCCGAACAGCAGCTGCTGCACCGCGCGGCGGCAGGCCGGCGCGCCTTCGATCGGCAGATAGGGCTTGGCCGCGCCCTCGGCGAGCAGCTGGGCCTCGGCTTCGCGCACGCAGCCGAGCACCGGGATGTGGCCGGCGTCGTCGAAGTAGATGCCGATCGACAGGTTGATCTTGCTCGGCCGCGGGTCGTTGCCGTAGGCCTCGTTGAGCGAGAGGATGGGGTCGCCGGCGTAGGGGTCGAGGTGTTGGAACATGGTCGTTCAGGCCGACAGCGCGGCTTCGATGTCCTTCTTCATCGACTCGGGCGTGTCGGTCGGCGCGTAGCGCTTGATGACCCGGCCGTCGCGGCCGACGAGGAACTTCGTGAAGTTCCACTTCACCGACTGGCTGCCGAGCAGGCCGGGCGCCTCGGACGTGAGCCATTTCCACAGCGGATGCGCCTGCGAGCCGTTGACCTGCACCTTGCTCATCATTGGAAAGCTCACGCCGTAGTTCAGCGAGCAGAACGACGCGATCTCGTCGTTGTTGCCCGGGTCCTGCGCGCCGAATTCGTTGCTCGGGAAGCCGACGATGACGAGGCCGCGGTCGCGGTACGTCTCCCACAGCGATTCGAGTCCCTCGAACTGCGGCGTGAAGCCGCAGGCGCTCGCGGTGTTGACGATCAGCAGCACTTTTCCACGCTGTGTAGAAAGGTGAGCGGGTTTGCCCTCGATGGAAAGGGCTTCGAAGTCGTAGACGCTGGCGGCCATGGGCACCCTCTGGTGTAAGCAAACCCGGGCATGGTAGCGCGAGCCGTCAACCTAGGTCCTTGACCGTGCGGGCGCCGGCGCCGACCATCGGCGGCGCCTGATCCCGCAGTCCAGGAGACCTTATTCCCATGTCGTCGCGCGCCGCCGAGCACTACACCGTGGCCTTGCAGGGCTTCAGCGACTTCGAGCGCGGCGCGTTGTCGTCCTTCTTTCGGCTGGCCGCCGAGCGCGTGCCGGCGTACGTGCAGGTCGACCGGATCGACCGCAGCGATTTCATCATCGCCGACGCCGACCACGACGCGTCGTTGCAGGCGGTGCTCGCGACCGGCCGGGCGAACGACACGGTGTTCGTCGGCGCCCGGGCGCCGCAGGGTGCGATGGCGTGGCTGGCACGGCCGATCGATCCGATGCATATCGTGCGCGAACTCGATTCGCTGGTGGAGCAGCGCAATTCTGCGCCGGGTGAGCTGCGCGCGGCGCTGGCCGACGTCGCGTTGCAGCACGCCGGCGCGGCGGCCTTCGGCGTCTTCGACGGACCCGGGCTGAAGTCCGGCCCGGAAGTGCTCGTGGTCGAGGACAGCGCCATTGCGCGCCGCTTTCTCGGGCTGCGCCTGAGCCGGTTCGGCTACCGGGTTCGCCTTGCGATCGGCGGCGACGAGGCGATGGCCCTGCTCGAGCGCGAATACTTCCCGCTGGTGTTTCTCGACGTGGTGCTGGGGCCGCCCGGCAGCCTGGACGGCCTGGCGATCTGCCAGCACCTGAAGCGCCATCCGCCCGGCGCGCCCCGGCGCGCGCCGAAGGTGGTCATCGTCACCGGGCTCGGCGGCGCGATGGACCAGGTGCGCGGGGAACTGGCCGGCTGCGATGCCTACCTGACCAAGCCGGTGTCCGAGGAGGCCCTGAGGCAGGCGCTGCACAAGCTCGATCCGGGCTTCATCGCCCACGATCCGGAAAGCGTCTAGCCCCGTAGCCCGGATGAAATCCGGGGTGGTGCGTTCCATGATGCGACGCTCCCGGATCTCATCCGGGCTACGAGTCCTTTGTCTGCGCCGCCAGCACCGCCGCCGCGACGATCAGCCCGCCGCCGATCAGCAGCGGCAGCGTCAGCCGCTCGCCGCCGACCAGCACCGCCGACACCGACGCGAAAACGACCTCGCTGAGCATCACGACCGCGGTCACGTTGGCCGGCAGGCGTGCCGCGCCGAACTGCAAGGCGAAGTTGCTGAGCAGGAACAGCGCCGCCAGGGCGACGGCTGCCACGATCCAAGGCGGCGCCAGCGCGACCGGCCACGGCAGCTGCGTGTTCGCCGCGAGCACCGTGGCCAGCGTGCCGGCCACCAGCACGCCGCCGAGGAACATCGCCATCGCCCGGGCTTCCCCCGCGCGCGCGGATTCGCGACGCAGCATCACGTTGTTCAGTGCGAACGAGAACCCGCCGACCAGGCCCAGCCAGTCGGGCAGTGCCCTCGGCACCGGCAGCGCGTCCCACCCGAGCGGCCGCCCCTCGGGCCACAGCACGATCGCTGCCCCCGCCAGCGCCAGCGTGACGCGCAGCGCGGCCGCGCGCGTCAGCGGCTCGTTCAGCAGCCAGCGCGCGAGCAGCACCGTCCACAGCGGCATCAGGTAGAACAGCAGCACGACACGGACGACGTCGCCGATCACGACGCCCCAGTTGAAGGCGGCGTTGGTCAAACCGGAGGCGAACACCAGCACCCACAGCGCCGGCGCACGCACCACCTGGCCGAACGCACGCGGCCGGGCGACGGCGATCACCGCCACCGCCAGCAGGTAGACGAACACCGTCGTCCACAGCGGATGCAGGCCTTGCCCGTGAAGCTGGCGGAACGGCCACCAGGAGGTGCCCCAGATCAGCGCGTTGAGGGTCAGCGCGAACGCGGGCAGGAGAAGTCGGGAATTCGGCACCGCGCGATTGTCCATGCACGTGCGGGCTCCCCAGCTTGACGGATTGCGCGGCCGCATCGCACCCGCTACCGTGCGTGTCTGCCATCCAGGAAGGGGGCTCAGCCATGCAGAAGCTCACGATCCACCCGCCCGACGCGTTGTTCTCCAGCGAACCGCCCGATCTCAGCTTTGCGGCCTACCGCTTTCTCGCCGAGGGCGATTCGTGGTTCTCGATCGGCGCGCTGAACCCGCTGAAGAACTCGAATCTGCTGTTCGAGATGCGCTTGCGCCGCAGCGGCGTCGCGATCAACTGCGCGACACCCGGCGACACGCTCAAGCGCATGTCGCAGGCCGGCACCGATCCGAACTTCGTCGACCTGCTGTGCGGGCGGCGCGCCCGCCATTGGGACGGCATCCTGCTGTCCTGCGGCGGCAACGATCTGATCGAGGCGGTGCAGTCGCCGGCCGTCGTGGATGGCGAGCCGGTGCCGCACGACCGGCGGCTGCTGCTCACACAGGCCGAATGGGGTCCGCCGGAACTGGGTGCGCAACGCTACCTGAGCGATGCCGGATGGAAGACCTTCTGCACCTACCTGCAGGCCAATTTCGAGCACTTGTTCGCGCTGCGCGAGCGCGGCCCGTCGGCCGGGCAGCCGGTCTTCATCCATGGCTATGCGCTGCCGACACCGCGCCCGTCGGGGGCGGGCCTCGGCGCCGGCCCGTGGCTGCATCCGGCGCTGGTGGCCTATGCGATTCCCGACGACGACGGCATCGTCGTCGCGCACGAGCTGCTGAGGCGCCTGGCCGCGTTGCTGGCGCAAACCGCGGCCGACAGCGCGCGCTTCCCGAACCTGCACTTCTTCGACTCGACGCAGGTGGTCATCGATGCGGCCCTGCCCGGCGCCACCGGCGTCAGCGGCGACTGGCTCAACGAGATCCATCTGACGAAGGCCGGCTACCGCAAGCTCGCCGTCCCGTGGGCGGCGCAGATCGAGCACACGCTCACCGGCACCTGACGGCCGCACCTCCAGCCTGGAGTACGTGGTACCACGCAAGCCGATGCGCGGTACCACGTGGTGCCGCCGAAACGGCGCTCGGCTACGTGGCAAATTGCCGCGCACTCAAGGGTCGATCCGGATCGGTTGAAGCCGGTGCAGCCATCAATCTGGCGCACCGCATCACCGAAGGAAAGACCCATGCCCAACCTCGTCGCCGCGATCGCCGTGCGTGCCGCCGTGCTGGTGTCGCTTGCCTGCTCCGCCGCCCACGCCGAACCGCTTCGCATCGGCCTCATCGGTCCGTTCTCGGGCGGGTCGGGCGATTTCGGCAACAGCGCCCGCTACGGCGCGGAGCTTGCGGTGAAAGAGATCAACGAGGTCGGCGGCTACCTCGGCCGGCCGCTCGAGTTGGTGGTGAAGGACGACGAAGCGAATCCGGATGTCGGGCTGCGCGTTTCGCAGGAGCTGGTGCTGAAGGAGAAAGTCGCCTTCACGATCGGGTTCTGCAACACCGGCGTCGCGATGAAGTCGCTGGACGTGTTCCAGAAGAACCGGCACCTGCTGATGGTGCCGTGCTCGCAGGGCACGGCGGTCACGAAGAAATACCCGCCGGCCGACAGCTACATCTTTCGCATTGCGCCGCCGGACCTGTTGAACGCGCAGTTCCTGATCGCCGAAATCGTCGACCGCCGCAAGCTGCGCCGCGTGGCAATCTTCGCCGACCAGACCGGCTATGGCGAAGGCGGCCTGAAGGACTTGACGGCGGAGCTCGCGAAGCGGGGCCTCGCGCCTGCCTACGTGGCGCGTTTCCCGCTCGGCGTCACCGACCTCGGCGGCCACATGCGTGCGGCCAAGGAGGCAGGCGCCGACGCGCTCGTCTCCTACACCGTCGGCCCCGAGCAGGCGGCGGCCGTGAAGGCGCGGCAGGAAGCCGGCGTGCAGGCGCCGTTCTTCGCGCCGTGGCCGCTCTCGTTCCGCAGCGTGGTGGAGACCGCCGGCAATGCCGCGGTCGAGGGGACGATGATGGTGCAGACCATCGTGCACGACACCTACAACGAGCGCCGCGCGTCCTTCCTCGCGCGTTACTTCAAGTACTCGAAGGAAAGGCGCATCGGCTCGCTGATGGCGGCCGCCCAGGCCTACGACTCGGTGCACCTCATGCTGTGGGCGATGTTCCAGAGCAAGGGCGACACGTCGGGCGACGGGCTCAAGCGCGCGCTCGAGAATCTGCAAAAGCCGTACCGCGGCGTCACCACCACCTACTCGCGTCCGTTCGACGCCGAAGACCACGACGCGATCGCGATCAACATGCTGTGGCTGGGCGTCTGGAAGAAAGGCGAGATCGCGTACTTCTATCCGGAAGACGCCAAGCGGGCCGGCTTCGTTCGGCGCAAGGAATCGAGCCAGTAGGTTCTCGACCTCTTCAGCTCTCCTCCGACACGACGACGCGATTGCGCCCTGCCGCCTTGGCTTCGTAAAGCGCCTTGTCGGCCTGAGCGATCGTGCACTCCACGGGTTCATCGCCCTTGTGCAGCGCCACTCCGGCCGAGAAGCTGAACCGCAGCGTCGGAATGCTGACCGACGGATGCAGTTCGGCAATCTCGCGGCGCAGCCGCTCGACCGCCACCTTGCCCGATGGCTCGATCTCTGTCTCGCGCATCAGAAGCAGGAACTCCTCGCCACCCCAGCGGGCAATCGTGTCGGTCTCGCGCAATTCGCTTTGCGCCACCTGCGCAAAGGCGCACAGCACTTCGTCGCCGACCGGGTGTCCGTGGGCATCGTTGATGCGCTTGAAGTGATCCAGGTCGACGAGCACGACGCAGAAGGCGCGTCCAGTGCGTGCCTGCCTCAGGCACTCCTGCTCCAGCAGCTCCTGCATGTGCTTGCGATTGATGAGCCCGGTCAGCGCATCGCGCGTGACAAGCACCCGCACCTGCGCCACCGCGGCCTCGAGCTCCAGCTTCTGCTCGTGCAGGCGCCCGCGCAGCTTGCTCTGGTGAATGGACATCAGGATCAGGAAGATCAGTGGAACCACAGCGAGCCCGATCGTCAGCGCCTGCGCAGGCACGTCAAAGTCCGGCGGCGCCAAATGCGCCATCACGGCCAGCATCAGCAGCAGCATCGTGATCGTGCTGGCACCGGCGAACATCAGTGGGCGCGGGCGCAGGCTGAAGAATCCGAACGCCTGGATCAGGCACAGCACCTGCAGCATCGCGGGGCGCAAGGGCGGGATCAGCGCATAGCCGAGCACGGCCCAAGCGCTCGCGTAGACCATCTGCGGCAACACCAGCCCCGAGTCCGCCAGTTTCGCGGTGACGCCACTGCGCACCCATGGATAGAAACCGAGCATGCCGAGCAAGGCGGTGGCGATCATGAAGCGCGCCGTCGCGGGGCTCGCAAAGCCGTCCCACGCGCCGTAGCCGAGCATCGCGCACCAGGCCAGATAGATCATCCCCGCAAGCAGCCCCACCGCCACCTGGCCGCGCATCTTGAAGCCCACGCCGAGCACGAGTTCGCCGAACCGCCGCAGCAAGCCGTCGCGCGAGGGGGCATCGCCCTGCTCCGCAGTCCGTGGCCAGCCGCGATCCAGCGCCGCTTCAGTCGGCACAGACACGGTCGCGCCCCTGTTCTTTGGCACGGTAGAGCACCGCGTCGGCGCGCTTCAGCGTCTGTGCCGGCGTGGCATCGATGTCATGCTCGCTGACGCCGCACGAGATGCTGATCGTCAGACCCGGCGCGAACTGCGACCAGTCCGCCTCGCGAACCTGGCGACGCACACGTTCGACCACATCGATCGCCTGCGCCGCCGTGGTCTCCGGCATCAGCAGCAGGAATTCTTCGCCGCCCCAGCGCGCCAACACGTCGGTCGCACGCAGCACCTCCATCGCGCTGCGGGTCGTCTGCTTGAGCACGCCGTCGCCGACGGCGTGGCCATGGCCGTCGTTGACCCGCTTGAACCAGTCGATGTCGAGCATCGCGATGGTCATCGGTCGGCCGCTGCGGCGCTGGCGCTTGGCCTCTTCGTCGAGCAGCACGGTCATGTGGCGCCGGTTGACCGCGCCGGTCAGCCCGTCGCGCTGCGACAGGAATTCGAGCTGCGCCAAGGCATCGGCCAGCTCGGCCCTTTGGTGTTTCTGCCGCAGATGGATGCCGCGCACCGCGCGGCCGATCGCCGCGAGCACCGGAATGAACAAGGCCGCCATCACGATGCTGAGCGCTTCTTCGAGCATCGACTCGCCGGGAGGCGCCGCACTCCACAGCTCGACCCAGACCAGCGCGAGCATCGCAATGGCGGTGCCGGTGGCAATGTTCAGCTGGCGGGCGCTGAGGCGATGCATGTCGAACGCCAGCAGCACGAATACAACCTGCAGAGCGCCGCTGCGCACGAACGGCATCAGCCAGTAACCCAGGACAAGCACGCTGACGCCCAGCATCACCTGCACGAACGTGAATCGCGGCTCGACCAGGGCAGGAGCCCAGCCGCGGTGCACCAGTGCATACGACGCGGACAGGAAGACCATCGCGTAGCCCATGCAGACGAGCACGGGGCCTGGCGGCGCGAAGCCCGAATAGGCAACGATGGCCATCATCGCCCAGACCGCGACGTAGACCTCGATTCGCAGCAGCAGCCGCTTGATCGCCCGGCGCTGCGCGGGTTCTTTGCCGAGCGGCAAGTGCGCCGGCGACGTTGCGATGCCGCCGGTGGATCCAGCGGAGGCAGCAGGCCCGTTCATTCCTCGATTAGACGCCGTGGGCGTCGCCAGGCCGACAATTGGGCTGGGCTTTTCACACGGAAGGTGCATCCGGATAGCGCAGACGCGCCGCTGCACAGCACCCGGGTCAGCTCGGCATGTGCCTGTGTCAGTGCTTGTCGCTGCGCGCCAGCGCCAGCAGATGCTCGACCTCTTCGTGAAAGACGACCACGTTGCGCTTGTGCCAGCGTGAGATCAGCCACATCGTCAGCGCGACGGCGAAGCCGAAGATCGTGATCGCGCTGAAGGCCGACATGCCGAACTTCGTCATGCCGGTATAGAACGCGCCGAGGCCGAGGATGCAGGCCTGCTCGTTGAAGTTCTGCACGGCGATCGAACGGCCGGCGCCCATCAGGTTGTGTCCGCGGTGCTGCAGCAGCGCGTTCATCGGTACGACGAGGTAGCCGCCGATCGCGCCGAGCATGATCAGGAACGGCGCGGCCACCCACACGTTGGTGATGTAGTTCATCAGGATCACGAGCAGCCCCATCGTGATCCCGAGCGGAATGACGCTGGTCGCCTGGTCCAGCCGCATGCGCATCGAGGCGACCACCGCGCCGACGGCGGTGCCGACCGCGACCACGCCGACCAGCGACGAAGCCTGCGTCGTGCCGTAGCCGAGCGCCGCGGCGGCCCAGGCGAGCACGATGTAGCGCAGGTTGCCCGAGACGCCCCAGAACAGCGTGGTCGTCGCAAGCGAGATCTGCCCGAGCTTGTCGTCCCACAGCCGCGCGTTGCAGTTCGCGAAGTCGCGCACCAGCGCCGCCACGCTGTGGGCCAGCGGCTTCAGCGGCGCCTCGGTGCGCGGAATCTTCAGGTTGAACAACGCCGCCAGCGCATACAGCAGGATGATGGCGGCGATCGCCGCCTCCGGCGCCGTGTCGATGCCGGTGTCGATCAGCGGCAGGTCGACGCCGAGCAGCACACTCGACACCATGCGCCCGACCAACTGGCCACCGAGCAGCACGCCGAGGATGATCGACGCGATCGTCAGCCCCTCGATCCAGCCGTTGGCCTTCACGAGCTGCGAGTTCGGCAGCAGTTCGGTGAGGATGCCGTATTTCGCCGGCGAGTACGCCGCCGCGCCCAGCCCGACGATCGCGTAGGACAGCAGCGGGTGGGTGCCGAACAGCATCATCAGGCAGCCGACCACCTTGACGAGGTTCGAGTAGAACATCACGCGCCCCTTGGGCACGGCATCGGCAAAGGCGCCGACGAACGGGGCGAGGATCACGTAGAAGAGCGCAAACATCGGCACCAGGGCGGCGCGCTGCCATTCGGGCTGACCGGAGGTCCTCAGCAACTCGACGGCGGCGACGAACAGCGCGTTGTCGGCCAGCGAGCTGAAGAACTGCGCCGACATGATGGTGTAGAAGCCTTTTTTCATTCGCCCGACGCGCGGTGCCTCTGTGCAATGCCCTGTGTCTCCCCGCGGCGCGGGTTATAGCATGCGGGTCGTGGCAGTTCGGCCTGCGCACGGCCCCCGCTTGCGGGGTGCGGCAGAATCGGCGACGCTGTTCTCGCAAGCTCCCGAGCACCTCACGATGCCCCGACCGATCGAAGCCCTGATCCATTCCGACGCGCTGGCGCACAACCTGGCCCGCGCCCGAATCGCGGCGCCCGACGCGCGGGTCTGGGCGGTCGTCAAGGCCAACGGCTACGGCCACGGCATCGAGCGCGTCTATGCCGGCCTGCAGTCCGCCGACGGCTTCGCGCTGCTCGACCTGGCCGAGGCGCAGCGCGTGCGCGCGCTGGGCTGGCGCGGACCCATTCTGCTGCTCGAAGGCTGCTTCGACGCGCGCGACCTCGAGCTGTGCTCCAGCCTCGGGCTGTGGCACACGGTCCACCGGGAAGCGCAGATCGACTGGCTGGCGGCCCACAAGACGCAGCGTGCGCACCAGGTCTTCCTCAAGCTGAACAGCGGCATGAACCGGCTCGGCTTCGCGCCGTCGACCTACCGCGCCGCCTGGCTGCGGCTGTCCGGGCTGACGCAGGTGGACGGCGTCACGCTGATGACGCACTTTTCGGACGCCGATTCCAAGCGCGGCATCGGCCCCGCGCTGGAGGCCTTCGACGAAGTGACGCGCGACCTGCCGGGCGAGCACTCGCTGTGCAACAGCGCGGCCACGCTGCGCTTCGCGCCCGAATTCCCGGCCGTGCGCGGCGACTGGGTGCGGCCGGGAATCATGCTTTACGGCTCATCGCCCGACTTTCCGGCGCACGACATCGCCCATTGGGACTTGCAGCCGACGATGACCCTGCGCGCGCAGCTGATCGCGACGCAGGAACTGCAGCCGGGCGGGTCGGTCGGCTACGGCAGCGCCTTCACCGCCGAGCGGCCCATGCGCATCGGCGTGGTCGCCTGCGGTTATGCCGACGGCTACCCGCGGCTCGCGACTAGCGGCACGCCGGTGCTGGTCGACGGTGTGCGCACGGGACTCGTCGGTCGCGTTTCAATGGACATGGTGACGGTGGACCTGACGCCGGTGCCGCAGGCCGAGGTGGGCAGCGAGGTCACGCTGTGGGGGCGCGGCCCGAACGGCAGTGCACTGCCGATCGACGAGGTGGCGCATGCCGCCGGCACCATCGGCTACGAGCTGATGTGCGCGCTGGCGCAGCGGGTGCCGGTGACGGTGGTTTGAGGGATTTCTCCCTCTCCCTTTGGGAGAGGGTTGGGGTGAGGGCCGCAGCAGTGGCGAACATCCGTTGCTGGCTGCCGCCGCGCCCTCACCCTACCCTCTCCCGGAGGGAGAGGGAATGAACCGGCTCATCCTTCTGCGCCGGCGCGAAGGCCGGGCGCTGCGCCAGCCTGGCGACGATCTGCCCCAGCCGGCGCATCGCATCCTCCATCTGCGGCGACCACGGCTCGCCGTACTGCAAGCGGATGAAGTGGTCGAAGCGCCGGCTGATGCTGAACGCGGCACCTGGCGCGACGCCGATGTGCTCGAGCCGCGCGAGCGCGAACACCGCGCGCGAGTCGATGTGGCGCGGCAGCTCGATCCAAAGCATGAGACCGCCCTGCGGCAGGCTCAGCCGGCAGCCCATCGGGAAGTAGCGCGCCACCGCGTCGGCCATCTGGTGCGCCTGGCTCTTCAGCGCCGCCCGCAGCCGGCGCAGGTGGTGGTCGTAGCCGCCGTCGCACATGAACTCGGCCAGCGCCTCCTGCTGCAGCATCGGGCAGGCGCACGACGTGCGCATCTTCAGCGCCTGCGTCTTCAGCACGTGCCGCCCGGGGGCGATCCAGCCGATGCGGTAGCCCGGCGCCACCGTCTTCGTGAAGGCCGAGCACAGGATCACGTCGTTGTGCTCGTCGAAGCTCTTCAGCACCGGCGGGCGCTGATCGCCGAAGTACAGCTCGCCGTAGATGTCGCTTTCGACGAGGCGGATGCCGCGCTCGGCGCACAGCTGCACGAGGCGCCGCTTGTGCTCCGCCGGCATCAGGCTGCCGCCGGGATTCGGGAAGTGCGGCAGCAGCACGCAGGCGGTCACGTCACCCGGCGTCTGCGTCGCGAAGTCCAGCGCTTCGAGCGAGATGCCGGCGCGCGGGTGGCTCGGGATCTCGAGCGCGCGCATTCCCAGGCTTTCGATCGACTGCAGCAGGTGGAAGTAGGTCGGCGACTCCAGCGCCACCGTGTCCCCGGGCGCCGCCACGGTTTTCAGCGCCAGGTACAGCGCCTCCATGCCGCCGTTGGTGATGACGATTTCTTCCGGGCGCAGCTGCACGCCCGAGCTCACCGCCCGGCGCGCGATCTGCTGGCGCAGCGCCAGGCTGCCGCCCATGTTGTACGTGGTGGCGTACTCCGGATGACGCCGGTTCACGCCGGCGAGGATGTGCTGCAGCTTCGCTTCGGGCAGCAGCGAGCGCGACGGGGCGGCGTAGAACGGCGGCATCGCCTGCGCATCGTCGATCGTCAGCAGGAACTCGTGCAGCACCTGGTCCATGCTGACAAAGCTCGCCGCGTCGACCCGCAGGTCGAACTGCGGCTCCGGCAGCGCGGGCGGCCGCGCCAGTACGAAGTAGCCGGACTTCGGCCGGGCCTGCACGATGCCCTGGTTCTCCAGGTGGCGCAGGGCCTGCAGCGCGGTCGTGATGCTCACGCCGTGCTGCTGGCTCAGCTGGCGCACCGACGGCAGCCGCTCGCCGGCACGCAGCGCGCCGCTGTCGACCGCACGCTCGATCTGGTTTGCGATGCGCTGATACAGCGGCGAGCCGTCGGATCGGTCCATGTGCCTATTGTGTGCAGTTCGGCCGCCGCCGTACCGGCACAGATGTGCCCATCTGCACCTGGTACAGACGCCGGCCGCGCGCCGTCTGTGCTCCCTCGATATGGGCAGGCCTGGGTCTGTCGCCCGGCGGCGGCGTTGCCGACACTGGAACGCCATGCAGGAGAGCCCCATGTCCCGAGCCCAAGAAGCTTCCCGGTCGATGCAGCTGCGCCAGGGCGAGTTGCTGCGCTGCGACGACGACACGCGCGCCGTTTGGCTGAGTGTCGTCAGCGGGCGCGTCTGGCTGACGCGCGCCAACGACCCGGTCGATCACTTTCTCGACGGCGGCTGCGCGATGCGGCTGTCGCCCGGCGACCACGCGCTGGCCAGCGCCGAGGGCGGGCCGGCCGACATCGTGCTGCTGCTTGCGCCGGCGCTTCCTGCGCCGCGGCCGGACCACCGCCACGATCGCAGCACAATAGGCGCTTTGCAGCCGGCTCCTCATCGCGATGTTGCGTGTACGTCTTCAGGAAGTCGAGTGGACGGCGATACGCGCCCAGGGCGCGGGCGGACAGAACGTCAACAAGGTCTCCAGCGCGGTGCAACTGCGCTTTGACGTCCACCGCTCGTCGCTGCCCGAGGCCGTGAAGCACCGCCTGCTCGCGCTGGGCGACCAGCGCATCACCGCCGACGGGGTCGTCGTCATCAAGGCGCAGACGCACCGCAGTCAACCCATGAACCTCGCGGAAGCGATGCAGCGGCTGCAGGCGCTGGTCGACAGCGTTGCCACGGCGCCCAAGCGGCGCCGGCCGACCCAGCCCACGCGGGCGTCTCAGCGGCGGCGGATCGAAGGCAAGGTCCAACGCGGGCAGGTGAAAGCCGGCCGGGCCAAGGTGACCGATTGAGCTGACGACCGCCACGCCGCTTCGCGCCGGCGCGGCTGCACTTCGCGCGGCCCGGATTCGTTTCGTCGCATGCCGCTTCCTCGGCGTTGCGCCGGTTCCTACAGTGAGCTCATCGTTCACTGACCGGAGACTGCGAAATGACCTGGCTGACATCTTCCTGCGCGGCGGCGATCGCGCTCGCTGCGATCCCTGTGCACGCCCAGACCTGCGCTCCGATCGAGGTGCGCAACGTGCGCAGCGAAGGCATGGTGATGGTTGCCGCCTACGCCAGTGCGGACGACTACAACAAGAACCCGCTGGCCCGCATGCAACTGCGCCCGGACGGCGGCACGCTGAACTTTCCGCTGTGCGGACTGAGCGGCCCCGCCGTCGCATTGACGCTGTTCCAGGACACCAACGGCAACGGCCAGCTCGACCGCAACCTGCTCGGCATCCCGAGCGAACCCTGGGGCGCGTCGGGCCAGCCGTCCGCGTTCGAGGCGCCGAAGTGGCAGACGACGCAGGTGCCGGTGAACGGCAGCACGATCGTCGTCAAGCTGTCTCAATGAACAGGTGACAAGGAGCCGTGATGAACCGCCGTGACTTCGTCCAAGCCTTCGCCGCGCTCGCCTCGGCCAGCGCCGTTCCTTCGTTCGCAGAGTCCTCCCCTGCCGATGCCTTCGACGCCGCGGCCGCTCGGCTGCCCTGGCTGAAGCCGTTCAAGGGCTTGAGCGAGGAGGACTTGCGCTGCGCGTCGCTCGCGGTCACCGGCCGGCTGCCGGCGGAGCTGCGCGGCCGCTTCTACCGCAACGGCCCGGCGCTGCACGAACGCGGCGGCCGGCGCTATCGGCACTGGTTCGACGGCGACGGGATGGTGCAGCAGTTCAGCTTCACTGGCGCCGGCGTCAGCCACCTCGGCCGCATGGTGCGCACGCCCAAGCTGCTGGCGGAGCAACGGGCCGGGCGGTTCCTCCACAACGCTTTCGGCACGCCGGTCGAGGGTGCCACACCGGCGCAGGGCCCCGATTCGTTCAACGTGGCCAACACAAACGCGCTCGAACATGCCGGCCGCGTGCTGGCGATGTGGGAGGGCGGCTCGGCCTTCGCTCTCGACCCGAAGGACTTGTCCACGCAGGGGCCGGTGCTGTGGAAGGACGGCTTGCAGCAGGTGCCGTTCTCGGCGCATCCGAAGCTCGATGCCCAGGGCCACCTGTGGAACATCGGCACCTTCGGCAAGCACGTCGTCGTCTGGCACGTCGACGCGCAAGGGCGCCTGGTCGATGCGCGGCTCACCGAGTCGCCGTACCCGGGCGGCATGGCGCACGACGTGGCGATCACCGCGCAGTACATCGTGCTGCCCTTGCCGCCGGTGAAGATGGACTTCCGGCGCGTCGCGCGCGGCGACACGCTCGAGCAGGCCTTCGAGTTCCAGGCGCACGAGCCGCTGCGCCTTCTCGTGATGCGCAAGGACGACATCGCGCAGCGCAAAGTCTTCGAGCTGCCGGCGCAGATGGTGTTCCACGTCGGCAATGCCTACGAGCGTGCGGACGGGTCGGTCGCGCTCAGCTTCGTCGGCGCCGAGGACCACCGCTTCCTCGTGCACGGCGCGCCCGCGCTGATGCGCGGCGAGCGCGCCGAGTTCGGCGTGGCGAGCACGCAGACGGCGCTGCTGGACATGAAGACGGGCCGCGCGAGCGTGGAATCGCTCGGCGACTCGGTGGAGTTCCCGCGCATCGACCCGCGCCGCATCGGCCAGCCGGCGCGCTACCTGCTCAGCGCGAGTTCATGGAAGACGTTTCCGGTCCGCGACAACTTGCTGTTCCACGGCATCCAGATGCGTGACCTGCACAGCGGCCGGCTCGACCGCTACGACTACGGCGCGGACAGCGTCGTCGAAGAGCACATCATCGTGCCGAAGGCGGGACGCAGCGACGAACTGGACGCGTGGGTGATCGGCACCACCTTCGACGCACGCCGCCAGGTCACGCTCGTCAACGTGCTCGATGCGCGGCGTGTGTCCGCCGGTCCGATCGCGCAGGCGGCGCTGCCGTACTGGCTGCCACTCGGCTTCCACGGGAACTTCACGCGCGCTTGAACGTGGCGGGCAGCGCGGCCAGGGCCCCATGGCCTGCGGCTACAGTCCCGGGGTGAGCAAGAACAAATCGATCTACACCTGCACCGAATGCGGCGGCACGTCGCCGAAGTGGCTGGGCAAGTGCCCGAACTGCGGCGCCTGGAACACGCTGGTCGAGTCGGTCGCCGAATCCCCTTCGAGGAACCGCTACCAGTCGTCGGCGAAGAGCCTGAACGCCACCCAGCCGGTGGCCACGTTGTCCGAGATCGAAGCCTCGGACGTCGACCGCCAGCCCACCGGCATCGACGAGCTCGACCGGGTGCTGGGCGGGGGCATCGTCGCCGGCGGCGTGGTGCTGATCGGCGGCGACCCGGGCATCGGCAAGTCGACCTTGCTGCTGCAGGCCCTCGATTCGCTGTCGCGCTCGATGCGAGCCCTGTACGTGACCGGAGAAGAGTCCGGCGCGCAAGTCGCGCTGCGCTCGCGGCGCCTCGGCCTGGGCGGCAGCTCCGTGCGTGTGCTGGCCGAGATCAACCTCGAGAAGATCGTCGCGACGATCGATGCGGAGCAGCCGGCCGTCTGCGTGATCGACTCGATCCAGACCGTCTACAGCGAAGAGCTGACGTCCGCGCCGGGTTCGGTGGCGCAGGTTCGCGAATGCGCCGCGCAGCTCACGCGCACCGCCAAGGGCAGCGGCACGACGATCGTGCTGGTCGGCCACGTGACGAAGGAGGGCGCGCTCGCCGGCCCGCGTGTGCTGGAGCACATCGTGGACACGGTGCTGTACTTCGAGGGCGACACGCATTCGAGCTTTCGGCTGGTGCGCGCGATCAAGAACCGATTCGGCGCGGTCAACGAGATCGGCGTGTTCGCGATGACCGAGAAGGGGCTGAAGGGTGTCGCCAATCCGAGCGCGATCTTTCTGTCGACGCATGGCGACCCGGTCGCAGGGTCTTGCGTGCTGGTCACGCTCGAAGGCACGCGCCCAATGCTGGTCGAGATCCAGGCGCTGGTCGACAGCGGCGGGCCCAGCCCGCGCCGGCTCAGCGTGGGGCTGGAGCGCGACCGGCTGGCGATGATGCTCGCGGTGCTGCACCGCCATGCCGGCATCGCCTCCTTCGACCAGGACGTGTTCGTCAATGCGGTCGGCGGGGTGCGCATCAGCGAGCCGGCGGCCGACCTCGCGGTGATGCTCGCGATCCAGAGCAGCCTGCGCGGCAAGCCGCTGCCGCGCGGCTTCATCGCGTTCGGCGAGGTGGGCCTGGCCGGCGAGGTGCGTCCAGCGCCGCGGGGGCAGGAGCGCTTGAAGGAAGCCGCCAAGCTCGGCTTCAGCGTCGCGGTGGTGCCCAAGGCGAACGCGCCGAAGAAGTCGATCGAAGGGCTGACGATCCACGTGGTCGAGCGCATCGAACAGGCCATCGACCTGGCGCGCGGGCTGTGAGGCATGGCGACCGGCGCATGAAGCCTCTTACCATTCCCGCATGAATCCTGTTTTTGGTTGGGCCCTCGCGGCCGCGGCAGCCGGGATTGCCTGGTTGACCTATGGGTGGCAAGGGGCTGTCTTTGCCGTCACGTTGATCGCCTTCTGGCTGTTGCTGCAGTTCAGCCGTGCTTTGCGCGTGATGAAAAACGCCGCTGGCGCGCCGGTAGGCCACATCGACAGCGCCGTCATGCTCAACGCCAAGCTCAAGCCGGGCATGACGATGATGCAGCTGGTCACGCTGACGAAATCGCTGGGTCGGCGGGTGGGCGATTCGCCGGAGCGCTGGGCCTGGAGCGACCCTGGCGGCTCGGTCGTAACGGTGATCGTTCGGGACGGCAAGCTTCAGAGCTGGACGCTGGGCCGCGGCGACGAGCCGGCGTGAATCCTTCACATAGCCCGGTATCGGGCTGTGTCGCCGCCCGACGAGAACCGGCGGCCTTGTAACTCTTGGCGTCTGCAAGCGCCGCGGCACGGGCGGGTCGTGACGCGCCGCGGACATGCGTCACCCCGGCGTCGCATGGCATAGACGGTGCTCCCTCGCCAGCGCCGTCCGGCGAATCCTTTGTTTCGTTTCCCGATCAAGCGGTTGTCCGCCGGGCCGAAGTGCGTAGGGACGGTACGCCGTTTCCATCCCCTCTCATGCGCTTTGTCCGGAGTTCCTTGATGCGTCACTCCACCCGCCGCGCGACCGCGCTGGCCTCCACCGTCGCCCTTCTGTGCCTGTGCCTCTCGACTGCGCCGGCCCTGGCAAGCCATGTCGGAGACGACCTGGCGCTGGACCAGCAGCTCGTGGGGTCCAACGATCAGTTGGTCACTGCGCTCGCCCAGTGGGAGAAGCTGCCGCAGGCGGCGCGCGACGCGCGGGCTGCGCAGTTGGTCGCGCTGGCCGAACAACGGCAACAGCGCCTGTTGGCGCTGCTTCAGAAGAACCCCGGGGTCGCTGCCGCGCGCATGATGCCGAAGGGCATGCGGGATCGGCTGCCCGCGCCGGCAGCCGCGTTCGTCGAGCGCGAGGTCACCGATCAGGGCACCGTGTTTGCGAGCGTCGCCGACGACTTCTCCCAGGGCGTGTCGCACACGCAGTTCAAGTTCCAGTCGGAAGCCGGCGGCGCGCCGCTGGACATCCTTCTCGCCGACAGCGACGACAGTGAGCGGGACCTGCTCCGTTGGGCCGGCAAGCGGCTGAGTCTGAATGCCATGCGCATCGGCGAACACCTCGCGGTGCTCGACAAGAAGCGGGTCCAGGTTCAGGCCGCCGGATCCAACGAGCCCACCGGCACGGTGGTCGCCTCCGTGACGGCGGTTCAGGGTGTGCAGAAAACGCTGTCCATCCTCGTCAATTTCAACGACAAGCCGCTTTCCTGTACCGCGAGTGACGTCAACAGCCGCCTCTTCGGCACCACCGGCGCCACGGTCAACAACAACTACCGTGAGTCGTCGCGCGGCCTGGTCGGCTTTTCGGGCCAGGTCGTCGGTCCGTTCACGATCAACTACTCGAGCACCGGCAGCTGCAACTACAGCGGCTGGGCCACGGCGGCCGAAGCGGCTGCCAAGGCCGCGGGCATCGACCCGGCGCAGTTCTCGCGCGTCAACTACGTGACGCCGTCGAACGGCACCTGCGGCTGGTCGGGCCTGGCGTACATGCCGGGCCGCCAGTCGTGGGTGCAGAAGTGCGGCTCCACCGGCGTCTACAGCCACGAGCTCGGCCACAACCTGTCGCTGCATCACGCCGCCACGCCGACCGCCGAATACGGCGACGGCTCCGACCCGATGGGCAGCGCCAAGCTGGTGGGCCACAACGGGCCCAACCGCGTGATGGCGGGGTGGATGCCGCAAGGGACGGTGGTCGACGTGACTTCGGGCGGTTCGTATGCGCTGACGACGGTGTCCGACACGACGATGGTCGGTGCGCCGCAGGTGCTTCGTTTCTACAAGGCCGACACGAAGGAGTACTACTACGTCTCGCTGCGCGAGGCGATCGGTCTGGATGCCGGGCTGGCTGCGCAGTACAAAGGCGCGCTCAGCATTCACCGGGCCAGCGGCACGCTGCCCGCGAAGACGTTTCTGATGCAGGTCGTCACGGCCGGCCAGACCTTTTCCGACAGCGCCAACGGGATCACGATCGTGAACCAGGGTGTCGCCGGCGGCGTCGCGACCTTGGGCGTGACGCTCGCCGGACCGGTGTGCACCCGCGCGCTGCCGGCGGTGGCCGCCAGCCCGGCGTCGCAGATGGGCGCCCCGGGCGTTGCGCGCAGCTACACGGTGACGGTGACCAACAAGAACACCGCGTCATGCGGCACGTCGACCTTCGCCCTCGGCCAGGTGCTCCCAGGCGGCTTCACCGGGACGTTCGCCTCGACCACCCTCGCCGTGGCGGCGGGCGCGAGCGGGTCCACCACCTGGACGGCGAAGGCCGGCACGGCGGTCGTCGACGGCACATATGCATTGGACGCGACTGCCGCCGACACGGCGCAGGCCGCCAGCAAGGCAACGGCCCATGCTTCCTACACGGTCTACACCGACGGCACGGCGCCGACGCTCACGATCACGTCGCCGACGCAGTCCACGGTGAAGGGCCGCGGCAAGCTGAGCATCGCTGCGACCGCGAGCGACGCCTCCGGCGTCAAGGTGGTGGAGTTCCATGCGGACGGCGCCTTGCTCGCTGCGGACACGTCCGCCCCCTACAGTGCCAACTGGAACGTCGGCAAGGTCGCCAAGGGAGTGCATACGCTGAAGGTTCGCGCCATCGACAACGCGGGCAACGTGGCCGAACAGACGCTGAACGTCACGATTCAGTGACGGCCGGCGCTCTCGCGCATGAAAAAGCCCCGCGGCTGCGGGGCTTTTTTTCGGTCCGGCGAACGCTTGCTCAGCCGCGGCGACGGCGGCGAGCGATGAAGCCGACGACACCCAGACCGGCCAGCATCAGCGCATAGGTTTCCGGCTCGGGGATGCTCGGCACCGGTCCGTCGCCGGCGTACAGCGATGCATGCGACAGGCCCTGGGGCATTCCCTGGTTGTTGAGGTTCACGCCGAGCGTCGAGTAGTCGATCGATGCGATCGCCGGACCCGAGCCGTCGTAGTAGAACAGGCTGAACTGGTTACCGGCCTTCAGGGACAGCACGAACGGGCCGTCCATAGCCGCGTCGAACGTCAGCGTGCCGATCGTGCCGTTCTCGTTGGAGGTGAAGGGGCCGAAGTCGCCCGGTTCGTCCGACGAACCCTGGAAGGTGACCGTCTGGCCCCAGGTGTCGAAGATGAACGACGTGACGTCGCCCAGCTGGTTCTTGTCGTTGCCCTCGAACGAACCGCCGCAGGCGGTGTAGCTCGGGTTGAGGATGGACGCCGTGCAGTCCGGCGTGCTCATGACCAGCGCCGCGTTGGCGGATGCGCCCGCGAGGGCGAAGGTGGCGAAGGCGACCGCCTTCAGTGATGTACGAAACATTTGGACTCCTGACCGATAAGGGGGGACGAGGGGTCTCGTACCCACGTAGAGACCTTGCATCGTGTCCGAATTGTGCCGCCGCACGGGCGTGCGAGCCACGTGTCGGGACCCCTTGTTCACGGGGTCAAGCCGCCTCCTTCTCGTTCGCACCCCTAACCTTTGGGGGGTGGCGCAGGGGCAGGTCGGGAACCCGGGCTGCGTATGGGGGTTCGCTTGGGCGCATGCCGCATCGGCGCCCCGGGTCGCGCCCGTAAAATCGCCCGATCTGCACACTCGAAGGAGTCTCCATGTCGATGGAAGACCGCGACGGAAAGATCTGGATGGACGGCACGCTGGTGGACTGGCGCGACGCCAAGATCCACGTGCTCACCCACACACTGCATTACGGTTGCGGCGCCTTCGAGGGAGTGCGCGCTTACAACACGGCCCACGGCACGGCGATTTTCCGGCTCCGCGAGCACACCGAGCGGCTGTTCAACAGCGCCAAGATCCTGCGCATGAAGATCCCGTTCTCGTTCGAGGAGGTGTTCGAGGCGCAGCGCACCGTCGTGCGCGAAAACAAGCTGGAAAGCTGCTACCTGCGCCCGCTGACCTGGATCGGCTCGGAGAAGCTGGGCGTGAGCCCCAAGGGCAACAAGGTCCACCTGATGATCGCCGCCTGGGCCTGGGGCGCCTACCTCGGCGAAGAGGGTCTCAAGCGCGGCATCCGCGTGAAGACCTCGAGCTACACCCGGCATCACGTCAACATCACGATGACGCAGGCGAAGGCCGTCAGCAACTACACGAATTCCATCCTCGCCAACATGGAGGCGCTCGACGACGGCTACGACGAGGCGATGCTGCTCGACGCCTCCGGCTTCGTCAGCGAAGGCGCCGGCGAGAACCTGTTCGTCATCAAGAACGGCGTCGTCTACACGCCGGACTTGTCCGCCGGTGCGCTCAACGGCATCACGCGCAACACGATCTTCTCGATCTGCAAGGACCTCGGGCTCGACCTGATCGAAAAGCGCATCACGCGCGACGAGGTCTACATCTGCGACGAGGCCTTCTTCACCGGCACCGCGGCCGAGGTGACGCCGATCCGCGAACTCGACCGCATCGAACTCGGGTCGGGCGCGCGCGGGCCGATCACCGAGAAGATCCAGAGTGCGTTCTTCGACATCGTCAACGGCCGCAATCCGAAGTACGCCGAATGGCTCACCCAGGTTTGAGAACGAGAACACGAGCATGAGCCCCGCACGGCCGCCCGAAGGGGCTCGCACCGCAGTGCGCAGCACGGAGGTTACCCAATGAGCGACGACGCGAAGAACACGGTCGAATTGGTCGCGAAGGACCTGCAGCCCAACGGCGCGATCTTCTGTCCCAACCCGAAGATGCCCCTGTGGAGCGGTCACCCGAAGGTGTTTCTCGACGTGGCGAGCACCGGTGCCGCCAAGTGCCCCTACTGCGGCACGCTGTACCGCCTGAAGGCCGGCGAAGTGCTGGGAGCGGCTCACTGATGACCCGCTCCCTCGTCATCGCGCCGCAGTGGATAGGCGACGCGGTGATGAGCGAGCCGCTGCTGTCCCGGCTCGCCGCACGCGGCGAGCACGTCAGCGTGGCGGCGCTGCCGTGGGTCGCGCCGGTCTATCGCGCGATGCCGCAAGTCGGCGACGTCATCGAGCTGCCGTTCGCCCACGGCCGCCTCGACTGGGCCGAGCGCCGGCGCGTGGCCGCCGAGCTGCAGGGCCGTTTCGACTCGGCCTACGTGCTGCCGAACTCGATCAAGTCGGCGCTGATCCCGTTTCTCGCGCGCATTCCGCGCCGTGTCGGCTACCGCGGCGAGGGGCGCTTCGGCTTGCTCAACGAACGCCTGCCGAATCCGCCGGGGCGGCCGCCAATGGTGGCGTTCTACGCCGCGCTTGCCGCACCGGCGGTGGTCGGCTCGGACGACGAGCGGCCGCGCCTGCACTTCGACGACGCGGTGCTCGCCCGCGCCGTCGCGGCCGCCGACGTGTCGCCGGGCGGCTACTGGGCGTTCGCGCCCGGCGCCGAATACGGCCCCGCGAAGTGCTGGCCCGCCGCGCACTACGCCACGCTCGCGCGCTCGCTGCAGGCCTCGCACGGCCTGCCGGTGCTGCTGCTCGGCTCGGCCAAGGAGGCGGAATTGTGCGAGGCGATCGCCGCAGCGGCGCCCGGCGCCTGTCGCGTGATGGCCGGCCAGACCTCGCTGCACGACGCGATGGCCCTGATTGCCGGCGCGCGCGGCGTCGTCAGCAACGACTCCGGCCTGATGCACGTCGCGGCCGCGTTCGGCGTGCCGCAGGTGGCGGTGTTCGGATCGACCAGTCCCGAACACACGCCGCCGCAAAACCCGAACGCGAAGGTGCTGTGGCTCAAGCACGAGCTGCAGCTCGAGTGTTCGCCATGCTTCGATCGGACCTGCCGCTTCGGCCACACACGCTGCCTGGTCGAGGTGGCGCCGCAACGGGTCGAAGAGGCCTTGAGTCAATCGCTGCGGTGATCGACGTCAGAGCTGCAGCTGGTCGGCCCGTGTGGGTGGTGACCGTTCGTACAATCGAGCCCCTATGCCTTCCCCGAACGAGTTCGTCCTCACGTTGTCGTGCCCCGACACCAAAGGCATCGTCTATGCGGTGTCGGGCCTGCTCTACCAGGCCGGCTGCAACATCGTCGATTCGCAGCAGTTCGGGGACGTGCAAAGCGAAGGCGGGACCGGGCTGTTCTTCATGCGCGTGCACTTCGAGGCGCCGCCGCACCTGGCCGCCCCGGGCACGCTGCCCCAGTTGTTCACCCATGTACGCGAGCGGTTCGAAATGGATGCCCAGTTCCATTCGCTTGCCCGCAAGCCGCGGCTGTTGCTGATGGTCAGCAAGCACGGCCACTGCCTGAACGACCTGCTGTTCCGCGCCCGGTCGAGGCAGCTCGACGTGGAGATCGCCGGCATCGTTTCGAACCATCCTGACTTCGCCGAGCTGGCCGCGAGTTATCGGCTGCCCTTTCACCATCTGCCGCTCGCGCCCGGCGCGTCGCTTGAGGAGAAGCGCGTGCAGGAGCGGCAGATCGAGGCGCTGATCGACGACGCGCAGGTCGACCTCGTCGTGCTGGCGCGCTACATGCAGATCCTGAGCGCCGAGTTCTGCACCTTCCTGAAGGGCCGCGCGATCAACATCCACCACAGCTTCCTGCCGAGCTTCAAGGGCGCGAAGCCCTACTACCAGGCACACGACCGCGGCGTGAAGCTGATCGGCGCGACCGCGCATTACGTGACCGCGGAGCTCGACGAAGGGCCGATCATCGAGCAGGACGTCGAGCGCGTGGACCACTCGCTCGGCCCCGACGAGATCACCGCGGTCGGACGCGACGTCGAAAGCGTCGTGCTGGCGCGCGCGGTGCGCTGGCACGTGGAGCACCGCGTGCTGATGAACGGCCACAAGACCGTGGTCTTCACCTGAGACGGTGTGAACGAATCCGACATGCCCGCTCATCCCGCCCAAACACGCTCACTCTGCGTTGCAAATGCTCGACTGAGCTTGTCGAAGGCGACCGATCATCGTGAGCCTGTCGAACGACGTAGCCCGAGCTACGGCTGTGCTTTGCGCCTTGATTGGGCGCGTTTGGACGGTCTGCTCGGGCACGCCGGATTCATTCACACCCTCTGAGACGCTCGCGATGCCGCGCATCAAGCCCCCGGCCGCCCTGCTGGCCAGCCCCGACGACATCGAGCAGCAGTTCTACGAGGCGCTGCAGCGTGGCGACATCGACAAGCTGATGGCCGTCTGGTCGGACGACGACGAGATCGCCTGCGTGCATCCCGGCGGTCCGCGGCTGATCGGTGCGACCGCCATTCGTGCGAGCTTCGAGGCGATGTTCGCCAACGGCGCGATCAATGCGTTTCCCGAGAAAGTACGCCGCGTACTCAGCCACTCGAGCGCGGTCCACAACGTGCTCGAACGGGTTCAAGTGATGAGCCAGGACGGACTTCAGTCGGCCTGGCTGATCGCGACCAACGTGTACTTGAAGGGCGCGCAGGGCTGGCGGCTGGTGGCGCACCACGCGAGCCCCGGCACGGCGCGCGAGGCGGAAGAGATCGCCGAGGCCGGGTCGACGCTGCATTGATGCATGAGAGCTACCGCGCGCCGCCGTGGCTGGTCGGCGGCCACACCCAGACCATCTGGCCGGCGTTGTTCGCGAAGCGCTTCGACGGCGAGCCGCCGGCCTTTCGGCGCGAGCGCTGGAACACGCCCGACGGTGACTTCGTCGACGTCGACTGGTTGCACAACGACGGCGCGTCGCGGGCCGAGCGCCGGGCCGCTCCCAAGCCGGGCCGCGCCGCCCCCTCGGGGGGTGGCGGCGGTACTCCGCCGCCGGGGGTCGACGCCCCCCCGCTGCTGGTGCTGTTCCACGGGCTCGAAGGTTCGTCGTCGAGCCACTACGCGCAGGCCTTCGCCGACTGGGCACGCAAGAACGGCTGGCACTTCGCGGTGCCGCACTTTCGCGGCTGTTCCGGCGAGCTGAACCTCGCGCCGCGTGCCTACCATTCGGGCGACTTCGAGGAGATCGGCTGGATGCTGCAGCAACTGCGTGCGCGGCACGCCGGCCCCGTCGTCGCGGTCGGCGTGTCGCTCGGCGGCAATGCGCTGCTGCGCTGGGCGCAGGAAGCGGGTGAAACGGCACGGCACACGGCGAGCGCCGTCGCCGCCGTGTGCTCGCCGATCGACCTGGCCGCGGGCGGCCGGGCCATCGGCAGCGGTTTCAACCGCCTCGTCTATACGCGGATGTTCCTGCGCACGATGGTGCCGAAGGCGCTGCGCAAGCTGGCGCAGCATCCCGGCCTTTTCGATCGCGAGCGGCTGATCGCCGCGCGCGACCTGTATGAGTTCGACGACGTGTTCACCGCGCCGCTGCACGGCTTTCGCGGCACCGACGACTACTGGTCGCGCGGCTCGGCCAAGCCGCACCTGCACCGCATCCGCATCCCGGCGCTGGTGCTGAATGCGCGCAACGACCCGTTCGTGCCGGCGGGCTGCCTGCCGGCGCCGCATGAGGTCGGCGCCCATGTCACGCTGTGGCAGCCGGCGCACGGCGGCCACGTGGGCTTCCCCGCGGGCCGCTTTCCGGCGCATGTACTCGCACTGCCCGAAGGGGTGATGGCCTGGATGAAATCCCGCCTGTGAACGACACTCGTGCCATGGACGAGATCGTCAAGGCAGCGCTGAAGAAATGGCCGAACGTGCCGCACTGCCACGGGTGGCTGGCGCTGGACGCGCGCGGCGACTGGTACATGCGAGACGACCGCGTGCAAGCGGCGGGACCGTTTCCGCAGGTCAAGGGCAGCCGCATCCTGCACGACAAGCTGCGCGAATTCATCCACCGCAACTACGCGAGCGACGAGGCCGGCTGCTGGTTCTTCCAGAACGGCCCGCAGCGCGTCTATGTGGAGCTCGAAGCGGCGCCGTGGGTCTGGCGACTGTCCGCACAGGACGGCCAACTGGAGGTCCACAGCCACACGGGCCGCGAGGCGAGGGTCGACACCGCGTGGCTCGACGAAAACGGCCGGCTGTTTCTTGCGACCGACATCGGCCTGGGCATCGTCCACACGCTGGACATGGAACTCGCCGCGCAGCAGGTGGAAGCCGGCCACTGGCAGCCGTCTCCCGTTCGATTCGACGAGCTACCGGGGCGCTTCGGCTATCGGCTGAGTCCGCAGGCCGGCCCGGAAGCGTCGCGCTGACGCCCGAGAAAAAGCCGGCCCGCGGGCCGGCTCGTCGCGAAGTCGCGTGCGCCTAC
Organism: Piscinibacter sp.; assembly: GCA_035513255.1. Lineage (GTDB taxonomy): Bacteria > Pseudomonadota > Gammaproteobacteria > Burkholderiales > Burkholderiaceae_C > Albitalea. Next base: position 252 of record DATKCI010000304.1, on the reverse strand, counting down.
TTCGACGCGTTCGCCATGTAGGTCACCACCTGCTTGATCTCGGCTTCGCTCGCGGTGGTGCCGCCCTTCGGCGGCATCGCGCCCTTGCCCTTGATGACGGTGGCCGTCATCGCGTCGATCCCTTGGGCGATGCGCGGCGCCCAGGCGGCCTTGTCGCCGAGCTTGGGCGCGCCGGCCACGCCGGCAATGTGGCAGGCCGAGCAGTTCTGCGTGTACAGCGCCGGCACCGCCGCGGTGGCGGGGGCGGTGACT
>DATKCI010000303.1:0-6526 GCA_035513255.1 Piscinibacter sp. | reverse complement strand
GTCAACGGTGAAAGTGCATGGTGTTGCATTCGAGGCCCTTTGCTTTGGTGGCTTTCATTTGGGCCAGCAAATGAAAGTTACCCGCCCGCCGGGGCGGGACCCGGCCTGCAACACGAACAAATCAACCTGCTCGGAAGCACTCCAGCAGGAGGCACTCCACCAGTGGACCCCGGCTTTCGCCGGGGTGACGGCGCGCGGTGACGGCAGGTGAGCGCATATGGGATTGCATCCAGAGGCTACGAAAACTCGACGTTGTCGATCAGCCGCGTGGGGCCGAGCCGCGCCGCGCCCAGCGCCACGAGCGGATCACCCGATTGATGCGGCGCGCCCAAGTCCTCGCGCCGGCGGATCGTCAGGTAGTCGGGCTTCCAGCCGTTCGTCGACAGCTCGGCCAGCGCCTGCGCCTCCAGATCGGCCAACCCGCCGGACCCGTCCCGATACCGCTGCGCCAGCACACGAAGCGCCGTCACCAACTCGGTCGCCTTTGCACGCTCCGCGTCGCTCAGATAGCCATTGCGCGACGACAGCGCGAGGCCGCTGTCCGCGCGGCAGGTTTCTCCCGCCTCGATCGCAACCGGCATCGCGAACTGCTCGACCATGCGGCGGATCACCATCAGCTGCTGATAGTCCTTCTTGCCGAACACGGCGACCCGCGGGCGAACGCAGCCGAAGAGTTTCATCACCACTGTGCAGACGCCGGTGAAGAAGCCGGGCCGGAAGTGGCCTTCGAGGATGTCGGCGAGCGCCGGATCGGGCTGCACCTTGAAGGTCTGCGGCTGCGGATAGAGCTCGCGTTCGTCGGGCGCGAACACGATGTCGCAGCCGGCGGCGGCGAGCAGTTCGGCGTCGCGCGCCAGCGTGCGCGGATAGCGGTCGAAGTCCTCGTGCGGCGCGAACTGCAGGCGGTTGACGAAGATGCTCGCGACGACCGGCAGGCCGTGGCTGCGTGCTTGCCGGACGAGGCTCAGGTGGCCTTCGTGCAGGTTGCCCATCGTCGGCACGAAGGCGCAGCCCTGCGCTTCGGGCAACAGCGCGCGCAGTTCGGCGACGGTGCGCAGTGTCTTCATCTCAGTACCCGTGGATCGCGTCGTCGGGAAAACGCCGTGCCTTGACGTCGTTCACATAGGTGCGGACCGCTGCGTCCACCGACGGTGAACCTTCCATGAAGTTGCGCACGAAACGCGGCAGCTTGCCGCGCGTGAGGCCCAGCATGTCGTGCAGCACCAGCACCTGCCCGGAGCAGCCACGGCCGGCGCCGATGCCGATCACAGGGATGTTGACGGCACGTGTCACCTCGTTCGCCAGCGCGCTGGGCACCAGTTCGAGCACCAGCATTGCAGCGCCGGCCTCGGCCAGCTCGAGCGCGTGCATCTTCAACGTGGCGGCCGACTCGTCGTTGCGGCCCTGCACGCGATAGCCGCCGAGCGCGTGCACCGACTGCGGCGTGAGGCCGAGATGCGCGCACACGGGGATGCCGCGCTGCGCCAGGAACCGCACCGTCTCGGTCGTCCAGCCGCCGCCTTCGAACTTGACCATCTGCGCGCCGGCCTGCATCAGCACGGTCGCGCTCTCCATCGCCTGCGCCGCAGACCGCTGGTAGCTGCCGAACGGCAGGTCGCCGATGACCCAGGCGTTGCGGTTGCCGCGCGCGACGCAGCGCGTGTGGTAGGCCATGTCCGCCAGCGTGACCGGCACCGTGCTGGTTTCGCCTTGCAGCACCATGCCGAGCGAGTCGCCGACCAGCAGGCAGTCGACGCCGGCGTCGTCGAGCACACGCGCGAACGACGCGTCGTAGCAGGTCAGCATCGTGATCGGCTCGCCTTGCGCATGCATCTCGCGGAGGCGGTGCAAGGTCAGCGGTTTGCGGGCTGCATCGCTCATGCCGTCTTCATTCCGAGCTTGGCCAGCAGCGCCTGGTCCGCCTTCACGTCCGGGTTGCCGGTGGTGAGCAGCTTGTCGCCGTAGAAGATCGAGTTTGCGCCGGCCAGAAAGCACAGCGCCTGCACCGCCTCGCCCATCTGCTGGCGGCCGGCCGACAGGCGCACCATCGCCTCGGGCATCGTGATGCGCGCCGCGGCGATCGTGCGCACGAACTCGAACGGGTCGAGCGCATCGAGACCGTGCAGCGGCGTTCCCTCGACCTGAACGAGGTGGTTGATCGGCACCGACTCTGGGTACGGCGACATGTTCGCGAGCGTGGCGATCAGCGCGGCGCGCTGCGAGCGCGATTCGCCCATGCCGACGATGCCGCCGCAGCAGACCTTCACGCCGGCATCGCGCACCTTGGTCAACGTGTCGATCCGGTCATCGAACTGCCGGGTCGTGATGATGTCGGCGTATTTGTCGGGCGCGCTGTCGATGTTGTGGTTGTAGTAGTCCAGCCCCGCATCGCGCAGTGTTTCGGCATGGCCGTCGCCGAGCATGCCCAGCGTCGCGCAGGTTTCTAGGCCCAGCGATTTCACGCCGCTCACCAGTGCCGCGACCTTCTCGATGTCGCGGTCTTTCGGGCCGCGCCAGGCGGCACCCATGCAGAACCGCGTCGCGCCGGCCTCTTTCGCGCGGCGCGCGGCATCGAGCACGGCATCGAGCCCCATCAGCGCGGTGGCCTCGACGCCGGTGTCGAAGTGCACCGACTGCGGGCAGTACGAGCAGTTCTCCGGACAGCCGCCGGTCTTGATCGACAACAGCGTGGACAGCTGCACCTCGGACGGATCGAAGTGCTCCCGGTGCACGGTCTGGGCACGGAACAGCAGTTCGTTGAACGGCAGTTCGAACAGTGCTTCGACGGCTTCGGGCGTCCAGCGAACGCTCGCAGTGCGCGGGACGGGGCGGTGAAGCTGAACGGGTGCTTGCTGCATCTCGTGAATCCCGCTGTGCGGGCCGTGAGGGTTGGAGCGATCAGGACGGCTGGTAGGCCAGCCGCACGTAGATCGGCGCGAAGGCCTCGGCCTGCGTGATTTCCAGCAGGCGCTCGCGTGCCAGCTCGAGCATCGCGATGAAGGTGACGACGAGCACCGGCGTGCCGCGTGTCGTGTCGAAAAGGTCCTCGAACTCGACGAACTTGCGGCCCTGCAGCGTGCGCAGCACGATGCTCATGTGCTCGCGCACCGACAGCTGCTCGCGGGTGATCGTGTGGTGCTGCGTCAGCGTGGCGCGCTTGAGGATGTCGAGCCAGGCGGCGCGCAGGTCGTCGGCGTCGACGTCGGGGAAGCGCGGCGCGAGCGACTGCTCGATGACGACCTGCGCGCGCAGGAAGTCGCGGCCCAGCACCGGCAGCGCATCGAGCCGCGCGGCGGCGAGTTTCATCTGTTCGTACTCGATCAGCCGGCGCACCAGTTCGGCGCGCGGGTCTTCCGGCTCGTGGCCGTCGGCCGACTTCCTCGGTGGCAGCAGCATGCGCGACTTGATCTCGATCAGCATCGCCGCCATCAGCAGGTACTCGCTCGCGAGTTCGAGGTTGGTCTTGCGGATCTGCTCGACGTAGGCGAGGTACTGGCGCGTCACGTCGGCCAGCGGGATGTCGAGGATGTTGAAGTTCTGCTTGCGGATCAGGTACAGCAGCAGGTCCAGCGGACCTTCGAAGGCTTCGAGAAAGACCTCCAGCGCATCCGGGGGGATGTACAGGTCCTGCGGCATCGAGAACAACGGCTCGCCGTACAGCCGCGCCATCGCCACGCGGTCGACCTCCGCGGGCAGCACGTCGGCGGGCGGGGGCGGCATGTCCGGCACCGCAGGCTGCGGCGCCTGCGCGATCAGGTCGTCACTCACGAAGGCGATCCGGCCCGGGTTCAGGAAACCTTCGTCTGGTAGACGTAGGGCTGCTGCGGCACGGCCGCCTCGCCGTACTCGGCCTGCGCATCACGGTCGAGGCGCTTGTCCCACAGCAGCGCGCGCCCGGCACGCTGTTCGGCCTCGAGCGTGGGCTTCTTTGCCTTGAGTTCCTCGATGAACTGGGTGACGTCGGACGTGTAGGGCTTCCAGAACAGCGGCATGGCAGGCTGGCCCGACGGACGGCGGGCGCTGAAGTGATTGGCGGCGATTTTACCGGGGGAGCCGCGGCTACGTGCACAAGCCCGGATGCAATCCGGGGGGTGGGTGAGCAGGCCAACGCCGATCCCCGGATTTCATCCGGGCTACGACAGGCGTCACGCTTCGGTCCTGCGCAGGTTCAGCCCGTCCTTCAGGAATGCATGCGGCTGCCCGACGAGCCAGCGCGCCAGTTCGTCCAGGCGCGCACTGCCGACCTCGAAGGCCGGGAATTCGACCGACACGGCCTCGAAGCCGTCGAGGTTGTGCAGCTGGAAGTGCAGCCGTCCGGCGTCGTGGTCCGGCGTCACGCGCACGCTCGCGACGAAATCGGCGACGAGGGTGTAGCGCATGCCCCGCAGCTTGCCGTTGTCGGGGTGGCGCACCGATTCGTGGTCGACCTTGGCACCGCTTTGGCGCAGGCGCGATTCGAGCCGCTCGATGTCGGGCAGGAAGTCCTTCATCAGCTGCAGTTCGCGGCCGGAGCGGAGTTGCCAATGCATCACGAGGTAGTCGAACACGTCTTCGTTGCGCAGCTGCTTGCGCCGCGAGTCGACACGGAAGTCCGACAGCTTCAGCGCGTCGAACGTGTTCTGCCGGTCCAGCGCGAAGCGCGCCGGGCTCGCCGGCCGCAGCACGTCGAGCTGGGCGGCCAGCGTGTTGAAGTAGGAGAACACCGTCTTGCAGGCCGCTTCGGCCAGCGCGGTGTGGCGTGCGAGCACGGCACTGTCGCCGCTTTGCTGCGCCTTCAAGGCGTCGGCCTGGCGCTTGAGGTCGTCGAGGAAGCCCACGGTGCGGTCGGAGAGAAAATGAAGGGCGAAGAATAGCGCAGCGTCCGCGCCGGTTTCATCAAACAAAGGGGGGTGGACCGTCATCATCCGGTCATGCAAGAGACCGAACTGAAGCTGCAGGTACCTGCGACGCGGCGGGCAGCGATCGACAAAGCGCTGCGCGGCCGCGAGTCGGCGCCGCGCCTGCGCTTGCAGGCCACTTATTTCGACACGGCCGATCGCGCGCTGGCCCAGGCCGGCCTCGCGCTGCGCGTTCGCCGCGAGGGGCGGGGCTGGGTGCAGACGCTGAAGGGCAAGGGAAGCGACGGCCTGACCCGATCCGAACACAACGTGCCGCTGCCGGCCGGCACGGCGTCCGCGGACCCGGCGCTGCACGCCGGCACGCCGGCTGGCGATCGATTGCGCGCGGTGCTGGACGAATCGCCCGCGCCGGCGCTGCTTGCCCAGTTCACCACCGACGTGCTGCGCCGCGCCCGCCAGGTTCGAACCCGCGAAGGCACGGTCGAACTCGCGTTCGACGAAGGCGCCATCGTCGCCGGCGACCGGCGCATGCCGGTGAGCGAGCTCGAGATCGAACTCGTCAGCGGATCGCCGCTGGCGGTCGTCGCCACGGCGCGCCGCTGGGTCTTGCGCCATGGCTTGTGGCTGGACACACGGACCAAGGCCGAGCGTGGCGGCCTGCTGGCGCGCGGCGAGACGATGGCGCCGCACCGCACCGCCCAGCCGGTCGAGATGGCGCCGGACATGTCGCCGGCGCAGGCGCTGCGCTGCGTGCTGCTGTCGTGCCTGGACCAGATCGCGGCCAACGCGAGCCAGGTGGCGAGCGGCCCGTACGGCGACGAACACGTGCACCAGTTGCGCATCGGGCTGCGGCGCCTGCGCTCGGCGCTGCGACTGTTTCCTGACGTGCCGGTCTCGCCGGGGCTCGACGAACAAGCCACCGCGCTGTTTCGCCGCCTCGGCGCCGCGCGCGACCAGGCGGCCGTCGCGCTGCCGCTGCAGCGCGAGCTGAACCGGGTGGCGCAGGCGGCGGGCCTGGACTTCGAGGTGCCGGTGCTGCCTGGCGTCGACGGCGCGGCCGAACCGGCGTTCATCGTGCGCCTCGGCCCCGCCCAGGGGCTGCTGCTGGACCTGTTCGCGCTGACCCAGGCCGACGTGCCGGCGCCGGCCGACGGCGAGCCCGTGCTGCGCGACGTGCTGACGCGCCGGCTCAACGGCTGGCACCGCAAGGTGATGTCCGACGCGGCGCGCTTCGCGTCGCTCGACGACGCCGCTCGCCACGCGATGCGCAAGCGCGCGAAGCGGCTGCGCTACGGTGCCGAGTTCTCGGCCGCCTTGTTCAAGCGGCAGGCGGTGAAGCGCTACCTGAAGCCGCTGCGCGAGCTGCAGGAGCGGCTCGGCGCGATCGTCGACACGATGGTGGCGCTAGATGCCTACCGCCCTCTCGCCGGCAGCGACCAACACGCGCTCTTCGCGCTCGGCTGGCTGGCAGCACGCGAGGAGGTGCTGGTGCAAGGCAGCGCGCCGGCGATGAAGGCCTTCCGCGAGGCGCGTCGGTTCTGGAAGAACTAGTACAGCGTCCCCCAAATCCCTTGCCGAATGAAAGCGATGGATTCGTCCGCCAGGCTAGGCGCAAACCGGAGCGATACCGAGTGGTATCGCGAGGATTTGCAACGACGCATGGCGGGCGAAGACGCGCTTTCATGGCA
>DATKCI010000302.1:0-6296 GCA_035513255.1 Piscinibacter sp. | reverse complement strand
CATCTTCTTCGCCGACGACCCGGCCTTCGGCGGCAAACCGCGCGAGCTCGTGGCCCAGGACTACGTCTATTCGATCAAGCGCTACTACGACCCTCGCCTGAACAGCGAGCACCTGTACGTGTTCCAGAACGCGAAGGTGCTGGGCCTGTCTGAAGTGCGCGAGCAGGCGCTGAAGACAAAGCAGCCCTTCGATTACGACCGCGAGGTCGAGGGCCTGCGCGCGCTCGACCGCTACACCTTCCGCGTGACGCTCGCCGAGCCGCATCCGCGCCTGCACTTCGAGTTCGCCAACCCAGGGCGCACCGGCGCGGGCGCGCGCGAGGTCGTCGAAACCTACGGCGACGACATCGCGGCGCACCCGGTGGGCACCGGGCCGTTTCGGCTCGGCCGGTGGCGGCGCGCGTCGAGCATCGAACTGGTGCGCAACCCGGGCTTTCGCGGGCAGTTCTTCGAGGCCGAGCCGGCCGCCGACGATGCCGAGGCACAGGATCTCGCGCGCGCCCTGGCCGGCAAGCGGCTGCCGCTGGTCGATCGCGTGGAGATCAGCGTGATCGTCGAATCGCAGCCACGCTGGCTGGCGTTCGTCAATGGCGGCCTGGACCAGCTCGAGCTGCCCCAGGAATTCACGCCGCTCGCGATCCCGAACGGCAGGATCGCGCCGCACCTTGCGCGCAAGGGCATCCGCGCGCAAACGGCGCTGCGGCCGGAGATGCAGCACACCTTCTTCAACATGGAAGACCCGGTCGTCGGCGGCTACTCGCCCGACAAGGTCGCCCTGCGCCGCGCGATCGCCCTCGGGTTGAACGATGAAGAGCGCCTGCGGCTGTACAGCCACGGCCAGGGCATCGTCGCGCAGTCGGTGATCGCGCCGTTCACGTCGGGCTACGACGCCGACTACCGCAGCACGATGAGCGAGCACGACCCCGCGCGGGCGAAGGCGCTGCTCGACCTGTACGGCTATGTCGACCGCGACGGCGACGGCTGGCGCGAGCAGCCCGACGGCAGCCCGCTGGTGCTGCGTCTCGCATCCACGCCCGACCAGCGCATGCGCGCCGCCAACGAACTGTGGCGCAAGCAGCTCACGGCAGTGGGGCTGCGCATCCGATTCGAGATCGCGAACTGGCCCGACCTGCTGAAGATGAGCCGCGCCGGCTCGCTGATGATGTGGGGCTACGTGTGGATAGCAGACTCGCCGGACGGCGCGTTCTTTCTCGGCATCGCCTACGGCCCGAACGCCGCCGAGTCGAACGACGCGCGCTTCTCGCTGCCGGCCTACGACCGCCTGTTCGAGCAGCAAATGGTGCTGCCCGACGGGCCGCAGCGCGACGCGCTGATGCGCGAAGCCAAGAACATGCTCGCCGCCTACATGCCGTACAAGGCGCATTCGCACCAAGTCGTCAGCGACCTGCTTCAGCCGTGGGTGCGCGGCTATCTGCGGCACCCGTTCATGCGGGACTTGTGGCGGTACGTGGGGGTCGATGCGGCGGCGTGACGTTGGCCGGACAAGTCGACTTACTCGGTAACGGCATGGCTACACTGCGATCTCCCTCCCCCCATGAAGTCACCATGCCCGCTGCAACGCTCACCACGAAGGGGCGGATCGTGATCCCGGCCGAGATTCGTGCCCTCTACGGGCTGACGCCCGGCACGTGGGTCGAGTTCATCGATGAAAGCGGCACCCTTCGTCTGCTCGTGCGGCGCCGGGTGGCACCGAGCGATCCTGCTGCGGGGTACGGCATGGTTAAGGTCAAGCCGCGGCCTCCCGGCACAGCGCCTCGTCGGCTGTCGGAGTTCGATCCTGCGACCGTGCTCACTCGCAAGCGCGCCGAAAAATGATCGCGATCGATACGAACATCTCGCGCGCTTCTACCTCCACCGCCGAGGGGTGACGGCAGGCACCCCGAATGCCCGTCGTTTCCGCTGGGGCTGCCAAACGCGGCCCGCACCATCAAGACCCCCTCCAAGGAGCAATCATGGCCCTGCCTCACGCCCAGCCCCTCGACGTCGTCAGCGTTCGCCCGCTCGGTGCGGCCCTGGTCGATGCGGTGAGCACCAGCCTGCTGAGGACCGACCGGATTCAGCTGCTGCACCTGGTGCTGCCGGTGCACTCGGATCAGCCGGAACACCACGTGGACGACGAATGCACGATCCACTGCCTGGAAGGCGACGTCGAGGTCGTGATGCCAGGCGGCACGCGGCGCTTGCGCGCCGGTGATCTCGTCGTGCTGCCGGCCCGCCAGCGGCATTCGGTGCGGGCACGCAGCGACTCGGCGGTGCTCGTCACGCTGCTGATGAACGGCGGCGACGCCGGTGATCGCGGTGGCGCTGGAGGCTGAGCCGACGTGACTTTGTACCGGTGACCGCCGGGTAATCCCTGAGCTTCATCTCACGGTCGGGACACGAAATTACTTCAGGATATGAAGCAATTTGAGGTCTCACCTGAGAAGGAACGGAATGAAGCGCAGGGAATTCGTCGCGGCGGCTGCCGCGTTTTCGCTCGTCGGGCAGGTCCGCGGCGCCGAGCCGGGCGTATCGGACGGGGAGGTGGTGTTCGGGCAGACCGGCATTCTGAGCGGGCCGCTGGGCCAGCAGATCAAGACGATGCTCGCCGGCGCGGCGCTCGCGTTCGACGCCAACGCCGCGGCGGGCGGCGTTCACGGTCGCCGCGTTCGCATCGCGTCGCTCGACGATGAGCTCAGGCCCGACAAGGCGGTGGCCAACTACCAGGAGCTGCTGACGCAGCAGCGGGTGTTCGGGTTCTTCGGCTGCGTGGGTTCCGCCACCACGGCCGCGGCGGCGAACGTGCTGCAGCAAAGCGGCGCGCCGCTGGTCGGCGGCTACGCCGTGGCCGACTCGGCGCGCGACAAGGTCAAGGGAGCGGGCTACTACCTTCGCGCGACGTCCGGCCGCGAGGCGGAGGTGCTGGTCCAGCACCTCACGACCATCGGCGTCACGCGCATCGGCGTGGCAGTGCTCGACAACCCGGGCGGCCAGGAGGCGCGTGCGCTGATCTCCGGCGCACTGGAGAAACACGGCCTGCAGCCGGTCAGCGTGGCCGCGGTGAAAGGCGACGCGAGCAACGCGGCGCAAGCGGCGGGCACGCTGGCCGCGGGGCAGCCGCAAGCGGTGCTGATGTACCTGGGCGGGGTGCTGCCGGGCGAGCTGATGAAGGCCAGCTGGGCCATCGGCACGCATCCGATGTTCTACGGCATGTCCATCGTCGCCGGCGAGGTCACCGCGAAGGTGGCGGGTGCCAAGGCCCGCGGGCTGGCGATCTCGCAGGTCGTGCCCTACCCGTGGGGCGAGCTCGATCCCGTCGTGCGGGCCTACCGCAGCTCGGCACAGGCGAACAAGGTGCCCATCGGCTACTACAGCTTCGAGGGCTACCTGAACGCACGGGTGCTGCTCGAGGCGCTGACGCGCTGCGGCCGCGACCTGACCCGCACGCGGCTGCACACGACGATGCGCTCGCTCAAGCTGCGCCTGGCCGGCATGGACCTCGACTTCACCGCCGGCGGCCACACCGGATCCCGGTTCGTGGAACTCGTGCAGGTCAGCGTCGACGGAAAATTCATTCGCTGAGTCGCTTCATTGGCTGGCGGTGATGCCGCCGTCGACGTAGATCACCTGCCCGGTCACGAAGTCTGACGCCGGCGCGCACAGAAACAAGGCCGCGCCGACGACGTCGGCCGGTTCGGCCACGCGGCCCAGCGGAATACGCTCGGTGATCTGGGCACGCGTCGCCGGGTTCTCGAGCCAGTGCCGCGCCATCTCCGTGCGCGCGACGGTCGGCGCGACGCCGTTGACGGTGATGCCGTGCGGCGCGAGCTCCATCGCGTGCTGGCGGATCAGCATCACGAGGCCGCCCTTGCTGCTGCAATACGCCGAGTAGCCGCGCCCGCGCAGCCCGAGCTGCGCACGCACCGACAGCAGGTGCACCTGCTTGGCGCCGCGCCGGCCTTGTTCGGCGGCCGGCACCTGCACCCGCGCGACGGCCTGCGCCTGGAACATCGCGGCCTTCAGGTTGACCGCGAGCACCTCGTCGTAGGCGGCCTCGGTCACGTCGAGCAGCCGCTCCTCGCGCTGCATGCCCACGCAGTTCATCAGGATGTCGATGCCGCCGAAATGCCCGGCCACGCGCTTCACGCTGCGCTCGATGTCGGCGACGTCATGCGCGTCCATCGCGAGGCCGATCGCGTCGTGCCGCGCGGCGCGCAGACTCGCCGCCATTGCCTGCGCCTTTTCCACGCTGCGGCCGCACACGGCCACCCGCGCCCCGCGCTGCGCCAGGCCCCAGGCGATCGCTTCGCCGAGGCCGCCGTAGCCGCCGGTCACGTAGGCGGTCTTGCCGGTCAGGTCGAACAGGCCGGCGAGTTCGGGGAAGCTATCGTCCGGCTGGAGGATGCGCGGGGGAGTCGTCTCGGGCATGTCAGTCCATCAGGAGGCCACCGTTGATGTCGATGATCTCACCGGTGATGAAGCCGGCGAGCGGCGAGGCGAGAAACCGCACCACGTGCGCGAACTCCTCGGGCTCGCAGAAGCGCCCGACCGGGATGTCGCGCAGCAAGGCGTCGCGCTGCACGTCGGTGAGTTGCTCGGTCAGCATCGGCGTGCGCACGTAGGCCGGCGAGATGCCGTTCGCCGTCACGCCGTGCGGCGCCAGTTCGCGCGCGAGCGAGAACGTCAGCGAGTTCAGCGCGCCCTTGGATGCCGCGTAGGCGGTGCCCGCGGTCAGACCACCGGTCTTCGCGGCGAGCGAGCCGGTGTTGATGATGCGGCCCCAATGGCGAGCCTTCATCGCCGGCACGAGTTCTCGCGCCATCAGGAAGGCCCCGTCGAGGTTGACGCCGAGCACCTGCCGCCATTCGGCCAGCCCGGTCTGCAGCACCTTGTGGTTGGACAGGATGCCGGCGTTGTTGACGAGGATGTCGGGGTCGCCGAGCTCGCGGCGGATGCGCTCGCAGGCCGCAGCCACCGCAGGCTCGTCGCTCACGTCGCAGACCACCGGCAGGCTCGGGTCGGGCAGTGCGGCGCACAAGGCGTCGAGCGCGCGCGCATCGATGTCGATCAGCGCCAGCCGGCAGCCGTCGGCCTGCAGCGCTTCTGCAGTGGCGCGGCCCATCGTGCCGGCGGCGCCGGTGACGACGGCGATGCGGCCCGTTAGGTCAGCCATGGTGTATGCCTGTCATCCCGACGAAAGCGCCGCCCCGTGCTCGACACGGGGTCGGGATCCACGGTGATAGACACTGGGCGCCGTGGACCCCGGCTTGGCCGCAGGCCGGCCTGTCCTGAGCCTGTCGAAGGGCCGGGGTGACGGTTCGGGCGTCACGCATCGAGCACGCTCTTCTTTCCGAACAATCCGCGTGCACGGAAGCTGACGACGGCGATGAACAGCAGGTACATCGACAGCAGCGACCACTCCGACGCATAGGCGCCCGTCAACCCGACCACCATGCCCACCAGCAGCCCCGCGAGCACGGCGCCCCACAGGCTGCCGACGCCCCCCAGCACGATGATCAGGAAGGCCGGCACGACCGCATCGACGCCGACGTGCGGGCGGATACCCCAGATCGGCGCCATCGTCACGCCGGCGATCGCCGCCAGGCCGACGCCGAGCGCGAAGACGAACAGCCGCAGGCGCGACAAGTTGATGCCCAGCGCGCGCACCATCTCGCTGTCGTGCGCGCCGGCCTTGATGATCGCGCCGTAGGGCGTCTTCTCGATGAACAGCCACAACAGCAAGATCATCAGCACCGCGAATCCGGCGGCGAAGAAGCGGTAGCGCGAGTAGATCAGGTCGCCCATCAGGAACGCGCCGGACACCGCCTCGGGCAGCGGCAGCTGCCGCTCGGTGGACCCCCAGACGATGCGGATCAGCTCCTCCAGCACCAGCGCGGCACCGAAGGTCAGCAGCAGCCCGTACAGCGGATCGCGCCCGTAGGTGCGCCGCATGCACAGTTCCAGCCCCATGCCGAAGATGCCGACCAGCACCGGCGCGAGGAACAGCGCGATGCCGTAGCGCGTGCCCAGCGGCAGCGACAGATACGCCGCCTGAAGTTCCGGGAACCAGCCGCCGAACGACGGCGCCATCAGGAACAGCGCCACGTACATGCCGAGCGCGAACAGCGAGCCGTGCGCGAGGTTGATCGTCTCCATCACGCCGACGATCAGCATGAAGCCGAGCGCGATCAGCGCGAACAGCAGGCCGAGGCTGATGCCGTTGACGAGGTGGGGGAGGAGCTGACTCAGCGTGTTCATGTCTTGGTCCCCTCTCCATGGGCCACGAAGGGGTCCCT
>DATKCI010000301.1:0-25126 GCA_035513255.1 Piscinibacter sp. | reverse complement strand
GGAGCGAGACGAGACGATCGCTGGGGCCGCGGTACGCGGTTCGCCCGTGCGGCGAGCCGCGGCAGGGTTCAAGGATCGGCACACCAGGAATCCGGCGCGCGGACCGCGCGACGAACAGGAGCAGCGAATGAACAAGGCAATGCTGAAGATGGCAAGCGTGGCGCTGGTGGCGCTCTTCGCCGCCGGCTCGGGCTGGGCGCAGAAGAAGACCCTGGCCGTCGTGGTCAAGGGTCTGGACAACCCGTTCTTCACCGTGCTCGGCGACGGCTGCGCGCGGTGGAACAAGGAGAACCCGAAGTCGGAGTACACGTGCCTCTACACCGGTCCGGCGTCCAGCGCCGACGAGGCCGGCGAGGTTCAGATCGTCGAGGACTTGATCAACAAGGGGGTGGCCGGCATCGCGATCTCGCCGTCGAATGCACCGGCGATGGCCAACATGCTGAAGGCCAAGCAGCCGAAGATGCCGATCATGACGATCGATGCCGACCTGTCCGCCGCGGATCGCGCGTTGCGCACGACCTATCTCGGCACGAACAACTACGACATGGGTGTGCTGATGGCCAAGCACCTGACGCAGCTGAAGCCCAAGGGCGGCAGCGTGTGTCTGCAGCTCGGCAACGTCGCCGCCGACAACATCAACGCACGCGCCGCGGGCTTTCGCGACACGATCGGCGGCAAGAAGGGTCTGGATCGCCTGAAGGGCGAGGGTGGCTGGACGGAGATCCAAGGCTGCCCGGTCTTCACGAACGACCAGATCGATCTGGCCAACCAGCAGATGGCCGACGTGTTCACGAAGAACCCGAAGCTCGACGCCTTCATCCTGATCGGCGGCTGGGCGCAGTTCGGTCCGCAGGCTTACGCGCAGGTGACCGACCAGGTGATGGCCAAGCTCAAGTCCAAGGAGTTGATCATCATCGCGGGCGACACGCTGCCGCCGCAGCTCGATGCGCTGAAGAACGGTCGCAGCCATGCGCAGATCGGCCAGCGCCCGTTCGAGATGGGCCACCGCGCGCCGGCTGTGCTGATCGACCTCATCAACGGCAAGAAGGTGGCCGATCCGCTCTACACCGGGCTGGACGAGTGCACCCCGGCCAACCTCGGCAAGTGCCCGGCGAAATAGCGCCAGCCACTGAGCGCCCCCAAACCTGCCGCTTCGCGTCAGGCCCCCCGAGGCCCACGAAGGGGCCCCTTCGTGGCCCTTGGGGTCAAGGACCCTTGGGGCGGCCCGGCGTTTCCTTGAGAGCCGCATGACGATTCTGGAACTCTCGAGCGTTTCGAAGCACTTCGGTGCGATCCGCGCATTGACGGAGGTGTCGCTGACCCTGCGCGCCGGTGAAGTCGTGGGGTTGATGGGGGACAACGGCGCGGGCAAGTCCACGCTGGTGAAGATCATCGCTGGCAACTTCCCGCCCAGCGCCGGCAAGATGACCTTGCTCGGTCGGCCCGTCGACTTCCGCAAGCCGTCCGATGCGCGCGGCCAGGGCATCGAGATCGTCTACCAGGACCTCGCGCTGTGCGACAACCTCACTGCGGCGGAGAACGTGTTCCTCGGCCGCGAAATCATGCGCGGCTTCGGGCCGGTGCGCTGGATCGACTACCGTGCGATGTTCGAGCGCGCCGGCGAGCTGTTCGCCGAGCTGAAATCCGAGACGCGGCCGCGCGACCTCGTGCGCCGCATGTCGGGCGGCCAGCGCCAGGCCGTCGCGATCGCGCGGACACGGCTGTCGGATCCGAAGATCGTCCTGATGGACGAGCCGACCGCCGCGATCAGCGTGCGCCAGGTGGCCGAGGTGCTCAGCCTGATCCGGCGACTGCGCGATCACCAGATCGCGGTGGTGCTGATCAGCCACCGCATGCCCGACGTCTTCTCGGTGGCCGACCGCGTGGTCGTGCTGCGGCGCGGCGAGAAAGTGGCCGACAAGCCCGTCGCGCAGAGTTCGCCCGAGGAGGTCACGGGCCTGATCACGGGCGCCATCGCCACTGCCTGAGCCCCGACTCACCCTGCGGCCATGACGAAAAACCTCCTGATGAAATCCAGTATCGAGCAGGCGATCGACAAGCCGGTCCATCGCCGCTGGCTCTCGTGGCTTGTCGGCCAGCAGACCTTCTGGGTCTCGATGGCCGCCGTCGTGGCCTTCGTTTCACTGGCGTTCGCCAGCGACGTGTTCGCCACCCAGCAAAACCTGTTCAACGTCGCACGCAATTTCGCGTTCGTGGCGATCATCGCGATCGGCATGACCGCCGTCATCGTCACCGGCGGCATCGACCTGTCGGTCGGTGCGGTGCTGGTGCTGTCGGGCATGGTGATCGGCATGACGATGAATGCCGGGATGTCCATCTGGCTCGCGGTGCCGCTGGCGCTGGGCGTCTCGCTCGCGGTCGGGGCCTTCAACGGGTTGCTGATCGCCTATGTCGGGGTGCCGCCATTCGTCGTCACGCTGGGCATGCTGTCGATCGCTCGCAGCCTGGCGATGGTGCTGTCGAACAACCGCATGGTCTATTCGTTCGGCCCGGATCAGTCGTTGCTGCTCGCGCTGGGCGGGGGCTTCGTGGAGGTGGCGCTGCCGTTCGCCGATCCGGTCCGGCTCCCGAACCCGCTGATCGTCGTGCTCGTGCTGCTCGTGATCGCCAGCCTGGCGTTTCGCTGGACGCGCTGGGGCCGCTACCTGTTTGCGATCGGCGGCAACGAGCGCGCGGCCCTTCTGACAGGGGTGCCGGTCAAGGCGATGAAGGTCAGCGTGTACATGTTCTGCGCGCTGTGCGCGGGCATCGCGGGCATCCTCGAGGTCGGATGGCTCGGCACGATCACCACGGGGCTGGGGCAGGGCATGGAACTGACCGTGATCGCTGCGTCGGTGATCGGCGGGGCCAACCTCTCGGGCGGCGTCGGCACCGCATGGGGCGCCGTGGTCGGCGCCGCGCTCATCGAGGTGATCCGCAACAGCCTGACGCTGCTGGGCATCAGCACGTTCTGGCAGGGCACTTTCGTCGGCAGCTTCATCGTCGTCGCCGTCCTGTTCGATCGCCTTCGCTCGCGCAACGCCAACGAGTGACTCGACAAATGCGTTCCTCGACCCCTTCGAACCCCGCAGGTCGCACCGGCGCTGCTCCGGTGCTCGGAATCGACCTCGGAACCTCCGGCGTGAAGGCCCTGCTGCTGGACGGCGAGCGCGTGCTGGGCACGGCCCATGCGCCGCTGTCGGTCAGCCGGCCGCACCCCGGCTGGTCGGAACAGGAGCCCGAGGACTGGTGGGCCGCCACCTGCGCCTGCCTGGATGCGCTCGTGGCCGAACACCCGACGGCGCTGCGCGCGGTGCGCGCGATCGGTCTCGCGGGGCACATGCACGGCGCGACGCTCGTCGACGCCGACGGCGAGGTCCTGCGACCCTGCATCCTGTGGGACGACGGCCGCAGCGCGCCGCAATGCGCGCTGCTCGAAGCGGCGGTGCCCGCGCTGCGCGCGATCACCGGCAACGCCGCGATGCCCGGCTTCACGGCGCCGAAGCTGCTGTGGATCAGGCAGCACGAACCGGACTTGTTCGCGCGCATGCACCGCGTGCTGCTGCCCAAGGCCTGGCTGCGCTGGCGGCTGTGCGGCGAGGCGATCGAGGACATGTCCGACGCGTCGGGCACCCTGTGGCTCGATGTCGCGAGGCGGCGCTGGTCCGGCGAACTGCTGGCGGCTTGCGGGCTCGACGAGTCGCGGATGCCGCGCCTGGTGGAAGGAACGATGCCGGCCGGAGAACTGCGTGCGCCGTGGGTGAAGCGTTGGGGCTTCGAGCGCACGCCGATCGTCGCAGGCGGCGCCGGCGACAACGCGGCCGGCGCCGTCGCGCTGGGCGCGGTGAATCCGGGTGACGCGTTCCTGTCGCTCGGAACGTCCGGCGTGTTGTGGGCGACCACCGCGCACCACGCTCCGGCGCCCGAGCGCGGCGTGCACGCTTTCTGTCACGCAGTGCCGCAGACGTGGCACCAGATGGGCGTGCTGCTCAGCGCCGCGGCCTCGCTCAGCTGGTGGGCCGCGTGCACGGGCCGCGACGAGCAATCCCTGCTCGCCGAGTTGCCGGCACAGGCGGACGGACCCGCGCCATGCTGGTTCCTGCCCTACCTGAGCGGCGAGCGCACGCCGCACAACGACGCCTCGGTCCGTGGCGCCTTCTTGCACCTGTCGGCCGGCACGACCCGCCCGCAGATGACGCAGGCGGTGCTCGAGGGCGTTGCGCACGCCTTCCGCGATGCGCGCGACGCGCTCGCCGGTGCCGGCACGCACATTGCGATCGCGGACCTGATCGGCGGCGGCGCACGCTCGAGCCTGTGGTGCGACCTGCTGGCGAGCATGCTCGACATCTCGCTGCGCCGCATCGACGACGCATCGCACGGGCCCGCACTCGGGGCCGCGCGGCTCGCCCAGGTGGCGCTGACCGGTCGCAGCGATTTCCCGCGGCCGCACGCCACCCGCGTTTTCGAGCCCCGGCCTGCGCTTGTTCGGCGCTACGACGAAGCGCACGCGGGCTGGTCGCAGCTCTATTCCCTCGTTCGCCGGGCCCCCGGCCCCTTACCCGTCTTCAACGCTTCGGACTCCGTGCCATGACCGCGACTTCTTCTTCCTTGCACACGGGACCCCACGGTCCCTACTTCTCTTTCACCAACGCGCTGCGCTTCCGGGGCGACGGCTTCACGCTGAGCGATGACGAGCCGTTCGCCTACCGCTGGTACGACAAGGACCGGCTCGTGCTCGGTCGCCGCATGGAGGACCAGCTGCGTTTCGCAGCCTGCTACTGGCACAGCTTCGTCGGCACCGGGACGGATCCGTTCGGCGACGCCACGTTCGCGCGCCCGTGGCACGCGGACGGCGACGCGATGCAGCAGGCGCAGCACAAGGCCGACGTCGCCTTCGAGCTGTTCCAGGTGCTGGGCGTGCCGTTCTTCACCTTCCACGACCGCGACATCGCGCCCGAGGCCCGCACGCTGGCCGAGTCGAACGACAACGTGCGCCGCATCGCCGATATCTTCGAGCGCAAGATGGCGCAGACCGGCGTGCGCCTGCTGTGGGGCACCGCCAACCTGTTCTCGCACCCGCGCTACATGGCGGGCGCGGCGACCAATCCCGACCCCGACGTCTTCGCATACGCCGCCGCGCAGGTGCGCAACGTGCTCGACGTGACACATCGCCTGGGCGGCGCGAACTACGTGCTGTGGGGCGGCCGCGAAGGCTATGAAACCCTGCTCAACACCGACCTGAAGCGCGAGCTCGCGCAGATGGGCCGCTTCCTGTCGATGGTCGTGGAGCACAAGCACCGGATCGGCTTCAAGGGCCAGATCCTCATCGAGCCCAAGCCGGCGGAGCCGACCAAGCACCAGTACGACTTCGACGTCGCTGCGGTGCACGGCTTCCTGCGCACCTACGGCCTCGAGCACGAGGTGAAGGTCAATATCGAGCAAAACCACGCGCTGCTGGCGGGCCACACCTACGAGCACGAGATCGTGCTGGCGCAGGCGCTGGGCATCTTCGGCTCGCTCGACATGAACCGCGGCGACGAGATGCTCGGCTGGGACACCGACCAGTTCCCGCACAACGTGCAGCAGGTCGCGCTCGCGCTGTACCACGTGCTGCGTGGGGGCGGCATCGGCGCCGGCGGGCTGAACTTCGACGCCAAGCTGCGCCGCCAGTCAATCGAGCCCGACGACCTCGTGTGGGCCCACGCCAGTGCGATGGATGTCTGCGCACGCGCGCTGCTCATCGCCGAGAAGATGGTCATCGACGGCGCGCTGCAGCGCCACGTCGACGCGCGCTATGCCGGCTGGGACGGCGAGCGCGGGCGCACGATCCTCGATGGCGGCTTGTCGCTCGAGGACCTGGCGCGAGACGTCGAGCGGCGCGGCATCGAGCCGCAGCCATGCTCGGCGAGGCAGGAGCGGCTGGAGCACTTGGTCGCGAGTTACCTCTGACTCGCCGAGAACGACGCACCACGAAGGAGACCCTCATGGCCACCAACCTCAAGGGACCAGGCATCTACCTTGCCCAGTTCGCGGGCGACGACGCACCGTTCAGTTCCTGGGACGCGATCACGCGCTGGGCCGGCCAGCTCGGCTTCAAGGGAGTGCAGATCCCGTCGTGGGACGGGCGGCTGTTCGACCTGCAACGCGCCGCCGAGTCGCGCGCCTACTGCGACGAGATCAAGGGCACCGCGCAGGCGAACGGCGTCGAGGTCACCGAGCTGGGCACGCACCTGCAGGGCCAGCTCGTGGCGGTGCACCCGGCCTACGACGACGCCTTCGACGCGTTCGCGCCGGCCGCCGTGCACGGCAACCCGTCCGAGCGCCAGCGCTGGGCTGTGCAGCAGATGCTGCTGTCGGCCAGGGCCGGCCGCAACCTCGGGCTCACGAGCAACGTGAGCTTCCCCGGCGCGCTGGCCTGGCCGTACCTGTACCCGTGGCCGCCGCGCCCGGCCGGTCTGGTGGAGGCCGCATTCGACGAACTCGCGAAGCGCTGGCGGCCGATCTTCGACGCCTTCGACGAGGCCGGCTGCCACGTCTGCTTCGAGCTCCATCCCGGCGAGGACCTGTTCGACGGCGCGACCTTCGAGATGTTCCTCGAGCGCGTCAACCAGCATCCGCGCTGCTGCCTCAACTACGACCCGTCGCACTTCCTGCTGCAACAGCTCGACTACCTCGAGTTCATCGACATCTACCACGAGCGCATCAAGGCGTTCCACGTCAAGGACGCCGAGTTCCGGCCGACCGGCCGGCAAGGCGTGTACTCGGGTCATCAGCCGTGGGTGAACCGCGCCGGCCGCTTCCGTTCGCTCGGCGACGGCCAGGTCGACTTCGGCGCCATCTTCTCGAAGATGGCGCAGTACGGCTACGACGGCTGGGCCGTGCTCGAGTGGGAGTGCGCGCTGAAGCACCCAGAGGCGGGCGCCGCCGAAGGCGCCGAGTTCATCAAGCGCCACATGATCCGCGTCACCGAGAAGGCCTTCGACGACTTCGCCGGCGGCGAAACGGATCGCGCACAGATCGATCGCATGCTCGGCCTGGCCGGGCGCTGAGGAGAACCGGTCATGCCCATCGGAGCATCGCGCGACGCCTCGGGTGCCGGCCGGCGGATCCGTCTCGGCATGGTCGGCGGCGGCGAGGGCGCGTTCATCGGCGCGGTGCACCGCATCGCTGCGCGGCTCGACGACCACTACGTGCTCGTCGCCGGCGCGCTGTCCTCGGAGCCGGGCAAGGCGCTGCGCTCGGCCGAGGCGATCGGCCTGCCGCGCGCCTACCCCGACTACCGCACGATGGCGCGCGAGGAGGGTGCGCGCGCCGACGGCATCGAGGCGGTGGCGATCGTCACGCCGAACGACCAGCACGCGCCGGCGGCCGAGGCCTTTCTGCGCGCGGGCATCCACGTCATCTGCGACAAGCCCGTGACGACGACGCTCGCCGACGCGCGGCGCCTGAAGGCGCTCGTGCAGGAGACGGGCAGGCTGTTCGCGGTAACCCACAACTACACCGGTTATCCGATGGTGCGCCATGCGCGCCAGCTGGTGCGCGAGGGCGCGCTCGGCGATGTCCGCGTCGTGCAGGTCGAGTACGCGCAGGACTGGCTGACCGAACGGCTCGAAGCCACCGGCCAGAAGCAGGCCGCCTGGCGCACCGACCCCAAGCGCTCCGGCGCCGGTGGCTGCATCGGCGACATCGGCACTCACGCGTTCAATCTGCTGAACTACGTGACCGGGCTGAAGACCGTGGAACTCGCGGCCGAGCTCAGCACCTTCGTCGCCGGCCGCGCGCTCGACGACAACGTGCAGGTGATGCTGCGGCTGGCCAACGGTGCCCGCGGGTCGTTGTGGGCGAGCCAGGTCGCGCCCGGCAACGAGAACGGCCTGCGGCTGCGCGTGTACGGCAACCGCGGCGGGCTCGAATGGGCGCAGGAGCACCCGAACCAGCTGCGTCACGCGCCGTTCGGCGAGCCGGTGCGCACGGTGGCGCGCGGCACGGCGGCGGTGCTGTCCGACGGGCAGCGTGTCACCCGCCTGCCATCGGGCCATCCGGAGGGTTACCTCGAGGCCTTCGCGACGCTCTATGCCGAGATCGCGCAGGCGATCCGCGCCGTTCGTGCCGGCCAGGCGGTGCCCGCGGGCGTCGACTTCCCAACGATAGCCGACGGCATCGAGGGCCTGGCCTTCATCGAGGCCGCGCTGCGCTCGTCGGACGAAGGCGGCCGCTGGGTGCGGCTGTAGGGACCGGGGCACGGCGTGGCACTGCAGGTGAGCTTCCGCGAAGTCGTCAAGACGTTCGGGCCGGTGCGCGTGCTGCATGGCGTCAGCTTCGATCTCGAGCCCGGCCGCGTCGTCGGCCTGCTCGGCGAGAACGGCGCCGGAAAGACCACGCTGATGAAGATCCTTGCCGGCTACGAAACGATGAACGGCGGCGAACTGCTGATCGACGGGCAGGCGCAGCACTTCGCCGATTCGCGCGCGGCCGAGGCGGCCGGCATCGTGATGATCCACCAGGAGTTCAACCTGGCCGATGACCTGACGGTCGCGCAGAACATCTTCCTCGGCCACGAGCGCGTGCGCGGCTGGCGGCTCGACAATGCCGCGATGCGGCGCGAGGCGGCGCAGGCGCTGCAGCAGGTCGGCCTGGACGTCGACCCCGACACGCGCACGCGCGAGTTGATCGTCGCCGAGAAACAGCTGGTCGAGATCGCGAAGGCCGTGTCGCGCCAGGCCCGGCTGCTCGTGATGGACGAACCGACGGCGACCTTGACGCCGACCGAGACCGAGCGCCTGTTCGCACTGATCCGGCGGCTGCGCGCGCAGGGCGTGTCCATCGTCTACATCTCGCACAAGCTCGACGAGGTCGAGCGCATCACCGACGAGATCGTCGTGATGCGCGACGGCCGCTTCGTCGCGCGCGCGCCGACGGCGAGCGTCTCGCGCCTGCAGATGGCCAACCTGATGGTCGGCCGCGAACTGTCGGACATGTTCCCGCCGAAGACGCCGGCGCCGGACGGCCCGCCGCTGCTGGAGGTGCGCAGCCTGTCGGTGCCGGGCTGGGCGCATGAGGTGAGCTTCGAGCTGCGCGCGGGCGAGATCCTCGGTTTCGCCGGTCTGGTCGGCGCCGGCCGCACCGAGCTGTTCGAGGGCCTGCTCGGGCTGCGGCCGAGCCGCGGCGGCGAGCTGCGGCTGGCCGGCGTGCCGGTGCGCTTCGCCTCGCCGAAGCAGGCGGCGCAGCACGGCGTGACCTATCTCAGCGAGGACCGCAAAGGCCGCGGGCTGCACGTACGGCTGCCGCTGCGTGACAACCTCACGCTGATGGATCTGGACCGCCATGCGCGCCCGTGGCTCGACCATCGCTCCGAGCAGCGCGCGCTGCAGCAGGCCGTGGCCGAGTTCGGCATCCGCTGCAACGACCTCGACGCGCCGGCGTCGTCCCTGTCGGGCGGCAACCAGCAGAAGCTGGCGATCGCCAAGGTGCTGCAGCCGGGCCCGCGCGTCGTCGTGCTGGACGAGCCGACGCGCGGGGTCGACGTCGGTGCCAAGCGCGACATCTACTTTCTGATCCGCCGCCTCGCCGACGAAGGCCGCGGCATCGCCGTCGTCTCGTCCGAGCTCGTCGAGCTGATCGGCCTGTGTCATCGCGTCGTCGTGATGCGCGCCGGGCGCGTGCAGACGACGCTCGCCGCCGCGCAACTGACCGAAGAGGAACTCATCGCGCATGTCACAGGCACCCACTGACACCGTCGCCGCGCCGCTCGAGCCCGACGCCGATGCCGGCGCCGATGCCGGCGCCGCGGCCAAGGCGCCCCTCGCTCGCCGGCTCGCGCGCAGGCTGGTCGGTGCGCGGCCGCTGATCGGCCTCGTGCTCGTCTGCATCGCGGGCCAGCTGCTCAACTCGGACTTTGCTGCCTGGGACAACGCGATGAACGTGCTCACCCGCACCGCGTTCATCGGCATCATCGCGGTGGGCATGTGCTTCGTCATCATCGGCGGCGGCATCGACTTGTCGGTCGGCTCGATGGCCGCGCTGATCGCCGGCGCGGAAATCCTGCTGATGAACGCGCTCGCGCCGCACCTCGGCTCGCCGGTGACGGTCGTGCTGGCCGGCCTGGCCTCCGCGATCGCGATGGGCGTGCTGTTCGGCCTCGCGCACGGCCTGCTGATCACGAAGGGCAGCATCGAGCCCTTCATCGTCACGCTCGGCACGCTCGGCATCTTCCGGGCCGTGCTGACCTGGCTGGCCGACGGCGGCGCGATCACGCTCGACGGCACGATCGCCGACGCCTACGCGCCCGTCTACTACGGCAGCCTGCTCGGCCTGCCGGTGCCGGTCTGGGTCTTCGCCGCGATGGCCTTTGCCGGAGGCTTCCTGCTCAACGGCACGCGCTATGGCCGCTACGTGCAGGCCATCGGCAGCAACGAGCAGGTTGCGCGCTATGCGGCCGTGGCGGTCGACCGCGTGAAGATCGTCTCGTACGTTCTGCTCGGCGCCTGCGTCGGCGTGGCCACCGTGCTGTACGTGCCCCGGCTCGGCTCGGCGTCGCCGACGACGGGCCTGCTGTGGGAGCTCGAGGCGATCGCGGCCGTGATCGTCGGCGGCACCGTGCTCAAGGGCGGCAGCGGCAGCGTGTTCGGCACTGTGGTGGGCGCCGTGCTGCTGTCCGTCATCAGCAACATCCTGAACCTGACCAGCATCATCAGCGTGTACCTCAACGCTGCGGTGCAGGGGGTGGTGATCATCATCGTGGCCTTCCTGCAACGAGGGCGGCGTTGATGTGGCCGGTGACCGCGGCGCGATTCGCGGCCCGACGAAGTTCCTGTCCAACTGAAAATCCGGAGACAAGCATGCATCGCAGACTCTTTACAAGTGCCGCACTGGCACTGACCGCCGTGGCCTCGTTGACCGCCCCGCCGGCGTGGGCCCAGAAGAAGGTCGTGATGGGCGTGTCCATCCCGGCCGCCACACACGGCTGGACCGGCGGCGTCGTGTACTGGGCCAAGCGCGCCGGCGCCGAACTCGAAAAGGAAATCCCGGGCCTGAAGGTGATGGTGAAGACCGCGGGCTCCGCGTCCGAGCAGGCCAACCAGGTGCAGGACCTGGTCACCGTGAACAAGATCGACACGCTGGTGATCCTGCCGTTCGAGTCGGCGCCGCTGACGCAGCCGGTGGCGCAAGTGAAGAACAAGGGCGTGTTCGTGACCGTGGTCGACCGCGGCTTGACCGACCCGACTGCGCAGGACGCCTATGTCGCCGGCGACAACCCCGGCTTCGGCAAGGTGGCGGGCGAGTACCTCGCGAAAGCGATCGGCGGCAAGGGCAACGTCGTCGTGCTGCGCGGCATCCCGACGGTGATCGACAACGAGCGCGTCGACGCGTTCAACGCGGTGATGAAGGAGCACCCCGACATCAAGGTGCTCGACGCGAAGCACGGCAACTGGAACCGCGACGACGCGTTCAAGGTGATGCAGGACTACCTGACGCGCTTCAAGCAGATCGACGCCGTCTGGGCCTCGGACGACGACATGGCCGTCGGCGTGCAGAAGGCGATCGCGCAGGCCAGGCGCAGCGACGTCAAGCTCGTACTCGGCGGCGCCGGCTCGAAGGAGTACATCAAGAAGGTGATGGACGGCGACAAGCTCGTCACCGCCGACGTGACCTACTCGCCGAGCATGATCGCCGACGCGATGAGGCTCACGGCCCGCGCGCGCGCCAAGGGCGAACCGCTGCCGGAGAAGACCATCATTCCGTCCGTCCTGATCACGAAGGACAACGCGAAGCAGTACTACTTCCCGGACTCGCCGTTCTGAGCGGGCTTTGGTTCGCCACAGGTTTTGTTTCTCAAGAGCACACCACGCCCTGGTGGGACCCGGCCTCGCGAAGAGACCCATTCGCCCTGATCCTTCGATACCTCAGGACGGGGTCGCTTCGCGATCGAAGGGCTGTTGCGCGAGCTTCACCAGCGGCGCGATACGCCGCTCGACCTTCAACCGGTGGTTCTGCGCGATGTCCGCGACGCGGTGGACGAGGAAGGGGTTCAGCAAGCGGTCGCGCAGGCCAACGAGGTAGGTGCGCGCCTCCTGACCCTGGCCGAGCGCGTCGAACACCGGCAGCACCTCGATGAGCCAGGCCTCCTCGAGCGCGCGGCGCAACGCCGGGTGGTGCATCGCCTGCAGCACCGACATGTCGGCGGGGTGGCCGCCGTGCATCCAGCCGTCGGCCAGCAGCGTGTGGCCGAGGTTGAGCAGGAACAGCTTGAGCCGCTCGAAACGGACCAGCTCGTCGGTCAGCACGATCGCCGGATGCGTGCAAGGCAGCACCAGCCGCGGCTGCCGCTCGATCGCCCACAGCGCGTAGGGCTCGGCGATCGCGCCGACCGGGCCGAGCGCCTCGGAGACGATGCGGTCGACGAGCGAGTTGGCCCACACGACGTGGCTGCGCAGCCAGTCGCCAGAAGCCGCCGGGCACGACCATGCACCGGCGAGCCGCAGAACGATCTCGCGCAACTGCTCGCCGTTGCGCGACACGAGCTCGCACGGCAACAAGGTCAGCGCAGCATCGGGGTCGGCGCGCCAGCGCTCGTGCAGCAGCGCCCAGCACGACGACGGCCGCGGCGCCGACGTCCTTCAAGGCGACGTCCAGGCGGTCGCGCCGACCGTCGATGGCCGTCACCAGCGCGCCGCCAAGCTTCGCGAAGATCGTCGTCGCCAGCCCGATCGGACCGGCGCCGACGACCAGCACACGCTGGCCCGCGCCGACGTCGCCGCGCCGCACGGCGTGCGCACCGATGGCCAGGAACTCGAGCATCGCCGCCTGGTCGAGCGTGATGCCGTCGGCCTTGTGCACGAACGGGCGCGGCACGCTGAGGTACTCGGTGAACGCGCCATCGCGATGCACCCCCAGCACTTCGATGCGCACGCAGCAGTTGGTCTTGCCCTGGCGGCAGGCAACGCAGCTGCCGCAGGACAGGTAAGGCATCACGTAGACCGGGTCGCCCGCCGCGAGGCCGCTGTCGGCATCGGCCTCCTCCACCAGTCCCGAAAGCTCGTGGCCCATGACCCGCGGGTAGGACAGGTAGGGCTGGCTGCCGGGGTAGATGTGCAGGTCCGTGCCGCACACGCCTACGCGTTTGACGCGCAGCAGCACCTCGCCGGCGGCGCGCAGCGGCCGCGGGCGGTCCTCGGCCAACAGGTTCAGCGGGGAGGCAGCACAGACGACGGTCAGCATGGGATCGATGCGGGGTGCGAGCCGTGGGTTCGGACACCGGGGGTGTCGAGGCGGTACAGGCGCACGGCGTTGCCGCCGAGTACCGCAGCCCGTTCGGTCGCCGTCGCCGACGGGGCGACGGCGTCGAGCAGGGCCACGCTCATGTCGAGCCATGCCTGGTAGTCGTCAACCAGCCGCAGCACCGGCCAGTCGCTGCCCCACACGAGCCGCTGCGGGCCGAACAGTTCCCACAGTGTCTGCACGTACGGCAGCAGGTCCTCGACGGTTCCGCGCGGTCTGGCCTCGGTCAGCAGGCCGGACATCTTGCAGGCCACGTGCGGCAGCCCGGCCAGCCGCGCCATCGCCGCGCGCCAGGCGTCGATCTCGCCGGTCGCGATCGAGGGTTTTGCGCCATGATCGATGACGACTTGCAGCTCGCCGTGCCGCGACGCGAAGGCCTCGAGCGCGGCGAGGTGGCGCGGCATCACGAGCGCCTCGAATACCAGGTGGTGCCGCTGCATCGCCCGGCTTGCGGGGTCCACTGCAGAATCGGCGATCCAGTCGTCCGCCGGCAGATCCTGCAACATCGGGCGCAGGCCCTTGAGCAGAGGGTCTGCCGCCAACGCGTCGATGCGTTGCGGCGCATCCGCGGCCTTCATGTCAACCCATCCGACGACGCCGTGCACGAACGCATGCTCGTGCGCGATCCGAAGCAGTTCCCGCGTCTCCTGCTCGCTCGGCATCGACTGGACCAACACCGTCGCGTCGATGCCGGCACGATCGCGCAGCGGCTCGAAGTCGGCCGGGGTGAAGTCGCGGTGGATTGCCGCCAGCGCCGGCGGCGGCCAGTGGCCCTGTCGGTCGGCCAGGCGCCAGAAGTGCTGGTGCGCGTCGACGCGCGGCGTGCGGTTCACGAAGGGTCTCCCGGACAGGGGGCCGCTTCGGCGATGAGGCCGGCCGACCGCAGCGCGCGCCACAACGACGCAGGTATCGCCTGCTCGAACCAGGCACGGTTCTGTTCGAGCTCTTGCGGCGATCGAGCCCCGGTCAGGCAGGTGACGCAGGCCCGATGCGCGAGGGGAAACTGCAGGGCTGCGGCCTGCACGGCGACGCCGAACGCGGCACAAGCGGCGCGCAAGGCGTCCGAGCGGGCCAGCACGTCGGCCGGCGCGTCGGCATAGTCGAACTTGCCGTTGCCCGCGAGAAGCCCCGAGTTGAACGGGCCGCCCACCACGATCGCGTTGCCGTGGCGCGCGCATTCGTCGAGCACGGCGAGACTGTCCTGCTCGAGCAGCGTGTATCGGCCCGCCAGCAGCGTGCAATCCAGCTTCGCCTCCTGCATGCTGTCGTGGACGACCTCGGCTTCGTTGACGCCGAGGCCGAACCCGCGAATCCGGCCGTCGCCGCGCAGTTCTTCGAGGGCGCGAAAGCCACCGCCACCGGTCAGCGCAGACCAGTGGACGTCATGGCCGGCACCGTGCGTTCGGCGTCCGATGTCGTGCACCAACAGGATGTCGATGCGCTCGAGGCCGAGGCGCTGCAGGCTGTCCTCGAAGGAACGCATGACGCCGTCGTAGCTGTAGTCATGGTGCGGCCTGAAGGGCAGAGGCTGTGCCCAGCCGTTGTCCATCGGCCGCACGCTGGCATCGGGCCGCAGCAGGCGGCCCACTTTCGTGCTCAGGACGAACTCGTCGCGCACGCATTCGCGCAGGAAGGCGCCCATGCGGTGTTCGCCCAGCGTATGGCCGTAGTACGGCGCCGTGTCGAAGTAGCGCAGGCCGGCGTCCCACGCGGCGCGCAGCGTCGCGTGCGCCTGGGGCTCGGGTGTCGGCGTGTACAGGCCCGCCAGCGCCGCGCCGCCGAGTCCCAGCGCCGTCATCCCGGGGTCCCCCCAGGGCAGGGGCCGCAATGTGGAAGCTTTCATCCGGGGACAGGCATGGCGGTTGGCGACGAGGCGGGCCGGCAGGGTGCGCTCGCTCAGTACAGCACGTTCTTCGCTTCGGCGCTGTCGACGTTCTTCTTCGTGACCATCAGCACGCCGGTGTCGCGGAACTTCGGCACCTTCTTGCCCTGGATGATCTCGACGGCGGTCTTCACCCCGAGGTGGCCACTCGCACCGATGCCGAGGTAGGCGATCGAGGTCACCTGCAAGGCGACCGTCATCGTATTGCCGACCGACAGGAACGAGGTGCTGACGAACGAGAACACGATGGTCAGCACGAGCAGGCTCGCGAGTGCGGCGAACTTCTGGAACAGGGCTCTTTGCTTGTCGTTCATGGATTCAATGGACGCGCCGGCGGCCCGACGCGAGGTGCATGATTTCTTCCTGGTCGGTCTTGCGCGTGTCGAGCAGGCCTGTGATCCGGCCCGCGTGGAACACGGCCACACGGTCGGTCATGCCGAGGATCTCCGGCAGCTCCGAGCTGATCAGCACGACGCCGATGCCGCGCGCCGCCTGCGCGTCGAGCAGCGTGTAGATCGCGAACTTCGAGGCGACGTCGATGCCGCGGGTCGGCTCGTCGAAGAACAGCACGCACGAATCGCGGAACAGCCACTTCGCGATGACGACCTTCTGCTGGCTGCCGCCCGACAGCAGTCGCACGACCTGGTGGATGCCCGGCGTGCGGATGCCGAGCGACTCGACATACGACTGCGTCGCGGCCGCCTCGGCGTCACGCCGGATGAAACCGGCGCGGCCGCAGATCGCGTCCATGTTGGCCATGCAGACGTTGTGCGCGACGCTCATGTTGACCGCCAGGCCCTGGCCCTTGCGGTCCTCGGACAGATAGGCGATGCCGTGGGCGATGGCGTCGCGCGGCGAGCGGATGCGCAAGGCCTCGCCGTCGAGCTCGACGACGCCGGCGTCGAGCGGGTCGGCGCCGAACACCGCGCGCGCGACCTCGGTGCGGCCGGCGCCCATCCCGTGGTCGCCGCGCGGGATCAGCCCGGATACCAGATGTGGCGCGGATCGTCGGCCGCGCGCTCGTACGACCAGGCCGCGTCGGCCAGCCGCTGCAGGTCGTACTTCGGCCGCCAGCGCAGCAGAAACCGCGCCTTGCTGTTGTCGAGCCAGGTCGAGTGGTAGTGCGCGCGGATGGGCACCAGCGGGCAGCCGCGCGTGCGCGCCAGGTGGTCGCCCAGCCGCGCATAGTCCACCGGCTCGTCCATGCACACGTTGATAAGCTGCTGACGCGCGCGCGGTTCGTCGATCGCCGCGCAAATTGCCGAGACGAGATCGTCGACGTGCACGAAGTTGCGCAGCAGGCCGTCGCCGGCCTGATCGAGCAGCACCGGAATCGCCCCGCGCCGCAGGTGCTCGGCCGCGGCCTCCGGGCCGACCACATCGCACCAGCGCGGCGCACCGAACGGATCGGGGCCGAAGTCGAGGTGCGCACGCAGGTCGTCCTTCTCCAGGATCCAGGGTGCGCGCAGGCAGCAGCCGTTCAGGTCGTACTGCACGTGGTACTGCTGCAGCATCGTCTCTTCGAGCACCTTCGACAGCGCATAGCAGCCCGGGTAGGCGCTGTGTGGTTGTGTCTCGACCACCGGCACCGGATGCGGGTAGTGGAAGTGCCCGACCGACGCATCGCCGCCGATCAGGATGAACTGGCGGAATGTCGGGCTCGTGCGGCAGCCCTCGAGCAGCCAGAACAGGCCCTTGACCGAGACGTCCATCGCGTCCTCGGGCGTCTCCTTGCTCGTGGCCAGGTGCAGCACGTGCGTCACGTCGACGAGCGCCCGCAGCACGGCCGTGTGGTCCTGGATCGCACCAAACACCGACTCGACCCGTTCATGGGCGGGCAGGGGGCGCTGGTGGCACAGCCCGCGCACGCGCCAATGGGCAAAGGCGTCGTTGGCGAGCAGGCGCGTGATGAAGGCGCGTCCGACCTTGCCCGCGGCGCCGGTGACGAGGATCAGCGGGGAGGGCGCCGAAGTCATCGCCGCTTGACGCGGGCCGGAGCCAGCGCGAGGGTCGGATTCAGGCACGGTATCCGTCATGACGGTCTCTTCGTTGAGGCCCGAAGCGCACAGCGCACGCCGAATGGCCAACGCTTGCATTTGGCCGCGCCACGCTCCGCGTGTCCCTCGGGAAATCCCCTGAGGTGCGTTCCTCATTTCTGGAGCCAAATGTCGTCTTGCAATAGGCGATAAGTGCTGATCTGCGCGCCTCAGCGGAATCGGAGGCGCCGGCGGCGATCGGGTGTGTCATGCCGCTGTCCGAACCCCGCAGGCGGGTTGCCTGCATGCGTGAGCAACGAGGAGAGGCCCCATGAGATCCGCTTGGAAAGCGATGGCGACCGCCAGGACCGCGCTGGTCGCCGTGGCCGTCGCGCTGTGCGCCGCGGGCGTCGCGACGGCCCAGAGCAAGAAGACGCTGGTCTTCGTCGTCAATGGTGCGTCCGACTTCTGGAAGATCGCCGAAGCCGGCGTGAAGAAAGCCCAGGGCGAACTGCCGAAGTACACCCTTCAGTTCCGGTATCCGGAGCAGGCTGCCGCGGCCGTGCAGCAGCGCGTGATGGAGGACCTGGTCGCCGCCGGCGCCGACGGCATCATGGTGAGCGCGGTCGACCCGAAGAACCAGACCGACGGGCTCAACAGGATCGCGGACCAGGCGCTGCTGTTCACGACCGACTCCGACGCGCCGAAATCAAAGCGCGTCGCCTACATCGGCTCGTCGAATGTCGAGCTCGGCAAGTCCGCGGGGAAGCTGATGATGCAGGCGCTGCCGCAAGGCGGCAAGTGCATCGGCTTCGTCGGCCTGCCCGGCGCCGACAATGCACGCGAGCGCATCGAGGGCGTCAAGCAGACGATCAAGGGCTCGAAGGTCGA
Source organism: Piscinibacter sp. (assembly GCA_035513255.1). Classification (GTDB taxonomy): domain Bacteria; phylum Pseudomonadota; class Gammaproteobacteria; order Burkholderiales; family Burkholderiaceae_C; genus Albitalea. Next base: position 7,099 of record DATKCI010000301.1, on the reverse strand, counting down.
ACTGATCGACGTGCGCGGAGACGAGATCGACCAGGGCCGCGCCAAGCGCAACGTCGAGGACGCCCTGGCTGCGAACCCCGACATTGCATGCCTCGTCGGCTTCTACTCGTACAACACGCCGCGCATCTACGAGGTGCTGAAGGAAACCGGAAAGCTCGGCAAGATCAAGATCATCGGTTTCGACGAGGATCCGATCACACTGGGCGGCGTGAAGGAGGGCAGCATCGTCGGAACGGTCGTGCAGCAGCCGTTCGAGTGGGGTTACCAAGGCATGAAGCTGATGGCGGCCTATCTCGAGAACAACAAGTCCGGCATCCCGAAGGACGGGATCATCATCGTCCCGGGAAAGGTGATCGACAAGTCCAACGTCGACGCGTTCACCATGAACCTGCTGAAGATGATGGGCAAGTGACGCCAGCGCCATGCTCGGCCGGCCCGCCGCCGGGTCGGCGTTCGGCGGCGCGCGGCGAGTCGACATCGAGATGACGAGCCCGTTCCTCGAGCTGATCGCCATCCGGAAGAGCTATCCGGGTGTGGTGGCGCTGAATGCCGTGAACCTTTCCGTGAGCCCCGGCGAGGTCATCGGCCTGGTCGGCGAGAACGGCGCCGGCAAGTCGACCCTCATGAAGGTGCTGGGCGGCGTCGTCGCGCCCGATGCCGGCGTCATTCGGACCGACGGTGTCGACCATCGTGCGCTGTCCGTTCAGCACGCGCTGGCCACCGGCGTCGCCTTCGTCCACCAGGAACTCAACCTGTTCGACAACCTCGACGTCGCGGCGAACGTGTTCATCGGTCGCGAAGTCCTGACCGGCGGCTTCCTGAAGCTGGTGGACACCGCGGCGATGCGGCAGCGCGTGCGCCCGTACCTCGATCGGCTCGGTTGCGACTTCGGTCCGGATGCGCTGGTCGACAGCCTGTCGCTCGCGCAGCGCCAGCTGGTCGAGATTGTCAAGGCGCTGTCGCTGAACGCGCGGCTGGTGATCCTGGACGAGCCGACCTCGAGCCTGACGATCACCGAGACCGAGCGTCTGCTGCGTGTCATTTCCGGGTTGAAGGCCGACGGCGTCAGCGTCATCTTCATCTCGCACCGGCTCGGCGAGGTCGAGCGCTGCGCGGACCGCGTCGTCGTCCTGCGCGACGGCAGCGTCGCCGGCGAACTCAGCCTCGAGAGCATCACCCACGTGGCGATGATTCGGCTGATGATCGGGCGTGAACTGAAGGTGAACTACGTTGCCCCGGCGCGCCCACCCGGCGACGCGGCGCTGGAGGTCGCCGACGTGAGCACGAGCGCCCACCCCGGCAAGACGGTGAGCCTGACCGTCCGCCAGGGCGAGATCCTCGGCTTGGCCGGCCTCGTCGGGTCGGGCCGGACCGAACTCGCCCGGGCGGTGTTCGGCATCGACCGACCGGTGTCCGGCGAAGTGCGCGTGGCCGGTTCGCCGGTCGGCCGTGGCGGGCCGCGTTCGGCGATCGACCGCGGGCTCTACCTCGTGCCCGAGGACCGCAAGCGCTCGGGTCTGCTGCTCGACGTCTCGGTCGCAGAGAACATCTCGCTGCCGAACCTGCGGTCCTACGCCCGCCGCATGCTCGTCGCAGTGGTGGCGGAGCGGGAGAATGCCGAGCGGCAAAAGAAGAAGCTGAACATCCGCGTGCCGGCCGTGAACACCGCCGCCGGCGCGCTGTCGGGGGGCAACCAGCAGAAGGTCGTGCTCGCCAAGTGGCTGTCGATGAGCCCGCGCGTGATCATCCTCGACGAGCCGACCCGCGGCATCGACGTGGGCAGCAAGAACGACATCTACGGTCTCCTGCGCGCGCTCGCCGATTCCGGCGTGGCGATCCTGATGATCTCCTCCGACATGGAGGAGGTCATCGGCGTGAGCGACCGCATCGCGGTGATGCACGAGGGCCGCATCAGCGGCTTCCTCGAGCGGCCGCAGTTCAGCGAGCGCAATGTGCTGAAACTGGCCGTCGGCGCGGCGGCTGCCTGAGAACCTCACCGGGAGTCAACGTGATCTTCAAGAAGGACATCGGATTGCTCGTGCTGATCCTCATCGTCGGCTCGGTCGTGGCGATCATCAACCCGCGCTTCCTGCTCGCCGCGAACATCTCCAACACGGCCAATCAGATCGGGCTGTTCGGCATCATCGCGATCGCGCAGGCGTTCGTCATCCTCACCGGCGGCATCGAGCTGTCGGTCGGTGCGATCGTCGCGCTGCTGGGCGTGCTGTTCATCGACCTCGTCGTCAACATGAACGTTCACTGGGCGCTCGCAGCGTTGATCGTGATCGGCGCCGGGATGCTGATGGGCCTGATCCACGGCGCGCTCGTCGCCAAGGCCGGCATGCAGCCGTTCGTGGTGACGCTGTGCGCGCTGCTGATCTACCGCGGCACGGCGCGCTACTACAGCGAGGACGCGACGGTCGGATTCGGATTCGGCGCGAGCTTTCCGATGCTGGAGTGGCTGACGGCGGGCCGCTCGGAGATCTTCGCGCCGCTCGCCCGCCTGTTCGGCCACGACGGGCCCACGATTGCGGTGCCGCACACGCTGATCGCGCTCGCGATCGTCACGGTGGTCGCCGGTGTCGTGCTGCACCGCTCGGTGCTCGGTCGTTACCTGTTCGCGGTCGGAAAAAACGAGGAGGCCGCGCGCTACTCGGGCATCGCCACCGGGCGGGTCACGATCGCCGCCTACGTGATCTGCTGCGGCCTGACGGCGTTCGGCGCCATCGTCCTGGCGATGTACACGCGTTCCATCGCACCGGCCGTCCATGGCAACTTCTACGAGCTCTACGCGATCGCCGCGGCGGTGCTGGGCGGCTTCTCGCTGCGCGGTGGGGAGGGATCGATCATCGGCGTCGTGCTGGGGACCATCCTGCTGCAGGTGCTGCAGAACCTGGTCAATCTGCTCGGCATCCCGAGCTCGCTGAACTTCGCCGTCATGGGTTCGGTGATCCTGATCGGCGTGCTGGCCGACCAGCAGTTCACGCGCTACCGCAAGCGGTCGCTGGCCCAGGCCCCACGCCCACGTGCCGTGGCTGCACCTTCCATGAGGGCCGACAGCAGTCCGAGCGTGTGAGCCCGCTCGGCACAGGCCCTAGACAGGAGGCTCATACCGGCCGTCGATGGCCGTCCATCCGGCATCGGCGTGGATGACTGTCGCCGTGATGTAGCTGGCGGCGTCCGAGACCAGGAACACCCGCGGCCCGGCCATTTCGCTCACGTGAGCCCAGCGCTTGAGCCTGGCGCGGCGGCCCGTGCACAACAGGTTGACACTGGGTGTTTCATGCCGCCCTCAATCGCATCGTTCCCGGAAGCGGCACCGAGCGCCTGAGGATGTCCTCGGCCAGCCACACGGCGCTGCGCCGCGCGCGCGCCGCCACGGTCGCTTGCGGCATCTGCTGGTAGTCGTCGTTGAAGACCTCGAAACTGTAGTCGCCGCGGTAGCCCAGGGCATCCAGCTTGCGCACCAGTTCGGCGAGCATCGCACTGTGAACGCCCTCGCCGGGAAAGACGCGGAAGTGGCGTGCGGTGTCGATGCGTTCTTCAGGAGTGCGTACTTCGTTCCACATGAAGTCGGACAGCTGCACGAGGAAGATCTTGTCCGGGTCCACGTCGTCCAGTGCTCCCAGTGGCGTCTGCGTGGCGAACACGTGGTACGAATCGATGCCTATGCCCAGGTTGGGCATGTCGGCGCGCTGCACCACATCCCAGGCCTCGGTGTACTGGTTGATGCTGCGGCCCCAGGACAAGCCCTCGAAGGCGACCTTGATGCGCAGCGGCAGCGCGAGCATGGCGAGTTGGCGCAGGTCGCGCGCGATCGGCTCGGGATCTTCGGTCGCGTGCTTGGAGGTCGAGGAGCAGGCGAGCAGCACGCGGCAGCCGAGTGCCGCACACATCTCCAGCATGGAACGGGCCACGTCGACCTTGTAGTCGTGCAGGTGGCCCGACAGGCCCTCGAAGTCGCGCAGCACCTGGAAGCCGGTGACACGCAGACCGCTCGCGCGCACCGCGGCAACGGCGGCATCGACGCCGGCGTCATGCCCGGTGAGGTCGCGCGCCGAGAGCATGATCTGACCGAAGCCGGCCTCGCGCACCGCAGCCAGCTTGGCCGGCAGCGTGCCGGCCAGGGTGATCGTGTCCATCCCGAAGTCGGCGATGTTCTTCATGGCCGCGCATCCCTCACGAGTTCGAAGGTGACCCCGCCGAGCTGCGGCAGCGTGAGCGCGCCGCGGCTTTCCGGATGCAGCCGCTCCGTCTCCACGAACTGGACTCCGCGTGCGCGCAAGGCCGTCACCGCCGCCGGCACGTCGGGCACGCCGAAGCCCAACCGCTGCAGGGACTCATCGTCCGCCCGCTCGGCGGCGTCGATGTCCGGCTCCACCAGTTGCAGCATCAGGCCGTCGGGGCTTCGCAGCAAGCGGCCGAGCGGCAGGATGCCGAAGCGCTGCGCGTCGGGCAGCACGCGCCAGCCGAACAGCTCGGCGTAGAACTCGGTCCAGTCGTCGCTGCGATCCAGGCCGATGTACTGCACCAGGCCGAACCAATGCAGCCCGGAAACGGCCGGCGGCTGCGGATCGACCGTGGGGACGGGCACGAAGTCGACGTTCCAGATCGAGAATTCGCGCCAGCGGTCGACGAAGTAGATGCGGCTGTGGCCTACGCCGTGGATGGCCGGGATGTGCAGCTCCATCGGCTGCACGTCCACCGGCACCGGCCAGGCGCCGCGCTCCAGCGCGCGGCGGTAGGCCGCGCCGGCGTCTCGCACCCGCAGTGCGAACGCCGAGATCGACGGCGTTTCGCTCGTCGCCCGGTGCGCATCGACCACGATGTTCATCTCGCCCTGGCGGTACAGCAGCACCTCGCGCGAGCGGTGCCGTGCAATGGGCCGAAAGCCCATTGTCTCGAGCAGCTGGCCGAGTGCTTGCGGCTTGGTCGTCGAGTATTCGACGAACTCCAGTCCTTCCAGGCCCAGCGGATTGGGAATCTCACCGATCGCCTCGCGCAACGCCATGTTGTTCATGACTGCCCCTCGTCTTCGGAGTACCGCAGCCGGCCCCCCGAGGGGACCGAGCCCGGCAGGGCCACGAAGGGGCCACTTCGTGGCCCATGGCGGCCGGGCGCTCGGGCTCGTGGAATACGGGTTGCCACAGATTTCTTCATGCGTGTGCCTCCTCTGCTTGCCGCTCCGCGATGAGTCGGCGGAAGTGCCGTTCCATCCGGACGGCATCGGGCTCCAGCCCGGTGAACAGGCGGAACGCGCCGACCGCCTGGCCGACCGCCATCCCGCCGCCGTCGACGGTGGCGCAACCGCGTGCGCGGGCCACTTCCAGCAATTCGGTCTCCAGCGGGAAGTAGACGATCTCGGCCACCCACAGTTCAGGCCGCAGGAGTTCCCCGTCCAGCGGCAGGCCCGGCAGCTTGTCCATGCCGGTGGGCGTGCAGTGGATCAATCCATCGGCGCCTTGCAGCGCCTCGGCCACGTTGCTGCCGGCCGCAATCCGACTGGCCGGATGCAAAGCCCGCAAGCGTGCGGCGAGCGCGTTGGCACGGTCGGCTTCCCGGTCCAGGATCACCAGCTCCTGCGCCCCGAGGCGCAGCACCGCCTCGGCCACTGCCGAGCCGGCGCCGCCGGCGCCCAACTGCACCACCTTGGCCAGCGGCGCCTGCGGCAACTGGCGCCGGAAACCCCAGGCCCAGCCGGAGCCATCGGTGTTGTGGCCGATCAGCTTGCCGCCGCAAACGACGACGGTGTTCACCGCCCCCATCGCGGCCGCTTCGGCTGATAGCTCGTCGAGCAGCGGCATCACCGCCTGCTTGCAGGGGTAGGTGATGTTCAGCCCGGCGAAGCCCATGGTGCGCGCCGCGCTGATGAGTCCCGGCAAGGCCTCCACGCCGGAGTCGGTGGTGTCGAGGTCGATCAGCTGGTAGTGCAGGCGCAACCCGTGTTGCCGCGCCTCCTCTTCATGCAGTCGCGGCGTGAGCGAGCGCTGAATGCCGGTGCCGATCAACCCCATCAGCAGCTTCTTCATGGCAGCCTCGTCGAAGGTCGCTTCTCGCTCACGGCTTGCGGACCTTGGCAATTTCCGCCTGCACCTGCTTCACCACGTCGGCACCCACCGAGGCGGTGTGCTTGTCGATGACCGGCTGCACCTTCTCGCGCAGGCGCTGCATCTCGGCGGGCGAGAACTCGGTCACCTGCATGCCGACCTTCTTCAGCTCGGCCAGCGCCTCGTCAGACTGCTTGCGCGAGAGCTCGCGCTGGTACTTCGTCGCCTCGTCTGCCGAGTCGTCGATGATCTTCTTCTCGGCCGGGCTGAGCTGGTCCCACAGCTTCTTGCTGACCAGCACCGCCTGCGGGTTGTAGACATGGCGCGTGACGGCCAGGTGCGCTTGCACTTCGTACAGCTTGGAGCTGCGGATCAGCGTGAACGGGTTCTCCTGTCCGTCGACCGCCTTCTGCTCGAGTGCCGGATAGAGCTCGGGGAAGGGCATGGGCGTGGCATTGGCAGCCAGCGCATTGAACATGTCGATGTAGATCGGGCTCTGGATCACGCGGATTTTCAGCCCCGCGATGTCTTCCACCTTGTTGATGGGGCGCTTGCTGTTGGTCAGGTTGCGAAAGCCGAGCTCCCAGTACGCGAGGCCGATCAGATTCTTCTCGGCCAGCTTGTCGAACAAGGCCTTGCCGAACGGGCCGTCCACCACCGCGTCGGCCTCCTGCGGCGTGGCGAACAGGAAGGGGAAGTCGAAGACCGCGAAGTCCTTGACCTGCGAGGACAGGATGCCGGCGTTGAGCACCGTCATCTCCACGGTGCCGCCCTGCAGGGCCGAGACGGTCTGCACGTCGCCGCCCAGCGTGCCGCCGGCGAAGAGCCTGACCTGGATTCTGTTGCCCGACTTCTGCGCGACGAGATCGGCGAACTTCTGCGCGCCTTCGGCCTGCGGGTGGCCCTTCTGGTTCTGGAACGCGAACTTGATGCTGCGTTCCTTGATGTCCTGCGCGACGGCGGCGGCCGCGGAGAGCAGAGCGGCGATGCCGATGCAGAGGGTGCGGGTGAGAGCTTTCATGAGGTGTCTCCTGGTGAGGGGTGAGAAGAGT
>DATKCI010000300.1:0-42557 GCA_035513255.1 Piscinibacter sp. | reverse complement strand
CGAAACCGGCGAGCCAAATGGGCAAGTTGTTCCCGAACGGACCCTTAGGGGGAAATGCGGTCATCGGCCGCGGCGCGGCCGCGTTGTGAGCCCTTGCCGCGCGTGCAACTGTCAGGCGCGAGTCAGGCCCAGCCTGTCGAGCAGGCCGTTGAGCTCATCGAGCGAGCCGAAGGCAATCGCGATCTCACCCTGCTCGCCGTGCCGCGTCCGCTTCTTCACCCGGATGTCGACCGGCGCGGTCAGTGCGTCCGACAGTTCTTCCTCGATGCGCCGGATGTCGCGTGGCTTTTCGGATTTCACGCGCAGCAGCGGCTGCTGCCGCGACGAGCCCGCCTTCGCGGCGAGCTTCTCGGCTTCGCGCACGCTGAGCTTTTTTGAGGCGATCTCGGTGGCGCAGAGAATCTGCTGCGCACCGTCGAGCGGCAGCAGTGCGCGGGCGTGGCCCATGTCGATGTCGCCCGACATCAGCATCTGCTGCACCGGCTCCGACAGGTTCAAGAGGCGCAGCAGGTTGCTGGCGGCACTTCGGGAACGGCCCACGGCCTGCGCCGCCTGCTCGTGCGTGAGCCTGAACTCACTCACCAGCCGGGCGATGCCCTGCGCCTCTTCGAGCGGGTTGAGGTCTTCGCGCTGGATGTTCTCGATCAGCGCCATCGCGGCCGCCGCTTCGTCCGGCACATCTCTGACGAGCACCGGTACGTCTGCGAGGCCGGCCAGCTTGGCGGCGCGCACGCGCCGCTCGCCAGCGATGATTTCGTAGCGCTCGCCGCCGACGGACCGCACCAGCACCGGCTGCATGATGCCCTGGGCCTTGATGCTCTCGGCGAGCTCATACAGCGAGCCCTCGTCCATGCGCGTGCGCGGCTGGTACTTGCCGGCCTGCAGCTGCTCGATTTTCAGCGAATTCGGCGCGCCGTCGGCCGCGCCCGGAGCCGGCGCATCGCCCTCTCTCACACGCGGGCCGAGCAGCGCCTCGAGTCCCATCCCGAGGCCCTTGGGTTTCTTGGTGACCATCGCCGGATTGTCCGCTATCGAGTGATGCGCGCCGTCGATGCCTTATCCTGCGAGGTTCAGGAGATGGCGATGACACACCGCGTATTCGTCGACGGCCAGGAAGGGACCACCGGCCTTCGGATTCATGAGTACCTCGCGCAGCGCGACGACATCGAGTTGCTGCGCATAGCCCCGGAACGCCGCAAGGACGCGGGCGAGCGTGCCCGCTTGCTGAACGCGGCCGACGTCGCGTTTCTGTGCCTGCCCGACGCCGCCGCGCGAGAAGCCGCGGCGCTGGTGACCAATCCCGCCACCTGCGTCATCGACGCCAGCACGGCGCACCGCACCGCCGCCGGCTGGGTGTTCGGCATGCCGGAGCTTTGCGCCGAGCAGCGCGTGAAACTGCGCGCCGCCAAGCGCATCTCCAATCCCGGCTGCCATTCGAGCACCTTCATCCTGCTGCTGCGCCCGCTGGTCGACGCCGGTCTCGTGCCGGCCGACCTGCCGGTCACGGCCACGTCGATCACCGGCTACTCGGGCGGTGGCAAGAAGATGATCGAGCAGTACGAAGCCGCCGGCGACCCCCGGCTGACGGCGCCCCGTCCGTACGGCCTGACGCTCGCCCACAAGCACGTGCCCGAGATGACGGCTCACACGGGCCTGCGCATTCAACCGATCTTTCAGCCGATTGTCGGCAACTTCTACAAGGGCCTGGCGGTCAGCGTGCCGCTGCACCTGTCGCAGCTGAAACCCGGCACGACCGGCCGGGACCTGCATGCGGCATTCGAGCAGTGCTATGCGGGCGAGCGGTTCATTCGAGTGATGCCGCTTTGCGATCCGGCCACGCTGGAGGAAGGCTTCTTCGACGTGCAGGCCTGCAATGGCACCAACCGGGTCGACGTGTTCGTCTTCGCAAGCGACACGCAGGCGATTCTGATGGCGCGGCTGGACAACCTCGGCAAGGGCGCGAGCGGGGCCGCGGTGCAGACGATGAACGTGCACCTAGGCATCGACGAAGCACGCGGGCTTTGAGTCTCCCGCACCAAAAGGGAGGTCGGCCCACTTGAGACGGCTCGGCACCGGCTGATGTCAGCCGCCGCTCAAGCCGCCTCGGGGTCCCGCGTACGGTAGTGGTACGCGTAGGCGTCCGCAAAACCGAGCCGGTGGTAGACGGCGCGGGCCGGGTGATTGTCACCTTCCACTTGCAGGTAGGCGTGGCGCGCGCCCCGTTCTTGTGCCTGGGCGAGCAGATGCCGGCACAACAGGTTGGCCAAGCCCTGCCCGCGTGCCGCGGGCACCGTGAACACGTCGTAGATGCCGACCAAGTCGCCCTCCAACGCATATTGCCCGCAGGCCAGCACGTCGCCGCCGCGCTTGAGCACATAAGCGAAGAACGGCACCGGCGCATTCGCCAGCCGCTGCCCGTGCGCCTGGCGCTGCGCGAGCGGCGAGCCGCGCAAGGCACCCACCGTCTGCGCAAACGGCTCGAGCGCGACCCATTGCAGCACCAGGTCGTCGTCCAGCGCCGGCACCACCACGCGGCGCAGATCGTCCAGCACCATCACGCGGGTGTCGTCGAAGCGGCGCAGGCCGATGCCGCGCAAGTGATCGTCGAGTTCGGGCGGCTGAGCAAAGGGGGTGATGCGCACGATCATCGGCAAGCCGGCCTCGCGGTAGACCCGTTCGCACAACTCGAGCTTGTGCGGCAATGGCAGGCGGCCCGGCGACACCGCATTGACGCAGCGCGCGCGCTTGGCTTTGCCCGCGGAGAAGCGCACCAGCCATCCGTCGACCAGCCGCTGCTGCGGCGGCGCACTGGCATTGAGCCCAGCCTCCTCGATCCGGGCGAGCAGGTCGGCGGGCAGATTCATGTCTTTCATGTCAACGTCCTTCGGCGGCACAGCGCACCGACGGCACGGCGCCGTAATGGCACCAATGTGGTGCGCTACATCGTCGCAATGCGGTCGACCATCTCCTGCGCGAATTCGACGAAGGCGTGGGCCCCCTTGGAGCCCGGGTCGAAAACAACGCCGGGCAGCCCGTAGCTAGGCGCCTCCGCCAACCGCACGTTGCGCGGAATCACGGTATTGAACACCTTGTCGCCGAAATGCGACTTCAGCTGTTCGCTGACCTGCTGCTGCAGCGTGATGCGCGGGTCGAACATCACCCGCAGCAGGCCGATGATTTGCAGGTCGGCATTGAGGTTGGCATGCACCTGCTTGATCGTGTTGACGAGGTCGCTCAGGCCTTCGAGCGCGAAGTATTCGCACTGCATCGGGACGATTACGCCGTGCGCGCTGCACAGGCCGTTGAGCGTCAACAGGCTCAATGACGGCGGGCAATCGACGAGCACGAAGTCGTAGTCGTCGACAACGGCCGCCAGCGCGCCCTTCAGCCGTTTATCGCGCCGCTCGAGCTCGACCAGCTCCACCTCGGCACCGGCCAGTTCGCGATTGGCACCGAGCACGTCGTAACCCGCCTTGTCGCTGCGCTGCCGCGCCTCGGCCACCGTCGCGCTTTCGAGCAGCACGTCGTAGATCGTCAACTCCAGCGCCCGTTTGTCGATGCCCGATCCCATCGTGGCGTTGCCCTGCGGGTCGAGGTCGACGACCAGCACCCGCTGGCCGAGCCGGCCGAGGCCGGCGGCGAGGTTGACGGTGGTGGTCGTCTTGCCGACGCCGCCCTTCTGGTTGGCGATGCAAAAGATACGGGCCATGTGTGGTTCTGAGTGTGGGCCGGACGAGTGGCATCGCCGCGCGTCGATCGCGGCGCCTCCCCCAGGCAGGGTGCCGATTGTCCGGCCTGAGATGCCTGCGAACCAGGGTCACGTGCCCCGGTGTCGGCGCGGCGCAACCCGGTACTGCGTTTCACCAAAACATTGACATGAAATCGCGGCTTCACTCGCCATGCGTCGTTGCAAATCCTCGCGATACCACTCGGTATCGCTGCGGTTTGCGCCTAGCCTGACGAGCGAATCCATCGATTTCATTTGTCAATCTTTTGGTGAAACGCAGTACTAGTTGCGGATCAGGCGGATGCCAAACCCGATCAGGAAGACACCGGCCAGGCGCGACAGCCATGCGGTAAATCGCTGGTGAGCCTTCACTTTCGATGCGACTGCATTGGCGAACGCACACAGCGTGAGGCAATAAGCAGCAGTGATGGCGGCGATCGTGACCGCCATCGCTGCGAACGTCGGCCAGCCGAGATGGGTGGCGGGGTCGATGAAGAGCGGGAAGAAGGCCATGTAGAAAATGATCGCCTTCGGATTCAGCAGCGTGATGAAAAACGCTTGCTTCATATAGTGCCGCGGTTCGATGCGAACCGGCGACCGGGCTCCGGGCTTGGCGAACAGCAGATGCAGGCCGATCCATGCCAGGTAGGCCGCACCGCCGTACTGGACGATCCGAAATGCCAGCGGGTAGGCGGCAAGCAGTGCCGCCACGCCGGCCACCGCCAGCCAGAGCAGCACCTGGTCGCCGGCGATCACGCCCAAGGTGGCGCCAGCCCCGGCGCGAAAGCCGCCTGCGCCGGTCGAATTCAGCAGCGCAAAGGTGCCGGGCCCGGGCAGCGCAAGGAACACAAGGACCGCCAAACAGAACGCGGAGTAGTCAGGAATGCCGAACATGGCGTCACCTCAGTTCCGTTGCCGCAACCAGACGAGGCAGCGGTCGGCTTTCAGTTCCGGGACGCTCAATTGTTCCACGTGAAACACATCGACGTCAGGAGGCAGCGCCGCCATTTCTTCGTTCGGTGTCTTGCCTTTCATCGCGACCCAAAGCCCGTCCGGCTTCAGCAGGCTCCGCGTCAGTCGGACGAAATCCGGCAATGAGGCAAACGCACGCGAAACGATGGCATCGAACGGCGTCGCCTTCAGCGCCTCCACGCGGGCGTGTTCCGCATGCAGGTTCGGCAGCTTCAGCTCCGCCGCGGCCTGGCGAACGAATGCGGCCTTCTTTCCAACCGCGTCCACGCAGACGACAGTCCACGCCGGGCACAACGCGGCAATGACGACGCCGGGCAAACCTCCGCCGCTGCCGACGTCCAGCAGCCGGCAGTCGAGCGGTGGCAGTTCGCGGCGCAACGGCTGGATCACCGCCAGGCAGTCGAACAGGTGCTGCACGAGCATTTGTTCGGGATCGCGCAACGCCGTCAGGTTGTAGGTGGCGTTCCACCGCTGCAGCAGATCCAGATAGCCGAGTAGCCGGTCCAGCCCGGCTTCATCCAACGGCGCCGACACCTCATTGGCGACGCGGCGCAGCGTTTGGCGGCGCGCTGGAGAGACTTCATTCATCGGGAAAGCGCTCATGAAGGGGACGGTCGGCCCGACTTCGACTTCGGCCCGAGCACGGCACTGAACATCTTGGACTTGGCGACGACCTGCGCTGATGCCCGGCAGGCTGGCGGTCGTCGGGTGCCTCAGCCCGCGCCGCAAACTCGCTTGGGCGGCGTCGGCCGCGGCCGTCAGGCGGCGGCATCGTCGGGGCGGTCGTTGGCAGCGACGGCCCCGCCGCGCCCTTTCTTCAAATGGACCAGCAACAAGGAGATCGCCGCTGGCGTGACGCCTGAAATGCGCGATGCTTGGCCGAGCGTTTCCGGTCGGTGGCGGCTCAGCTTCTGCCGCACCTCGAAGCTCAGTGCACGAACTGCCGCGTAGTCCAGGTCCGGCGGCAAGCGCAGGTTCTCGAAGTGGGCAGCTCGAGCCACCTCGTCGTTCTGCTTGCCGATGTAGCCGGCGTACTTGGTGCTGATTTCGACCTGCTCGATCACGGCGTTCGCAAAGGTGGCGCCCCATTCACGCTGCAATGTTTCACGTGAAACCACCGGCTCGATTCCTGCCGCGGCCGCCACGTCGGCAAGCACATCGAAATCCACCCCCGGGCGCCGCAGCAGGTCGCTGAGCCGATATTCGCGCTCGATCGCCTTGCCGAGCAGCCGTTCGGCCGGTTCAGTGGCAAGCGTGTCCGGCCGCACCCACGTCGCCGCCAAGCGCTGGGCTTCGCGTGCCACCGCATCACGTTTGCGATCGAACGCCGCCCACCGCACATCGTCCACGAGGCCCAGCTCGCGGCCCACATCGGTCAGACGCATGTCGGCGTTGTCTTCACGCAGCTGCAGCCGATATTCGGCCCGACTCGTGAACATGCGGTAGGGCTCCGTCACCCCCTTCGTGATGAGGTCGTCGACCAACACGCCCAGGTAAGCCTGGTCCCGACGTGGCGTCCACGCCGCAGCACCGCGCACTTGCAGCGCGGCATTCAGCCCGGCGAACAAGCCCTGGGCCGCGGCTTCCTCGTAGCCGGTCGTCCCGTTGATCTGGCCGGCGAAAAACAAGCCCGAAATGGCCTGGGTCTCGAAACTCGACTTCAGTGCCCGCGGATCGAAAAAGTCGTACTCGATGGCGTAGCCGGGCCGCAGGATGTGCGCGTTTTCCAGCCCGCGCATCGACTGAACGGCGGCGAGCTGGATGTCGAACGGCAGCGAGGTGGAGATGCCGTTCGGATAGAACTCGTTCGTCGTCAGCCCTTCCGGCTCGAGGAAGATCTGGTGCGAGGTCTTGTCGGCGAAGCGGTTGACCTTGTCCTCGATGCTCGGGCAGTACCGCGGCCCCACACCCTCGATGACGCCGGTGAACATCGGGCTGCGGTCGAAGCCGGAGCGAATGATCTCGTGCGTGCGTTCGTTGGTGTGCGTGATCCAGCACGGCACCTGTTGCGGGTGCTGCGACGCATCACCGATGAAGCTGAACACCGGCACCGGATCCGAGTCGCCCGGCTGTTCGGTCAGCAGCGCGAAGTCGATGCTGCGGCCGTCGATGCGCGGTGGCGTGCCGGTCTTGAGCCGGCCCTGCGGCAGCTTCAGCTCCTTCAGGCGCGCCGACAAACTGACCGCCGGCGGGTCGCCGGCCCGGCCTGCCGCATGGCTTTGCAGACCGACATGAACCTTGCCGTCGAGGAAGGTCCCTGCGGTCAACACGACGGCCCGCGCATGAAAGCGAATGCCAACTTGCGTTACAGCCCCCGCCATGCGGTCACCTTCGACGATCAGATCGTCGCAACTGCCTTGGAACAGCCACAGGTTCGGCTGGTTTTCGAGGCGGCGGCGAATGGCCGCGCGGTACAGCACGCGGTCCGCCTGGGCACGGGTCGCCCGCACGGCCGGGCCTTTCGAGCCGTTCAGAATGCGAAACTGGATGCCGGCTTCGTCGGTCGCGGCGGCCATCGCCCCGCCCATCGCATCGATCTCCTTGACCAGATGGCCCTTGCCGATGCCGCCGATCGACGGGTTGCAGCTCATCTGCCCGAGCGTTTCGATGTTGTGGGTGAGCAGCAAGGTCGCGCATCCCATCCGCGCGGACGCGAGCGCGGCTTCGGTGCCGGCGTGCCCGCCACCGACCACGATCACGTCAAACTGCTTCGGGAACCACATCGCACTGCCTATTTTTTGAGCAAACCACAATTGTAGAGAGCGCCCACGGAGAAGTCATCCGAGCGACCGCTTCATTCGGGGACCGCCGGGCGGCAATTTCCGCCACATTCCGCCGATAAGCTATTGGGTCCATCGCCTTTCTGCCATGCAGCAACATTCCCCCCTGTTCACCCTCGCCGGCATGCCGTGGCCGCCAATCCGCTGGCTGCCCTTCGTCGCCGCTGCCCTGTTGAGCCTCGCGATGGCCGCCGCCGCCCCGGACGGCCGCAAGCCCTTCTATATCGACTGGAGCCTGAGCCGCGACGCGCTGGAGTTCTCCATCGTCAAGCTGCCGCACATCGGCGCCTCCGCGCTGCTCGCGGTACTCGGCGTGTTCGCCGCCGGACGCCGGCGCTGGCCGCTGGCCCTCGGACTGACCGTCCTTGTCGGCTGGGGTTGGGAGCTGAGCCAGACGACCGTCGCCGGCCACCATGCCCGGCTGTCCGACCTCGCGCCCGACACCCTCGGCGCCCTGCTCGGCTGCGCGCTCGGCTGCTACGCGCTGCGCCTGTTCGAATTCACGCCGATCCGAGCGCGGCGACGCCGATGAACTGCCGCCCGGGCTGCGGTGCCTGCTGCATCGCCCCGTCGATCTCGTCCCCGATTCCCGGCATGCCGATCGTGAACGGCGTCAGCAAGCCCGCCGGCGTGCGCTGCGTGCAGCTCTCCGCCGACAACCGCTGCCTGATCTTCGGCCGAGCCGACCGGCCCGCCGTGTGCACGTCGCTGCAGCCGACACCCGACATGTGCGGCGACACCCGCGAACAGGCCTTGCGGTGGCTGGGTGTGCTGGAGGACCGGACGGCGCCTTCGGGCGGCGAGCCCGCGCTCAGACCTTGACCTGCGGGCTCGCGGCGACCGTTCGTAAATCCTGCGAGACCCGCCCTTCGCTCAGCACGATGACGCGGCTGGCCGAGGCGATGGTCTCGGGCCGGTGCGCGACGATCACCCGCGTGAGGTCGAGCTGGCGAACGGCCTGGTTCACGAGCCGCTCGCGGTCGACGTCCAGCGCGCTGGTCGCCTCGTCGAGCAGCAGGATCTTCGGCCGCTTGTACAGCGCCCGCGCCAGCAGCAGCCGCTGCTTCTGCCCGCCCGAAATGCTGGTGCCCATGTCGCCGATCAGCGTGTGGTAGCCCATGGGCATCGCCTGCACCTCGTCGTGCACCGACGCCACCTTCGCGCATTCCTCGACCCAGGCCAGATCCGGCTGGGCATCGAAGAAGCTGATGTTGTCGATGATCGAGCCGGCGAACAGCTGGTCGTCCTGCATCACCGTGCCGATCATCTCGCGCCAGGTGCGCAGCCCCAGATGCGCCAGCGGCACGCCGCCGACACGCACCTCGCCGATCTGCGGTTCGTGGATGCCCAGCATCAGCTTCAACAGGGTCGTCTTGCCGCAACCCGACGGCCCCGCGATCGCGACGCACTCGCCCGGCTCGATGACGAGGTTGACGCCCTTGAGCACCGCCGGCTCGGTTTCCGAATAGCGGAAACCTACGCCGCGCAACTCGAGCTTCGCGCTCAGGTCCTGGCGCGGCGGCACCAGCACCTCACTCTCCGGCGGCGTGAGCACGATGTCGGCCAGTCGCTCGCCCTGCAGCTTCAGCATCTTCAGCTCGACCGCCTTGTCGATCAGGCCGCTGATGCGCAGCGCGAACTGCTCCTTGTAGGCGAAGAACGCGAACAGCATGCCGACCGAGAAGTTGCGGTCCAGCACCAGCAGCGCGCCGACCCAGATCACCGCGACGCGCTCCAGCCCGAACAGCATCTTGTGCAGCACGCCGAACATCAGGTCGAGCTTGCGAGTGGCGATGTTCGCGTTCATCGCGTCGACGACCAGGTTCATGAAGCGCATCTGCCGGTCTTCCTGCCGGTTGAACAGCTTGATCGACTGCACGCCGCGCAGCGACTCTAGGAAGTGGCTGGCCTTCTTCGCGTCGTGGATGATCGCCTCCTCGGTCGCGTTGCGCAGCGGCCGAAAGAAGGCCCAGCGCAGCAGCGCGTAGGCTGCCACCGAGCCGAGCGCGATCGCCGTCAGCGTGCCGCTGTAGATCCACATCATCGCGAACGTCAGCACGACCAGCAGGCCGTCGAGCACGACCTCGATGAACGAGGTGGTGAGCGTCTGCTGGATCTGCTGCACCGCGCCGAAGCGCGACATCACGTCGCCGGTGTGGCGCTTCTCGAACCAGGACACCGGCAGGCGCATCAGGTGCGTGAAGACGTTGCCGAGCCACTGCAAATTGAGCGTCGCCGACAGGTACAGCACAGCCCACGAGCGGATCGCCCCGGTGGCCACCTGGATCAGCACTAGCAGGCCGAAGCCCAGTCCCAGCGTCACCAGCAGGTCGCGGTCGGCGCCGACGAGCACGCTGTCGACCGTCCACTGCAGGAAAAACGGCGACAGCAGCATGAAGCACTCGAGCGCGAGCGCCAGCGCAAAGATCTGCAGCAGCGAGCGCTTCAACCCAGTGACGCGGCCCAGCAGCTGCCGCAGCGTGACCGACTGCCGTTCGGTCCGCGGGCGGAATTCGGCGGTCGGCGTCAGCTCCAGCACGACGCCGGTGAAGTGCTTGGATATCTCGTCCAGCGTCAGCGTGCGCACGCCGCGCGCCGGGTCGTGGATCACCGCCTTGCCGCGGCGCAGCGCCGTCAGCACGACGAAGTGGTTCAGGTCCCAGTGCAGCACGCAGGGCAGCTGCAGCTGCGGCAAATGCTCCATCTCGGCGCGCAGCGCGCGCGGATTGAGCTGCATCTGGCCGGCGATGCGCGTCAGGTCGACCATCGTCGCGCCCTTCAGCGACAGCTGGAAGCGCTGGCGCAGCGTCGGCAGGTCGGTGTTCAGGCCGTGGTGCGACGCGACCATCGCGAGGCAGGCGAGGCCGCACTCGGCGGCCTCGGTCTGCAGCAGCAAGGGCACCCGGCCGGCACCGAAGCCGAGTTTCAACGACGAAAAGAATCCCGTCATCCGCGACCCCGTTCTACACGCGGCCCGTCACGCTGAGCAGCGGCTCGAAGATCCATTCGATCAGACGCCGCCGGTCCAGCAGCACGTCGGCCTCGAGCTGCATGCCGGCGACCAGCGGCTGCGCTTCGCCGTAAGCCTGCACGGCCTGCTGGTCCAGCGTGACGGTGATCCGGTACAGCGGCTCGGCCGACGATGCCCCCTTCAGCGAGTCCGGCAGCGGCAAGCCGTCGAGTTCGGCGCCCTGCAGCGGCGTGCGCGAGACCTGCAGCACCTGGCCTGCGTGGTGGCCGAATTTCTGGTACGGGAAGGCGTCGTAACGCAGCCGCACCTGCTGCTCGGGCCGCAGGAACCCGACCGCGCTCGACGGCGCGAACAACTGCGCCTGCAGTTTCGCATCGGTTGGCAGCAGGCTCGCGAGACTCGACGCGGGCGACACGCTGTGGCCAGGCTGCGCCAACACCGCGCTGACGATGCCGTCCTGCGGCGCGCGGATCACCACCGTCTGCTTGGCCTCGTTCTCGGCCGACGCGCCGGCCAGCAAGGCCAGGTCACGCTCGATCTCGCCCATCGCCGCCAGCGTGCGCAGCGGCTCCTCGCGGCGGCGCGCCTCGAGCATGCCGATCTCGCGCAACTGGGCGGAGCGTTTCAGCGACAACGATTGAAGTTTGGCCCGGACTTCGAGCACTTCGGACTGCCGCTGGCGAATGTGCGCCTCGGAGACGAAGTTCTCGCCTTTCAGCGCTTCGTATTGGGCGAGGTCCTGCTGCTTCAGCGCGAGCTGCTGGCGGTAGAGCTCGGACTCGGCGTCCAGCTCGGCCAGTTCGCCGCGCATGTTGGCGATCTGCAGATCCACGCCGGCGAGCTGCTCGCGATGCAGTTGCGCCGTGTGGCGGGCGGCGTTCTGCAGGCTCTGGCGGCGGGCGGCCAGGCTGCCCTGGACGGCCGCCTGTGTGTCGCCGCTGAGGCTGGTGCGGTCGACCGAGAGGACGAACAGCACGTCGCCGCGCTTGACGGTCTTGCCTTCGACGGCGTGGCTTTCGGTGACGACGCCGAACTGCGGCGGCACGAGCCGCAGCACGCCGCGGTCAGGGACCAGGAAGCCGGTGACCTGCGCCTTGCGGGTGTAGCGGCCCTCGAAGAGAAAGGCCGCGACGAGCAATGCGATCGTGACGACCAGCAGGGTGAGCACCGCGAGCGGCACGGGTCGCACGAGCTGGATGCTGCCGAGCCAGGCCTGCTGGCGGCCTTCGATTACTTCGGGGCGGAACAGGCTGACCATGAGGACATCGGAAACTGAGTTCGGCGAACTGAACGGTAGCCTTGCCGAGAGCTACGCACGCAAAGAATGCGTCAGTCGCCGCTACTGCTACTTCAAGCGGCATGCGGATTCTCCGCATGCCGGCTTGGCTCACCAATTGCGGCCGGGCGCAGATGAAGTGTCCGTACCGCCCGCAATGTGACGCAGCAGATTTGGGTCGAGGGGAGTCGGAACTGACGGAGTGGTCGGTGCAGACGTCTTCGATTGCTGCAGAGGAACGGAAGGGGTGTGCTGGTGCGACATTGTCAAGCTCCTGAAGGGCGACGAACCGCGCTCTGTGCGCGTGCCTCCATTCCAGCAGCGACGACGAAGTCGCGTAACTGTCAACTCTTACATCTTGTGCGAGCCTCTACGCCCGCTATACGTCTACGAGCAGTCAGCGAATTACGCCGAGGCGCAATGCCTTCAGCACTGCTTGATGCTTGTTGACGCACCCGAGCTTGTGTGTCGCGTTGTTGACATGAAGCACTGCCGTCCGTTCGCTGATACCGAGGATGTTGCCGACCTCCCACGCGGTCTTGCCCTCCATTGTCCAGCGGAGGCTTTCCAGCTCGCGCGGCGTAAGGCTCGGCACGTCGGCCTGCGGCGAAGCAGGCAATAGAACTCGCAATGCTGCGTCCTGCGCATGGACAGCGAATAACTGCAAGTCAGCCACCATGCGCGTCACCTCGGCGGAGCTAGCCGGCAGGGGCCTGTCGCGGTCAACACCCATCATGAAGTGGCGCCCCTCAGGCAAGTGCAGCGCGAGCGCAATGCCCGTGTGATAGCCAAACCGCGCCTGCTCTTCCCACTTCGCCGCTTGACCGGCGGACACATAGGTGTCCTGAGTCCAAATGATCGGCACGCTGGCCCGCTTGCAGTGTTGCATCACCGGATCGCGCCGGCCATTGTCCTTGTCGTCGAAGAGTTCGCGGCACGCTGCGGGCGTGTTGTCGACCCAGAGAAACTCAGGCTCGCCTCGGAAGTGATCCACGATCGCCATCGCGGTCACCGTCTCGAATCCCAGCCTACGCGTAAAGCCCACGACCTCCGCCAGCAGCTCCTCGCGGCTCTTGACCTGCAGCACCGACGTGAATCCACCTTGCAGCATGACTCGTCTCTACTCCCCAAACGAACGGTTCACGGCACACACGACCTGCAATGGATTACAGGTGCAAGCATTTACAGATGGCAAGCGTGTGAAGACCTACGACACTTCTTCCACTGAAAGCCCCTCTGTCAACCTGCACAGGACCCAACGACCAAATGACCCCCGCCTGGATTGTGTGTGCATGGCCCCCCCTATTGTGGCAGGCCGAGTCCGCGCCGGAACTGCATTTTGTCCATCTCGGCACGCGTGTGCTCAGTACGGGTGACCCGGACCATCCCTGCAGCGGACAGACGGTCTGGGGCAGCCCCTCAACCGATCGCGCGGCCGGTGTCGCATGGGACTGGATCGAGGTTCAGGAGGGGGTCGTCGCGATGGCCGACCCGCTGGCGCTGGTCACCAACCTGCAGCTGACGAACGAGCGGGGTGAGGTCCTGCCGAGCATGCAGGCGACCCTGCGGCTGAACGAGATCGTGCACACCCTGCCATGGCAGTCCGAAGTGCAGCGCGCCTTGCATCGCGTCGCGGCCTGAGCGACACCATCAGACCGCTTCGCCGCCCCGTCGCTCCAGCGCCACTGCAGGCAGCAGCATCTCCGTGTGCGGGATGCCGTCCTCCATGTAGCGCTCGCCGACGATGAAGAACCCGAACCCCTCGTAAAAGCGCTCCAGTCGCGACTGCGCCGAGATGCGGATGCCATGCCCCGGGAACAGCCGCGCCGACAAGGCGATCGCTCGCTGGACGAGTTCGCGCCCCAACCCGATGCTGCGCGCCGGCGCCGTCGTGATCACACGCCCGATGGACGGTTCGGCGTACTTCACCTCGGGAGCGAGCAGCCGCGCATAGGCGAGCGGCATCGGGTGATTCGGGGACCAGGCAGCAACGTGGTGAGCCGCTTCGTCGCACCCGTCGGCGTCGAGATAGATGCAGGCCTGCTCGATGGAAAACACCTGCTGGCGCGCCATGTAGATGTACTGCAGCTCGCGCAGCGTCAGCTCGTCGAAAGCGCAGCTGCGCCACGTGAAGGAAAGGGATGAGATCGTTTCGGAATTCATCCCTCGATCATGCCGTGTTCGCGGCGCCTTCCCGGCGCGCGAACCGAGCCGGCCTCGATCCGCCGCCTACTGCTTGCCCCGCCGCTCGGCCCCCATCTTCATCATGTGCTTGCCGACTTGCTCCTTCGTGACGAAGCCGCTCTTGGCGGTGTCGATCTCGTCGAAGCCCTCGGCCAGGCGCGGCATCTTGGCCTCGGCCTCGGCACGGGTCAGCTTGCCGTCCTGGTCTGCGTCGGCCTCGGCAAAACGCGCGTCGAACGCGGCGCGGGCCTGTTCGGCACGCGCGGCGCGGTCCTTCTTCCCCGCGCCGGCGTCCTGCGCGAACGCAGCATGGGCCGTCAATGCAATGGCGGCAGCCAGAACGGCATGTAGCGATGTCTTCATGGACGACTCCTTGGATGTGGGACGGGGATTCTCGCGCCGCCGATGTAAAGACGATGTTGCTCAGCCGTTGCCGAGGTGTATCAAGCTCGCCATACTCGGCGCCTCGTTCGACTCCCCGGAAGACACCTTCATGCGCAAGCTCTTGGCCGCGATCACCATGGTCATCGCGGCGCTCGCCGCCTACCTGCTGCTGTGGCCGGTGCCGGTGGAGCCGGTCGTCTGGGCCGCACCGCCAGCGCCCGGCTACAGCGGCCCCCACGCCGTCAATCAGCGGCTCGCCGCGCTGCAGACCATCGACCTGGGCGGCGGCAAAGGCCCCGAGCACATCGTGTGGCGCGACGGGTGGCTCTACGCGGCGGTGGCCAGCGGCGCGATCGTCCGCATGCGGCCCGATGGTTCCGACAAGCAGGTCGCCGTGCAGACGGGCGGCCGGCCGCTCGGCTTCGACTTCGATGCCAGCGGCGCGATGGTCATCGCCGATCCGATGGCCGGTCCGCACGGCGGCCTGTTGCGGGCGACCGGCGTCGGGCCGGACGCGAAAGTCGAGGTCCTGACCGACCAGGTCGGTGGCGACCCCATCCGCTACGCCGACGGCGTGGTGGTCGCGAAGAGCGGCACGATCTATTTCACCGACGCGTCACGCCGATTCGGCGCCAAGGCCGCCGGCGGCACCTTCAACGCGAGCGTGCTCGACATCATCGAGCACCAGTCCACCGGCCGCGTGCTGGCGTACGACCCCGCGACACGCACGACACGCGTGCTGCTGTCGGACCTGTGTTTCGCCAACGGCATCGCACTGAGCGCCGACGAACAGCACCTGTTCGTCGCCGAGACCGGCGAGTACCGGATCTGGAAACTGGCCGTCGGCGCCGAGAACGAAAGCGCGAAACAGCCGAGCGCGGCGGCCCGCGTGCTGCTGGCCAACCTGCCCGGCTACCCGGACAACCTGATGCGCGGCGAGAACGGGCGCCTCTGGGCGGGGCTCGCCAAGCCGCGCGGTGCCTTCATCGACGACAGCGCCGGCAAGCCGTGGCTGCGCAAGCTGGCGCTGCGGCTGCCGAAGCCCCTGTGGCCGGTGCCGCCCGCCTACGGCCATGTGTTCGCCTTCGACGAATCCGGCCGCGTGCTCGCCGACCTGCAAGACCCGAGCGGCGCTTATCCGGAGACGACGTCCGTCACCGAGACGGCCGATCGGCTGTACGTGCAGAGCCTGCATGCGAAGACGCTGGGGTGGCTGGACCGGAAAGCGGCGGGGGTGGAGGCCGCAGCGCCCGCGCAGTGAGCCGAGAAGGTGGAGCAGGTTTGGCGCATTCCCTCTCCCTTTGGGCCCTTTGGGAGAGGGCGAGGGTGAGGGCGCGGCGGCCAAGTGTTCGCAGTGGTGTCGCATACTCCGCGGCCCTCACCCCAGCCCTCTCCCAGGGGGAGAGGGAGCAATACGCTCACCGCACCGCCGCCGTCTTCAACATCCGCGCCACCAGCCACACCCCCACTGCCGTCAGCAGCAAACACGCGACCAGTGGCACCGCCACCTGCTCGGCGCCGAAGCCTTCACCCTTCAGCACCCGCGCCATCAGCACCGACTGCGCGAGCCCCGGCACCCACAGGTGCCACGGCGACTCGCCGCTCTGGTTGAACACCGTCACCAGCGGCAGCAACGACACGCCGAGCACGACGACGGTGCTGTTCGCCTGCGCCTCCTTGAAGCTCTTGCAGCGGATCGCCACCGCCATCAGCACGGCCGACAGCGCGGCGGCGAACGGCAGCAGCACCGCGAGGAACAGCGCCGCCTCGCGCCAGCCGAACTGGAACAGCGCCTGCAGGTTGTCGCTGCGCAGCAGCCACTGCGCCGGCAGAAAACTCAGGCAGCTCAGCACGGCGATCAGCATGCCGAGGCTGGCCACCGCGCCCCATTTGCCGAGCACCAGCGCGAAGCGTTCGGCCGGGTTCATCAGCAGCGGCTCGAGCGAGCCGCGCTCGCGTTCGCCGGCGGTCGTGTCCAGCGCCGCAGTCAGCGCGCCGTACAGCACCGCCATCATCACGAAGAACGGCAGCATGCCGGTGACCTGCGCCGCGCGGGTCTGCGTGCTCGCGAGGTCGCGTTCTTCCACCTCCATCGGGCGCAGCAGCTCGGGCGACACGCCGCGCATTGCGAGGTCCAGCGTGGCGCGCTCGCGCAGGTAGCCGGCCAGCAGCTGATGGATGCGGCCCGTGCCCGACTCCGCCTGCCGGTTCGCGCTGTCGCTGACCACCTCGACCACCGGCGCATCGCCACTCAGAACCGCCGTCTCGAAGTCCGTTGGCACCACGACGACCGGGTCGGAAAACTTCGACAGCCGCAGCCGCGCCTCGAAGTCCGCCGGCGCTTCGTGCACCGTGTAGGTCTGGCGCTCGAAGTAGTTCTTCAGGCTAGGCGCATGCTCGATGCCCGAGACGTAGACGTCGCGCTGCTCGGCCCGCGCCTCGAACGTCGCGATGTAGGCCGACAGCGCAATCATCACCAACGGCCCGAGCAGCACGCTGGACACCAGCACCACCGCCAGCGTGCGGCGGTCGCGCAGCGCGTCGACGATTTCCTTGCGGAACACGACCCAGGCGGTGACTGCCGCGGAGGCTCCCTTCATGACGTCGCTCCCTGTGCGCGTTCCTCGGCGAACGCGAGCTTCACGAACGCCTCCTCGAAGTCGCGTTCTGCCGTCTGCGCGAGTAGCTCGTCGACCGTCCCGCTCGCGACCGAGCGGCCATGCGAGACGACGACAACGCTGTCACACAGTCGCTGCACCTCCTGCATGATGTGCGTCGAGAAGACGATGCATTTGCCGCCGCCTTCGGGCGTGCGCAGAAAGCGCAGCGCCTCGCGCAGCGCGCGCGTGGCCAGCACGTCCAGTCCGTTGGTCGGTTCGTCCAGCACGATGTTCGGCGGGTCGTGCACCAGCGAGCGCGCGAGCGCCGTCTTCATGCGTTCGCCCTGGCTGAAGCCGTCGGTGCGGCGGTCGAGCAGGGGCCGCATCTCGAGCATCCGCGCGAGCGTCTCGGCGCGAGCGCTCGCGGCCTCGCGGTCCATGCCCTGCAGCAGCCCGTAGTAGACGATGTTCTCGCGCGCGGTGAGCCTCGGATACAGCCCGCGCGCGTCGCTCAGCATGCCCATGCGGGCCAGCGCCTCGCGCGGGCGGCTCGCCACGTCGATGCCGTCGACCGCCATGCGGCCGGCGTCGGGGGCGATCAGCGCAGCCAGCATGCGCAGCGTCGTCGTCTTGCCGGCGCCGTTCGGGCCGAGCAGGCCGGTGATGTGCCCGTCGGGCGCCACGAAGCTCACCTGCCGCACGGCCTTCACCACGCGCGGCGGCACCTGCTTGAACGACAGACCGCGCGGCTGTGGCGCGACGAACTGCTTGGCGAGCGCAACGACCTCGATCATTCGCCGGCCCCGGACAAGGTGATCGGCCGGTAGGCCGGGGGACGTGGGATGTCCTTCACGCAGGCCGCGTCGACCGCCAGCGCCTGCGTGTCGTCCTCCGCGTCGATGAAGCGGAACATCACGTCGCGCATGCAGCCGATCGCGAGCACGCCGTGGCCGGCGTTCGGCACGACGACGTGCACCGCCTTTTCCCCGAGCGAGAGCGCCACCCGCGCGCCATGGCGCGGCGGCGTGACCGGATCGAGCCCGCCGCTCGCGACCAGCACCGGCGAGGCGGTCGGCGCCACCGTGTAGAACGCCGCCGGCACGTCGCCGCGCGGCCAGTCGGCGCAAACCCGGCGGTACAGCGCCGCGAATTCGACGCCGAAGTCCAGCCCGGGGACGTCTTGCGCCAGCGGCCCGCGCTGCAGGTCCTCGGAACAGACCACGCTGAAGTGCATGCCGGTCGCAAGCGCCGTCGCCTTGCGCGAGCCGAGCAGGCTGGCGATGCCGACCAGCGGCTCGAAGCGGCCCCGCGTCGCCTCGGTGATCACCCGCGGCAACGCCGCGGCGATCGCCGGCGCGTACAGCGGGCCGCGCACCGCCGCCAGCACCATCTCGCGCGTCAGCGTGAAACGCTCGATATCGCCGCTGAGCGGATGCGGCACCGCCACCGGGCGCGGCAGGCTCTTCAGCAATGCGGCCCAGTCGGTGCGCAGCGTCGGGTAGGTCTTCGTGCAGGCCGGTTCATCCTCGCAGGCGGCGAGCATCGCATCGAGGGCCGCCTGGCCGTCGGTGGAGAAACTCGCCGGCAGCACCATGTCGGGCGGCGCCACGCCGTCGATCACGCTGCGCCGAACGGGGTCCGGAAACTGGCGCTGGTATTCGAGCGCGACCCGTGTGCCGTAGGACACACCGACCAGATTGATCTGCCCGGCGCCGAGCTGCCGGCGCACGGCGTCGAGGTCCTGCACCGCAATCGTAGTCGTGTATTGCCGCAGGTCGCCATGGGGCAGTTTCTGCAGCGCCTCGCGGCACTGCACCAGGTCTGCATGCTGGCGCTGCGGATCGGCCTGCTCGGAGAGCGGCCGGTGCGGCGGCTCCTCGCAGTTCAGCGGCGCCGAGCGGCCGGTGCCGCGCTGGTCGACGAACACGATGTCGCGCCGGTTGTTCAGCCGGTTGAACAAGGGCAGCACCGTCGGCGCGAGTTCGATCGCGCTCTGGCCGGGGCCGCCGGCGAGCAGGAACACCGGGTCGGGGAGTTTGCGCCGTGCCATCGCCGGCACGACAACGTAGTGCACCGCGATGGTCGGGCCGGCCGGCCGGGATGGGTCGAGCGGGCGCTGGACCACGCCGCACTGCACCTCGTTGCGGATGCCGGCGACGCGGCAGGCGGTCGATGCGTCGCTGCCCCAGGCGAGGCCGACGAGGCCGGCGAGCAGCACGGCGGTGCCGGCACGCAACGCCCCCCACACCGTCACCCCGGCGAACGCCGGGGTCCACTCGACCGAATCCGCGGTGGCGGGCAGTGGGCCCCGGCTCGGCCGCAGGCCGGCCTGTCCTGAGCTTGTCGAAGGGCCGGGGTGACGGTGCGGGGTGGGGGCTTGGCCGAGCAACACCTCAAGCCTCCCCCAGCAGCCGCTTCAGCTCGCCGCTGTCGATCAGCGCCTTCAGTTCCTGCGCCCCGCCGATCAGCACGCCGCGCACGAACACCATCGGAAACGTCGGCCAGCCGGTCCACATCTTCAAGGCGCTGCGCGGCCGCCACTGGCTCAGGTAGCTGCCGTACTCGAGGTACTGGTGCGGCTGTTCGGCCGCCCGCAGCGCCTGCCGCGCGCTCCGGCACAAGGGGTTCTGCGCCATGCCGACCACCAGCACCGGATTCGACAGCGCGGCCGCCTGCACGTTGTGCACGATGTCGGCATGCCAGTTCGCGATGCGCTCGCGTACCGCCGGGTGCACGCGGCTCTCGTCGAGGATGGGTCGGGGCATGGCGGCTCCTGGACACGAAAGGCGAGAGGGTATCCGACTCCCGTTGCAAGGCCGCCTTTCATGGGCCGGACGCGTGACTCCCACCCCGGGTTTGACCGCGCCGCTCCTCCCCGGCGCGCCCAGGTCACGTCACGCCTTCAGCAGCCCCTCGCAGACGCTTCGCTGCACGTCGTCGGCCGGCAGCTGCCCGCAGACGCCGTCGAGCCGGCCCTGCAGCCGCTGCAACACGGCCGCGTGTTTCTTGCCCTGATTCCACGCGAGCAGCTTGCTGCCCACCCGCTGCAGCGAGCGCGCGCTGCGCTCGTAGAACGCGTTCGGCTGCGCCGCTGCTTCGTCGAACAGCTGCTGCGCGGCGCGTTCGATGCGCGCTTCGTCCTGCGGCGCCAGGTCGACCAGCGTGTTGACGTAGGCCGCCCCCCACTGCAGCCGCGTCGCCGGCCCTTCGGAGGTGTCGAAGGCCTGCTGCGACCAGCGCAGCGCCGCTTCGACGTCGCCGCGCTGCTTGGCGTTCGACGCGAGTGCCGACATCAGGTAGTACGGCGAATGGCTCTTGGCGAGGTTGGCCGTCAACAGCGCGTCGGAGTCGTCGAGCAGCCCGGCTTGCCGCAGCATGTAGGCCGCGGCGGTGATGACCGCCTGGCGTTCGTAGCCGTCGGTGATCTCGCGGTCGGCGCGCGCCGCGTGCTGGCGCACCTCGGCCCGCAGGGCCTCGGGCAGCACCGGTTCGACCTTGCCGCCGGCGGACGGCTCGGCCTTCGCGAGCTCCACCCGGGCGAGCAACGCCGTCAACCGGTCGGCGCGCGACAGCGTCGAGTCGGCCTCCAGCCGCTTCAACGACACCTCGAAGGCGTCGACCAGCCGGCGCCGTTCGGGCGTGCCGGCCGCCGTCAACACCGCGGCAATGTCGGCCGCGTAGTTCGTCAGCACGTCCATGTGGATGCGCGAGGCGTCCGGGTCGGCCAGCACCGCCAGCACCCGATCCCGCGCCGCGGCGTCGTGGCCGCCCTTCTCGGCGCCCTTCTCCGCGCTCTTCTCCGATCTGGCCGCCACCGACTTCAGCAGCAGCCGCGTCGCCGCGTCCGGCTGGTCGGTGGGGCACGTGGCGGCCAGCTCCTCGAGGACGACCGCCGTCTGGTCCTTGGGCACGACGCGCTGCTCGTCCGTTTCCCATGAGTAGAACGCGAGCAGCTTCCAGTCGTTGGGCGTGAGGCCGGCGCCGCCTCGGCGGGCCTCGGCCAGCACCGCCTTGACGGGGCGCTGCGCGTTCATGCCGAGCGTCAGCACCTGTGTGTACTGCGCGGCATCGACCTCGCCGGGCAGGCGGGTCAGCTCGGCGCCGTCGGCGTTGAACAGCACCATCGTCGGATAGCCGCGCACCGCGAACCGGGTACCGAGCTTCTGCGCGCCGGGGCTGTCGCCGTCGATGTAGACCGGCACGAAGGCGCGCGAGCGTTCGATGAAGTCGACCCGGTTGAACAAGGTCGCTTTCACCTGGTTGCACGGCGGGCACCACTTGGCGCCCCAGTAGACGAACACCGGCTTGTTCTCGGCTTTGGCCTGTGCGAACGCCGCATCGACATCGGCGTCGCTCGCGGCGTGTTTCCACGCGATGCCGGCGACGTCGGGGTGCGCCGCAGCCGGCGCGGCGGCGGTGGCCGGCGGAGACTCGACCGGTTTGGAGCAGGCCGCCACCAGGGTGGCCGCGGCGATCAATGACAGGGAAACCTTCATGGGGACTCCTCGCAATGTTCGCAGTGTGCGCTCAGAGGCTGTGAGGCGCCTTGGATGCCTCGGAACGGCGCTTGGCCTCTGAGCACTAGCCGACTGCGCTGCACAATTTCATAGGTGCTTCGCTCCGTCGGCTTAATCAACCGGGCCCACCGACTCGCGCACGGGGTCGCGCGGTGCCGAACTCGCGTACTGCGCGAGCGCGACACCGCCGAGCGCGATCGCCGCGCCGGCGAGCTTGACGGCGGTGTAGCTTTCACCGGTCGTCGCCCAGGCGACAACGCCGGCGACCGGCGGCATCAGGTACAGCAGCGGCGCGGTGCGCGCCACGCCGCGTACCGCGTTGACCCAGCCCCAGACCAGCCAGCCCAGAAAGGCCGACACCAGCACCGCCCACAGCATGCCGGCCCAGATCAGCGGCGCCACCTGCAGCCAGTCGACCCGCAGCCCGGCCGGCAGGCTCAGCAGGACCACCGGCGCACTGCCGAGCAGCGTCGCGTAGGCCATCACCGTCACGCCGCCGTGGCGCTCGATCAGCGGCTTGGCGGCCACCGTGTAGTAGGAGAAGAAGGCCGCGGCGACCAGCAGCACGAGGTCGCCCCCGGACGCGCGCCACTGGCCGCCGAGCAGCTTGTCGGAGAGGAACACCAGCACGCCGACACACGCCACCGCGACGCCGATCACCTGCGCGCGCGTCATCCGTTCGAGCCCGAACGCACGCAGGATCAGCAGCGTGAACACCGGGCCCAGCGCGAGGATCAGCGAGCTTGAGAAGGCCGTCGACCAGTGGATGCCGTAGGTCACCAGCGTGACATGCAGCAAGTGTCCGGCGATGCCGAGCTTGAGCAAGGCCAGCAGGTCGGCGCGCCCGACACGCGGCCAGTGCGCGCCGTGGCGCGACCACAGCAGCAGCGCCGCGGCCACCGGCATGATCAGATAGCGCACGAACAGGAAGCCGCCCGGCGACAACGCGTTGAACACCGCCTTCTGCACGCTGAAGTTCGCGCCCCAGACCAGCAGCAGCGCCAGCGCGGCCCACAGCGCGAGCCGCTCCTTGGCGTGGAACTCGCGGCTGCGGTCTTCGGCCGGCAGAACAGTGGCAAGCGTATCGGTGGGTGGCGGCATCGGGAAGGGTGGGCGGACGATGCGCCATCGTGCCTGGAAACCCATCCCCCTGGTTACGACCCCGACGAGGCCGCGCGCGGTTCCTACTCCACCTTGACGCCCTTCCAGAACGCGACACGCCCCTTGATCTCCGCCGCCGCCTCGCTCGGTTCGGGGTAGTACCAGACGGCGTCGGGGTTCATCTCGCCGTTGACCATCAGGCTGTGGTAGTACGCCTGGCCCTTCCACGGGCAGCTCGTGCGGTGGTTGCTGAAGGTCACGTACTGGCGGTCGAGGCTGCTCTCGGGAAAGTAGTGGTTGCCTTCGACGACCACGGTGTCGTCGCTCTCGGCGATCACGGCGCCGTTCCAGGTGGCTTTCATTGGGGGTCTCCTTGGTCAGCGACCGTCATCCCGACGAAAGTCGGGATCCACTGGCGTCAGCAGTGTTCCCACAGTGGATACCGGCTTTCGCCGGTATGACGGTGGCGGGAAGCTCAAGCGTACAACCGCGACGCCTGCCGCAAACGTTGCGCGATCGAAGCCACCAGCGCCTTGTCGCCGATCACTTCGACGCTGTCGCCGTGGCGCAGGATGTCCATCGCGAGCTCCGTCGGGTCGCTGTACGGCACCTGCAGCTCGTAGCGCCCGTCGTCGCGCCAGTGCGCCTTCTGCTGTGCATGCCACTCCTCGTTGGCGACCCACTGCGCCGCCTCGGCGCTGAACAGCAGCGTCGCCCAGCTCACCTTCGCGCCGCCGCCGTAGATGCCGTAGCCGGCGTCCAGCTGTGCCTCCAGGTCCTTCACCGCGACGTGCCGCGCCTTCGTCTCCAGCGGCCGCGCCTCCTGCACCGCGTCGAGCGCGAAGCGCCGCAGCCCATCGCTCGCATGGCACCAGGCGTCGAGGTACCAGGTGTTGCGGTAGTTCACCAGCCGCTGCGGCGAGACCTCGCGCTCGCTGACGCGGCGGTCGCTGCGCTTGAAGTAGCGCAGCCACACCCGCTTGCGCTGCACCAGCGCGCTGCCGAGCAGCTCGAAATGCCGGCTCGGCACGCGCCGGCGCGCGGTGGAGATCACCTTCACGCGGCGCATCAGCTCGCGTGCCTCGCTCTCGTCGGCGCCCAGCATGCCTTGCAGCTTGTCCATCATCGGCTGCAGGTGCCGCGCCAGCACGCCGTCGTCGTCCAGGCCGGCCAGCAACTGGTGCATCGTCAGCAGCGCGTGGATCTCCGTTTCGCTGAACCACACACCGGGCAGCTCCTGCCGCGGCGCCTTCGTGCTGCCGTCGCCCGCCTCGAAGCGGTAGCCGTTGTCGAATCGGTCATAGACGATAGGCGCGGACAGCCGGTCGCGCAGGTACTGCAGGTCGCGCTTGAGCGTGGCGGGCGACACGTCCAGCTCCGCGCGCAGCGCGTCGAAGCTCACGCAGCCGCGGCTGCGCAGCAGCAGCTCGATCTTGTAGAAACGTTCGGTTCGGTCCATCGGCTCGTCTGACGTATCGGTAGCTCACCAGATGAGCCAGTGGCGCGCAGCATACGGCTTTTCTCGATGATCGACACGTCGTCCGGTGGCTCACGCCGTGAGCCACTGGCTGGCAACACTTCGCTCCATCGCAGCACACCGCGGCGACCCCCAACCAGGAGCGAACCATGACCACCGAACTCTTCACGGCCCCGACGCTGACCGCCCATGAGCACATCGGCTTCGAACTGGGCTGGGACTACGCCCACTACCGCCTCGTGCCGCCGGCACCGTACGCGCAAGAACCGTCGCCGCTGCGCAACGGCCTGCTGGCCGGCGCCGCCGCCTTCGGCTCGCGCACGCTGCAGCCGACGCGGCCGGTGCGCAAGTGGCTGCAGCTGCGGCTGCACGCGTGGCTGCGCGGCCGCAGCGTCGAGCTGGTCCAGGTCACGCCGCACTACCTGCAGCAGATCGACGTGAGCCACTGCCCGATCACCCGTGGGCCGCTGAGTACGGCGATGCTCGACGCGAGCGACGCGTCCGTCGACCGCGTGCGCAACGACGCCGGCTACGCCGCCGGCAACCTGGCGGTGATGAGCACCAAGGCGAACCATGCGAAGGCGGGTTACGGCTTCCACGATGCGCTGCAGTTCGTCAAGCAGATCGAATCCGGCAAGCTCGGCGGCATCGACGGCCTGACCGCCGCGCAATGGAGCCGCGTCGCGGTGCTGTGCAGCTTCGTCGAGCCGCTGCCGCACGAGGTCGCGCGCACCTTGCCTCTGTTGGTGCTGCCGCCGAACCGGCTGCGGCTGTTCAACCCGGTGCAGGCATTGCAGGCCTTCGTCAGCCAGCAGCTGCTCGCCCCCGGCTGGAGCCACCGCGTCAGCCGGTTCGAAGATCTGCTGCCCGGCAAACCAGCGCGGCGCGCCTTCCAGGCCTTCTTTCATGCGCTGCTGCCGCGTGTGCTGGAAGCAGGGCGCAGCGACACGGTTCACGCCCGCTGGGCCATCGAGGACGCGTGGCGCAACCCGCTGGTGCTCAAGCGCTGGACGGCGTTTGCGAGCCTGCTGAACGCCGAACAGTGCGAGGCACTGGTGGCGCGCGCGGCCGCCCGCAAGCTCGCGACCTCGCACGTCGAGCGGGTCGGCGACGAACAGGCGACCGACGGCTGGAACGTCGAGTCGCGCGGCTACGTGCCGCATGCGGTGCTGATGAAGCGCACGCCTGCGGTGCAGGCGAGCCTGCCGCTGTAGCGCGCGGCCATTCTTCCCCCTCTCCCCCTCTCCCTCTGCGAGAGGGGAAGGATGAGGGGCAAGCGACATCCAACCCGCGTCATCCCGGCGAAAGCCGGGATCCACTCGTCACGCACAGCGAGCCGCCAGCAGTGGATCCCGGCTTTCGCCGGGATGACGGTAGGGGGGTTTTTCACCTCGTGCAATACGACCGGCCACGAACCCCCTAATTCGTGGGGTGGTGCGTCACCGCCCCGCTTGCCCCGCGCGAGCGGGGATGGACCCTCGCTCCAGTCGTAGAGCCGAGCGGCGGTCAAGTGCCGCGGAGCCCCCCCTGTAAGGCCTACAGGAAACGGTCGGGAACTTACAGCCGCGCCGGCGCGCGTCGCGCGGCGCTGCCCCGTCAATGCGCCGCCGGACCGTTCAGCGGCCGATGGTGCTCGATGCGGTCTTCCAGCTCGCCGATCGTCGAGCACACTGAATTGCCGGTTTCCTCCAGCGCCAGCCGGGTGCGCTGTTCGAGCTGTTCGATGCGCGCGAGGATCTGCACGCGGGTGTCGGCGTTCATCTGCGCCATCGTGCGCAGTTCGCCATTCATAAAATTGTGCAGCTCGGTGAACCGCGACGCTTCGCTCTTGTCGGCGAGATCGCGTTGCGCCTGCAATTCCTTGTTGTGGCGGCGCGCCTCGAACAGCGCGGCACCCTGCATGTAGATCAGGTAGGCCAGGAACATCGCGCCCAGCGCCAGCACGACGCCGAGCATGATCATGCCCAGCGGCGCCTGGACCACGCCGAAACCCAGCGACAAGATTGTCGGCGCCGTGAAGGCGGACCAGTTCAGCATCGCGAACGCCACCGTCGCGGCGAGCACCAGGAACAGAAACAATGTGCGCACGCGCATGGTCGACTCCTTTTCGCCCCCGGCACGCGAGGACTCGGCGAGCACCGGTCATGCCCGGGGATACCCCGGGCCTAGCAAGCGGCGCGCCTGCGTCCGGACGCGCGCCGGGCATACGGCTTGCCAAGCCGATGTGCCCGCCCGGCGCCCCCCCGCCGTGACCGCGCACGACTCCGTCATGACGACCAACGCGACCACCCTGTCCTTCAGGATCCTCACCGTGAATACCCACAAAGGGTTCACCTTCTTCAACCGGAGGTTCATCCTGCACGAGTTGCGCGACGCAGTGCATAGCGTCGGCGCCGACGTGGTGTTTCTGCAGGAGGTGCTGGGCAGCCACGAGTTGCATGCGGCCCGGGTCGCCAACTGGCCGGCCGCGCCGCACTACGAGTTTCTCGCCGACACGATGTGGCCGGCGTTCGCCTACGGGCGCAACGCGGTGTATCCGGACGGCCACCACGGCAACGCGGTGCTGTCGAAATTCCCGATCGTGAGGCACGAGAACCGCGACGTGTCGGTCCACGGCCCCGAAAAGCGCGGCATGCTGCACTGCGTGCTGCGCATCCCCGGCCGCGAGCTCGAGGTGCATGCGATCTGCGTGCACCTCGGCCTGCAAGAGTCGCACCGGCGGCGCCAGATCGAGCTGCTGTGCGCGATGGTCGCCGACGAGGTGCCGAGCACCGCGCCGCTGATCATCGCCGGCGACTTCAACGACTGGCGGCTGCGCGGCCATGGGCAGCTCGAGGGCTGCGCCGGGCTGCGCGAGGTGTTCGTGCATGCCCACGGCCGGGCGGCGAAAACCTTCCCGGCGCGCTGGCCGGTGCTGCGGCTGGACCGCATCTACGTGCGCAACGCCTCGGTGCACCGGCCGATCGTGCTGCCGAACCGCCCGTGGTCGCATCTGTCGGACCATGCACCGCTGGCGGCGGAGATCATCGTATGAGTGGTTTGCCGCGCGGAAAGCGAGCGGAGCGGAACTCGCGCTGGAAAGCCGGCAACCGCATCCGCCTGCTCGAAAACGGCGAGGAATTCTTTCCCGCCGTCTTCAGCGCGATCGAATCGGCGCAGCACGAGGTGCTGCTCGAAACCTTCATCCTGTTCCAGGACAAGGTGGGCCTCGCGCTGCATGCGATTCTGCTGGAAGCCGCCCGCCGCGGCGTGCAGATCGACGTGACCGTCGACGGCTACGGCTCGCCCGACCTGACGGCGGACTTCGTCGGCTCGCTGACCGACGCCGGCGTGCGCTTTCATGTGTTCGATCCCCGCCAGCGCCTGTTCGGGCGGCTGCGCACCAACCTGTTCCGCCGCATGCACCGCAAGATCGTCGTCGTCGACGGCGTGCGCGCTTTCGTCGGCGGCATCAACTACTCGGCCGACCACCTGGCCGACTACGGGCCCGAAGCGAAGCAGGACTACGCGGTCGAGATCGAAGGCCCGGTCGTTCAAGAGATCCACCGCTTCGCGCGCGAAGCGGTCGCCCCGGCCGTCGGCGCGCGCCGCTGGTTCCGCCGCCGGCCGTCGGCGCCGTCCACGCCCGGGCCCGAAGCCGCCGGCGACGCGCAGGCGTTGTTCGTCTTTCGCGACAACGACGCCCACCGCGACGACATCGAGCGGCACTACCGCATCGCGTTGCGCGCGGCCCGCCGGCAGGTGATCGTCGCCAACGCCTACTTTCTGCCCGGCTACCTGCTGCTCAAGGAAATGCGCCGCGCGGCGAAGCGCGGCGTGCAAGTGTGCCTGGTGCTGCAGGGCCAGCCCGACATGCCGTGGGTGAGCTTCGCGTCGCGCATGCTCTACGACCACCTGATGCGCGCCGGCGTGCGCATCTACGAATACTGCGAGCGTCCGCTGCACGGCAAGGTTGCGCTCGCCGACGACGAGTGGGCGACCGTCGGCTCGAGCAACCTCGATCCGCTGAGCCTGTCTCTCAACCTCGAGGCCAACCTGATCATCCGCGACCGGGCGTTCACGCAGGAGCTGCGCGAGCGCCTCGAGCGCCTGATCCGCGACAACTGCAACGAGATCGATCCGCAGCGCGCGATGGACGGTTCGTGGTGGCGTCTGGCCGCGAGCTACCTGATGTACCACGTCGCGCGGCGCTTCCCGTCCTGGGCCGGCTTGCTGCCGGCCCACACGCCGCAGCTCGTGCCGGCCAGCGCCTACACGATGGCACCCGGCGCGCTCACCGACACCGGGCGCGACACCGGCGCTGAGGCCGCGCCGCCCGAACCCTGGCGGTGGCGCGGCGCCGATCGCGTCGGCGAGCCGCACGCCGACTGCTCCGTCTCATGACAAACGCAGCGATGCCCGGCAAGACGCACGGCGCGGCAGCGCCGACGGGCCGCCGCCGCTGGCCCCACCTGCGCCGGGTGCTGACGATTGCGTTCTTCGCGCTGGTCGCGGTGCTGCTCGTCTCGCAAGCCCGCACGATCGAGTGGGGCGAGGTTTTCGACGTGGTGCGCGGCTATCCGGCCGCCACGCTCGCGCTGGCCGCCGTGCTGGCCGCGGCGAGCCACCTGATCTACACCACCTACGACCTGCTGGGCCGATCCTGGACCCGGCATGGCCTGCCAGTGCGCCAGGTGGTCGCGATCACCTTCGTCAGCTACGCGTTCAACCTGAACCTCGGTTCGCTCGTCGGCGGATTCGCCTTCCGCTACCGGCTGTATTCGCGCTTCGGCCTCGCAAACGACGTGACGACACGTGTGCTCGGCCTCAGCCTCGTGACCAACTGGCTCGGGTACCTGGTGCTGGCCGGCGGCGTGTTCGCCTGGCAGATCATCACGCCGCCGGCGGGCTGGACCCTCGGTGCGGCCGCGCTGCAAGCCCTCGGCGTGGCGCTGCTCGCCGCGGCGGCGGCCTATCTCCTGATGTGCGGCTGGGCGCGGCGGCGCGACTGGACGCTGCGCGGCCACACGCTCACGCTGCCCCCGCTGCGCCTCGCGCTGCTGCAACTGCTGGTGTCGATGTCCAACTGGATGATGATCGCCGCCGTGTTGTATGTGCTGCTGCAACAAGAGGTCGACTACGGCGCCGTGCTCGGCACGCTGCTGCTCGCCGCCATCGCCGGCGTCGTGACGCACGTGCCCGCGGGCCTGGGCGTGCTGGAGGCGGTGTTCATCGCGCTGCTCGGTTCGTCGCGGCCGACCGGGGAACTGCTGGGCGCGCTGATCGCCTACCGCGGGCTGTACTACCTTGCGCCGCTGGTGCTGGCGACCGGCGTCTACTTCGTGCTCGAGGCGCGTGCCAGGAAGCCGGCTCGGGAACGGCAGTTGCCCGTCAGTTGAGACTCCACTGCCGCTCCCCGCGAACCGCCCCCATGCTGGGAGCAGGCCGGACCTGGCCGCCGGGCGTTGACAGCCCGCCGCCATCGCCTATGTTGAATGCTCCATCGACCATGAAGGAACCCCCATGAGCCATTTGCCCGGCAAGTTCGTCTGGTTCGAGCACTCGTCGAGCCACATTCCGAAAGCGCGCAAGTTCTACGATCCGCTGTTCGACTGGCACACCGAGGCCATGCCGATGGGCGAGCGCCGCTACCACATGATCATGAACGGCAACGCCGGCATCGGGGGCTACCGCACCGGACCGGACGGCGCGCGCAGCCACTGGATCGCCTACCTGTCGGTCGACGACGTCGACGCGACCTACCGCGACGCGGTCCTCGCCGGCGCCAGGCCGATCGAGCGTCCCGCCGAATTCGGCCCGGTCGGCCGCGGCGCGAGCATCGCCGACCCGACCGGCGCGACGCTGTCGCTGTGGCACGGCGCCGACGGCGACCGCCCCGACCTCGAACCGACGCCCACCGGCGATTGGTACTGGAACGAGCTGTGGACGCCCGACACGATGGGCGCGCTCGCGTTCTACCAGCGGGTGTTCGGCTACACCCACGAGACGATGGAGATGGGCTCGCAGCGCACCTACTACGTGCTGAAGAAGGACGGGGTCACACGCGCCGGCATGATGCGCTCGACCGAGCCGCGGGCGCCGGCCATGTGGCTGCCGTACGTGGCGGTGGACGACTGCGACGCCACCGCCGACAAGGCACGCCGGCTCGGCGGCCAGGTGCTCAGCGGCCCGAGCGACGTGCCCGGCGTCGGCCGCTACGCGGTGCTGGCCGACCCGCTCGGCGCGGCGATCGCCGTGATCCGCCCGGCCCCGGCCGTCGGCGCGATGACCGACGCGGCGGTGATCGACGAGGCGACGGCGGCGTAGCGCTGTAGTTGCGTAGCCCGTCATACCGGCGAAAGCCGGTGTGACGGCCGCCTGGCTCATGACAGCACGCCGCTCGCCGAGTACGGCGAGCGACCGACCCTCCGAGAGGGTCGGGCCTTGCTTGGGGCGGCCCGGGCGCGGCGGCCCGTGGAGAACAGGTTGACACTGGGTGTCTCATGCCGGCGCGTGCACGATCTCACGGCCGGCGTGCTGCCGCTCGAAGTGACCCGGCCTTGCCCTGCTATTCGATTCATGCCCTGCGCCGGGGCGGCCGATAGTCTCTCCACATGCCTGATGCAGGGAGAGACCCGATGCGCCACACCGAGCTACAGCAATACTTCTCCGCCGACACCCGTGCGTTGGACTTTCACGCGGGCGGCCCGTGGCTTCAGCGCAGCGGATCCCCGCCGCCGGTTGCCGCATCGGGTTTCCGTTCCGGGCCTCGCTTGGGCAGCGCCTGGGCCAACACCATGCCAGCCGAGCTGGACTCGACGCCGCAGGCCGACCTCTTCTGCGAACCGCTGCTCGGCCTGTCGATCCGCGAGGTGACCGAACCCGAGGTCTTCGCCCACTTCTTCGGCGCGGTCCCCCGCTCCTGATTCAGCTCTCCCCGATGCTGCCGGTCACCGGCAGCACGATGCCGGTGATGTAGCCAGAACACACCGGCGCCGCCAAAAAGACATAGGCCGGCGACAGCTCTTCCGGCTGCGCCGCCCGTTTCATGTCGGTGTTCTGGCCGAACTTCGCGACCTTTTCCGGCGGCGAATCGGCCGGGTTCAGCGGCGTCCACACCGGCCCCGGCGCCACCGCATTGACGCGGATCCCGCGCTCGATCAGGTTGTGCGCGAGCGACTTCGTGAACGCGTGGATCGCGCCCTTGGTCGTCGAGTAGTCGAGCAGGTGCGGGCTGCCGCGCAGGCCGACCACCGAGCCGGTGTTGATGATCGACGAGCCCTGCTTCAGGTACGGCAGTGCCGCGCGTGCCATGTGGAAGTAGCCGAGCACGTTGGTGTGGAGCGTCTCCTGGAAGCGCTCGTCGGTGAGCTCCTGCAGCGACTGGGCGTGTTCCTGGAAC
This sequence comes from Piscinibacter sp., assembly GCA_035513255.1. Taxonomy (GTDB): domain Bacteria; phylum Pseudomonadota; class Gammaproteobacteria; order Burkholderiales; family Burkholderiaceae_C; genus Albitalea. The sequence continues at coordinate 11,187 of DATKCI010000300.1, read as the reverse complement.
GCCGCGTTGTTGACGAGGATGTCGAGCTTGCCGAAGGCTTTCACCGTCTGTTCCACCGCGCTCTTGCAATAGGCCGCGTCCTTCACGTCACCGGGCAGCAGCAGGCAGCGGCGGCCCTCGCCCTCCACGCAGCGCCGGGTTTCCTCGGCATCCTCGTGCTCGTTCAGATAGGCGATCGCCACGTCGGCGCCTTCGCGCGCGAACAACACCGCCACCGCGCGGCCGATGCCGGAGTCGCCGCCGGTGATCAGCGCGGCCATCCGGGCCAGCTTGTTGCTGCCTTCGTAGTCCGGCGCCTGGAACCGCGGCTTCAAGGCCAGCTCGGCTTCCAGGCCGGGTTTGGCAAGGTGCTGCGCTGGCAGCTCGTGCGGCTGCTGGCGCGGGCCGGCCTGCACGCCGCCTTTGGCCTGGGGTTTGTCGCCCTTGGCCTGCGCGGCATCGCGGCGGTCTTGCTCGCTCTGGATGCGGCGCTGCTTCTCGGCGGTGGCATCGGGGTTTTGTCGGGTCGATTTGGGCATGGCAATCTCCATGGCAGACGAGTGGAACGTGCCCAGAGATCGGGGCAGACGCCGTGCCCGTCGACGTGGGTTGCGTCTTGATTCAACAGCGCCACAAACCGACGACGATTCGCGCGCGGGCATGACGCGCCCGGCTCGCGGTTCGCACGCCGGCGGGCGAACGCCATGGCGCGCAGCGGGGCGTCGATGCATGCTGCGCGGCTTGCCGTCAGAACGGGTACGCCATTCGCTTGAGCGTCCCCCACGGATCGCGCGGTCGGGGGCGATCACGACCACTCAGGGAGAAGACTCACACATTCAATCCAACCACGGGAAGGTCTTCGCATGTCCACTCAGCTCCTGCGCTTCACCCTTCGTGTCGTTCGCTGCGAGGCCGACCTGCGCGCCGCCTGCCGCGTGCGGCAGGCGTCGTACGGGCATCACCTGCCTGACCTGACCGGCACGTTCGGGGAGCCCGACGAGCTCGACTGGCACCCTGACAGCGCGGTGTTCGTCGCGTTCGACAAGGCCGACGGCCGCCCGGTCGGCACCGCCCGGCTAACCACCAATGCCCGCCAGCAGCTCACCATCGAGACCAGCGCCGCGCTGCCGGACACCTTGGCCGGCCGCTCGCTCGCCGAAGTGACGCGCCTGTCGGTGCTGCCCGGCCACGACGACCCACGGGTCAAGCTCGGGCTGATGAAGGCAACTTACCTGTACTGCATGGCGAACCAGGTGCACTGGATGGTGATCGGCGCGCGCAGCGAGGGGCTGGTGCGCGGTTACCAGCGCCTCGGCTTCACCGATCTGCTGCCGGCCGCCCGCCCGGTGCCGCTCGCCCACGCCGGCCACTTGCCGCACCGCGTGCTCGGCTTCGACGTCACCGCCGCCGAGCGCAACTGGCATGCGGCCCGGCATCCGTTCTACGACTTCATGGTGCGCACGCATCACCCCGACATCCAATTGTTCGGCCAGGCGCTCTCGCGGCCCGCGCGTGCACGGTTGACGCTGGTGGCGTAAAGAACCCGTAGCCCGGATGAAATCCGGGCCTGTGCGCATCGCGAGGCGCCGGTCCCGGATTTCTCCGGGGTACAAGTCTGGCGGGGCAGCGGCCTTCCCTCAGGCCGGCCTGCGCACCGGCAGACAAGCCGCCAGCGCCGCCAGCAGCTCCGCCTCGGTGAAGGGCTTGCCGACGAAGTCGTCCATCCCGGCCTGCCGGCACTGCTGGCGGTCGTCGTCCGCGGTGTTGGCGGTCAGCGCGACGATCGCCACCCGCGGCAACCCCTGCGCCAGCTCGAGCACGCGGATGCGGCGCGCCGCCTCCAGCCCGTCCATCACCGGCATCTGGCTGTCCATCAGCACCACGTCGGGACGCTCGCCGTCGCCCATCGCGAGGCGCACCGCGTCGGCGCCGTTGGACACGCGCGTCACCACGCAACCGTGGCGCGTGAGGATCGCTTCGATCAGCAAGGCATTGACGTCGTTGTCCTCGGCCAGCAGCACGCGCGAGCGCACCAGCGCATCGCGCCGGTCGAGCGCTGCGTCGGCGCCGAGGGCGGGTTCCGGCGGTGCAGGCGCGATCGGCAGCGGCAGCACCAGCTCGAACTGGGTGCCGCGGCCGAGTTCGCTGTCGCAATGGATGTCGCCGCCCATCGCGCGGCTGATCTCGAGCGCGATGTTGAGCCCGAGGCCGGTGCCGGCGCCGCGCGTGGCCTGCACCTCGCTTGCCTGCCAGAACGCGTCGAAGACGTGCGGCAAGTCGTCCTTGGCGATGCCGGAGCCCGAGTCCTTGACACGGAACACCATCGCGCCGTCGGCGCGCCGGCCTGCGTGGAGCTCCACCTCGCCGCGCTGCGTGAACTTGATCGCGTTGCCCAGCAGGTTGTGCAGCACCTGGCGCAGCCGCGTCGCATCGCCCGTCACCCAGCACGGCGCCGGCAGCTCGGTGCGGACCGTGAACGCCAGCCCCTTCTCGTCGCAGCGCACGAGATAGACATCGGCCAGTTCGTCGAGCTCGGCCGCCAGGTCGAACGCCGCCTCCCGCACTTCGACCCGGCCGGATTCGATGCGCGACACGTCGAGCAGATCGTTGATCAGCCGCAGCAGGTGCTCGCCCGAGTGCTCGATCAACCCCAGCCGGTGCTGCAACGCGGGGTCGTCGTGCTCCGCCCGGGTCAGCCGCGCGAGGCCGAGGATGCCGTGCAGCGGCGTGCGGAACTCGTGGCTCATCGTCGCGAGGAACTGGCTTTTCACCGCACTCTGGCGCCGCGCGAGCGCAAGCGCCTCGGCGCGCTCGGCGGCGATGCGGTCGGTCAGGAAGCGTAGCGTGAACACCTCGGCCAACCGCTTTTCAGAGCGCCTGGCCGTCGACAACATCAGCCCGAGGAACAGCAGCAGGCCCACACCGACGAAGAGGCCGAATTCGTCGCGCCGCGCCAGCAAGGCCAGCGCCGTCGGCGCGACCATCGGCACGACGTAGGCGGCCGTCGCGGCGAGCCGCACCTGCAGGCCGAAGGTCGCGATCGACGCGACCCCCGTCAGGCTCGCGGCGACCACCGCGACGGTTTCGGTGTCGCGGCCCATCAGCCATGCGCCGCCCAGGCCCCAGACCGCGCCGTCGAGCGCCAGCAGCGCAACGGTCCACCGCTGCCAGCGGCTGCCCACGGGGCGCCCGTGCAATCGATACAGATGGGCGAACACGACACGCGCCAACGCCACGCCGACCTTCAGCACCACCCACGCGAGCAGCTGCGGGCGCGGCACGTTCGCCGAGAGGTACGACGCGAGGATCAGCGCGAAGACCGTGGCCACCACGGTGCCCACCGTGGCGTGGGCGAACACCATGCGCAACTGCTCCCCCGCGACCAGGCGGGCCACTTCCGGATCGGCGGGACGGGAAGCTTCGGCGGAAGACATGCAAGAACTCGTCAGCGTGGGGGTCGCTCGCCGCGGCAGGATACCCAGTCTTGTCCAACGAGGTATGAGCCTGGAGGCGGAGTCTCCGTGAGCACCCGAAGTCCCTGAAGCGTTCGGATAAACCCTAGTTGGGCTCGAAAGCGCTTTCATCGCGGCGCAGGCGCCTCTATGATTTCGTCGCGAAAGCGCTTTCATATGAAGGTGCTTCGTTGACGAGGCCCGTCGCTGCGGGTCACGCAAAACTGGAGACAACAAATGAAACGCATGGCGCTATGGCTCGTCGGCCTGCTGACGAGCATCTTCTGCCTGGCCCCGGCCCAGGCCCAATCCGCCGCTGACTACACCCAGGGTGTCGACGTCAGCGGCAGCACGGCCAAGATCTGGTTCAAACCCACCTCGACGCAGACGACCTGGGTCGATGTGCATTACCAGCACAACGGCGGCGCGGTGCAGAGCCTGCGCATGACGTTCAACGCGTCGGCCGGCCGCATGGAGCAGGACGTGCTGACGCCCGTGGCCACGGGCGACTCGCTGAGCTACCGCTTCACCTACAACAAGGGCGCGCCGGCGTACAACACGCCGACCTTCTCGTTCACCGTCGGCAGCACCGGCGGCGGCGGGGGAGATGATGGTGGCAGTGGCAGTGGCGGCGGTGGCGGCGGAGGCGGAGGCAGCAGCGGGGGGGGAAGCGGCACCGGCGGCGACGGCTTGGCATTCACGCACGGCGTCGACGTGTCCGGCACCACCGCGACGCTGTGGTTCCAGCCGGCACAGAGCATCACCTTCGTCGACGTCCACTACACCGTCAACGGGGGCGGCCAGCAGAACTTCCGCATGGCGGCCAGCGGGAGCCGCTACCAGCAGAACGTCATCACGCCGGTGGCCTCCGGCGACGTGATCGCCTACTGGTTCACCTACAGCGTCACCGGCGCCGCCGCCTACGACACCGATCACTACAGCTTCACCGTCGGCAGCGGCGGTGGCGGCGGTGGCGGCGGTGACGATGGCGGCGGTGACGATGGCGGCGGTGACGATGGCGGTGGGGGCGGCGGTGCCAGCTGGAACGGCATGACGACCTTCAACGTCGTCAACCAGACGAACGGCCGCTGGGCCGACGGCGACGTCTACTGGTCCATCATCGGGCGCGACTGGAACACCGGCCACTTCGTGCACGTCGACCGCAGCGGCAACCTGATCCCGATGCAGTTGAGCGACAACGGCGCGCTGACGAAAAACGGCCAGGCCTACACGAACTACTTCCACAAGCTGTCCGAGCTGCGGTCGGTCACGATCCCCGCGATCAACTCGGCGCGCATCCTGATGAGCGTCGGGGGCCCGATGTACATCCAGGTCAACGTCGACGTGAACGGCAACATCGGCTACGCCGGCGCGAACATCGCCAACCCGTCCGACCCCAACACCGACGTGATCTTCGACTTCGGCGAAATGGCGATCCTGCCCCAGGGCCACGCCAACCAGGGCATCTTCATCAACACGACCCGCGTCGACCAGTTCGGCTTCCCGCTGAAGCTGCGCCTGCAGGGCCTCAACGGTTACGACAGGACGGTCGGCGAGCCGCTGACCGAGAGCCGCGACGCGCTGTTCCAGAAGTTCGTCGCCGAAACGCCGGCGCCGTTCCGCGGGCTGGCGCAGGCGCCGTACGCGCCGTACCGGATCATGGCGCCGTCGCATGCGACCTTCCTGAACGGCCAGGTGAACGCCACCTACCTGCAGGCCTACATCGACGCGGTCTGGGCGCGCTACCGCAACGAAGACCTCGTGTTCACGCTCGAGAACCTCGGCACGTTCCGCGGCCGCGTCAGCGGCGACCGCTTCACCTTCACCGGCGGCCACCAGAACGGCACGTTCTTCATCAACGGCAAGCCGAGCACGTCGATGGCGTTCCTCGGCAACGGCTTCCTCGACGACGCGACCGGCGGCACCACCGACGTCGGCACGCAGTTGCAGATCCAGGCGCAGATGTGCGCGGCGCTGAACCGGCACGTGGTCGAGACCCCGGCGAACTGGCACAACGCGTCGTTCTTCTATCCGGCCGGCCAGGTCGCGAACTGGTTCGCGAAGTTCTGGCACGACCACAGCATCGACCGCCTGGCCTACGGCTTCGCCTACGACGACGTCGGCGGCCACAGCCCGTCGCTGCACACCGACGCCCCGACCGCCGTGACCTACACGATCGGCTGGTAAGCCCCTTCCTCATCGAGAGCCTGAGCGGTTCATCCTTCGGGATGGCCGCTCTTTTTTCGTCCACGGTCCTGCGCTGCTACGGGCATGGAAATTGCCCGCACTCCGCTCGGCTCCGTAGGGCGAGCCGCGTGGATGAAAGGACTTCACGACTGCGCTGCACCATTTCACCGGTGCAACGCTGCGTCGGCTCACGCCGTGTAGCGCAGATTCGTGCCGTGTTTCTTCTCGTAGGCCTCCTGGTCGACGAGGCAGCGTGTCGCCGTCGGCTGGGCGGCGAGGCGCTCGAACGTGATCACCTGTCCGCAATCGATGCACTCGCCGTAGCTGCCGAGCCGGATCCGCTCGTGCGCCTTGTCGATGTCGACCAGCTCTTCCTGGTCCCTGACCATCTCCACGTGTTCGATGCCGGTGCGAAAGCGCTGCTCGCCTTCGGCAGCGAGGTCCTCGACCTGCGGGCCTTGCGCGCTCGGGCGCTCGGCCACCGCTTCCTTGGCCTCGCGCACGCGGTTGCGCAGCTCGGTCTCCCGCTCCGACAGGCGCTGCTCGATGGTGCGCAGTTGCGTTTCGCTCAGTTCGACCATGTTGATCTCCTTGGTGCCTTCCGGCAAAGCACATGCCTAGCATTTGCGTCCCGGCACGCGGCTTGCCGCGAGGAGGGCCAGCGGCGCAGCCGCGCCGCCAGTCCCCATCATGAAACCGCCCCTCCCCGACGACAAGCCCTTCAAAGCCGCGCCGGCCCGGCACCCCGCCTGGCGCATCGCCGCGTGGGCCGCACTGGCGCTGGGTCTTGCCGCAGCGGCGGCCACGGCCTTCGTTCTGAAGGTCTTGCCGACGGCACCCGGCATCGAGGAGCTGAAAGCCTTGCAGGCCGAACGGCCGAGCGTGCTGCTGACGGCCGACGGCCAGCCGCTCAGCGCCTTCAAGCGGGCGCAGCAGGAACGGGTGCCGCTGTCGCGCATCTCGCCGCACACCACGAAGGCCCTGCTGGTCACCGAGGACCAGCGCTTCTTCGAACACCGCGGCGTGGACCTGCGCCGCACGGCGGTCGCGCTGGTTCGCACGCTGACCGGCCGCATCGAAGGCGGCTCGACGATCACGCAGCAGCTCGCCCGCAACCTGTTCCCCGAGCAGATCGGCCGCGCACGCACGCCAGCGCGCAAGCTGCGCGAAATCATCACTGCGCTGCGCATCGAGCGCGCCTACACGAAGCAGGAAATCCTGGAGAACTATCTCAACAGCGCGCCCTTCCTCTACAACGTCGTCGGCATCGAGATGGCCGCGCGCACCTACTTCGACAAGTCGGCCGCCGACCTCGACGTGCTGGAGAGCGCCACGCTGGTCGGCATGCTCAAGGGCACGACCTATTACAACCCGGTGCTGAATCCGGAGCGCGCCCAGGTGCGGCGCAACCTGGTGCTCGCGCAGATGGTCAAGCACCAGCTGCTGGCCGAAAGCCGCTACCGCACGCTGCGCGATCTGCCGCTGCAGGTGCAGCTCAAGCGCCAGCCCGAGCTGCTCGGCCCGGCGCCGCACTTCGCGGTGACCCTGCGCAAGTGGCTGATCGGCTGGGCTGACGAACACGGCTACAACCTCTACACCGACGGCCTGGTCGTGCACACGACGATCGACTCGCGGCTGCAAGCGGCGGCGCTGCGCGCGGTCGCCACGCAGGCACAGGCGCTGCAGGCAGTGGCCGACGTGGAGTGGAGCGCCGCGCGCCTGCAGCTCGTGTCGCAGTCGACGAAGGCCTACGAGCGGCAGCAAGCGAAAGTCGATCCGTTCGCACACTTCTGGAAGAAGCGGCGCGACGTGGTCGCCCAGTTCGTGCGGGAGTCACCCGAATTCAAGGCTGCCGTGAAGCGCGACGGCAGCGAGAAGGCGGCGCTGGCCCGGCTGATGACCGACCCCGCGCTGGCGGTGCGGCTGAAGCAGGACAAGACCCGGCTCGAAGCCGGCTTTGTCGCGATCGACCCGGCCAGCGGTGAGGTCAAGGCCTGGGTCGGCAGCCGCGGGTTCGACGTGGACCAGTACGACCACGTCGCGCAGGCCGAGCGCCAGCCCGGCTCGACCTTCAAGCCCTTCGTCTACGCGGCGGCGCTCGAAGGCGGGCTGACGCCGAACCACAGCTACGTCGACTTTCCGATCGAAGTGGCGATGCACGACGGCACCGTCTGGCGCCCCACCGACATGGCCGAGCCGAGCGGCGAGTTGCTGAGCCTGCGCGACGGGCTGGCGCTGTCGAAGAACACGATCACGACGCAGCTGGCGCTCGACATCGGCATTCCGCGCGTCGTGTCGGTGGCCGCGGCGATGGGCGTCGACGAAGCCAAGCTCGATCCGGTGCCGTCGCTCGCCCTCGGCACGAGCCCGGTGACGCTGCTCGAAATGACCAGCGCCTACGCGACGATCGCCGCCGAGGGACGGCATCGCAAACCGATCTTCGTGACGCGAATCACCGACCGCCACGGCGCGGTGCTGGCCGAATTTGCGGCGCAGACGCGCCGCGCGCTGTCGCCCGATTCGGCCGCCGACCTGATCGACATGATGCGCGGCGTCGTGCAGCGCGGCACCGGCACGCAGATCAAGTCGCGCTTCGGCGTCGCCGGCGACGTCGCGGGCAAGACCGGCACGTCGCAGCACAACGCCGACGGCTGGTTCATCCTGATGCACCCGAAGCTGGTCGCCGGCGCCTGGGTCGGCTTCAACGACCAGCGCGTCACGATGCGCAGCAACCACTGGGGGCAGGGCGGACACAACGCGATCCTGCTCGTCGGCGACTTCTTCCGCAGCGCGCAGAAGGCCGGGCTGGTCGACAAGAAGTCCAAGTTCCCGCCGCCGCGCCACCCGGCACCGCCGCCGCCGCCGCCGCTGCCCGAGGGCTTCGAGCCGTGGGCGATGGAGATCACGCTGCAGGTCGACCCGCCGGGCGCCACGGCGCCGACCGAGATCATCGTGCGCCAGGAGGACGGCACGCTGGTGATCGGCGACAAGGCCAGCGTGACGACGAGCCGGCCGGCCGACGAGCCGCCGAAAAGCGCCGCCGAGCTCGAGCGCATGCTGCCCGGCGCGCCGGCGCTGAGAAGCGGTGAAACTTGGCGAAATGAGCTGCGTTGATGCCGCTGTTCCGCGCCTCGCCGGCGCCGGCGGCCGGTCCAATCGGAGGGCATGTGCACACCCCTTCGCGCCGCCGCGCTCGCCCTGCTTCTCGCTTCGCCCGCCTCGCAGGCCGCCGACCTGACCGACACCGAACAGCGCTGGCTGAAAGCCGGCTGGCCGGTGGTCGCCTATGCGCGCCAGCAGAACCTGCCGCTGGACATCGTCGTGCAGCCGCAGCCCACGCCCGGCGCGCCGCCGATCGCGATGGGCTTCGTCGACAAGCGCTGCAAACTCGTCCTGTCGATGCGCGGCAACGCCGCGGCCGAGCGCACGCTCGCGCAGATCGACCCCGAGCTGCTCGGCCCGGTGGTCGAGGCGATGGTCGCGCATGAACTGGGCCACTGCTGGCGCTACGTGAACGGCGCCTGGAGCACCGTGCCGGCCGGCTTCGACGACACCGGCGTCGTCGACCCGGCCCTCGACGAGTTGCGCCACGACATGCGCGAGACGCGGCGCGAGGAAGGCTTCGCCGACCTGGTCGGCCTCGCCTGGACGCTGTCGCGCCATCCGCAGCACTACGAGCGGGTGCACGCGTGGTTCGCGACCGTGCGCGAGCGCCAGCCGCTGGCGGGCGCCCACCACGACACGCGCGTGTGGATCGGCCTCGCCAAGCAGCGAGGCGCGTTCGGCAGCGCCGCCGATCCGTTCCGGCAGGCGTGGCCGCTGTGGCAGCAGGGCTTGTCGGCGGAGCCCTGAGAGGTTGAGAGGCGGTGAAATTGTCAACCGGGCGTTGAATCGGTGATGCGGCGCGCGCATATGCTGGTCCTCCGTCAAGTTTCCCCGCCGCCGCTATGCCCCTCCTCCTGCTGTCGACGCTGCTCCACGCCTACATCGGCTGGCGGCTCCTGCCCGCGTGGGCCGGCCAGCCGGCGTGGCAGGGGCTGCTGGCCGGCGTGCTCGCCGCGTCGGCGCTGCTGATGCCGCTGTCGCTGGCGGCGCGGCGCTGGCGGTCGCCGCGTGGGGCCGCCGTGTTGACCTGGGCGGGCTTGCTGTTCCTGGGCCTGTTCTCGTCGCTGTTCGTGCTGACGCTGCTGCGCGATGCCGTCTGGCTTGTCGTCGCCGGCGTCGCGCTGCTGTGGTCCGGGGCCGACGCCGGCGTGTTCGGCGTCTGGAGCGGGCGCGCGGTGCCTGTCGCGGCCGGCGTCGTCACGCTGTGGGGGTTCCTCAACGCGCGCCGCACCGCGGCGGTCGTTTCGGTCGACGTGCCGATCCGCGGCCTGCCGCCGGCGCTGCACGGATTCACGATCGCGCAGATCAGCGACCTGCACATCGGCCCGACGATCAAACACGACTACCTCGACGCGGTCGTGCGCGCGGTGAACCGCCTCGGCGCCGACATGGTCGCTGTCACGGGCGACCTGGTCGACGGCCGCGTGCACGAGCTGGCGCCGCACGTCGCGCCGCTGTCCGCGCTTGCGTCACGCCACGGCACCTATTTCGTCACCGGCAACCACGAGTACTACTCCGGCGCCGCCGCGTGGGTGGTCGAACTGCGGCGCCTGGGCGTGCGCGTGCTGCAGAACGAACACGTCGTCTTGCGCCACGGCAGCGCCGCGCTGCTGGTGGCCGGCGTGAACGACTATGGCGCCCACCACTTCGATCCGGCGCAGCGCAGCGACCCGCAGGCGGCACTCGCCGGCGCACCGCCCGACACGTCGGTGCGTGTACTGCTCGCGCACCAGCCGCGCAGCGCCGAGGCGGCCGAGCGGGCGGGCTACCACTTGCAGCTCTCGGGGCACACCCACGGCGGCCAGTTCTGGCCGTGGAACCTGTTCGTGCCGCTGCAGCAGCCGTTCACCGCCGGGCTGCACCGCCTCGGCGGCCTGTGGGTGTACACCAGCCGCGGCACCGGCTACTGGGGACCGCCCAAACGTTTCGGCGCGCCGTCCGAAATCACGCGGCTGCGCCTGATCGCGGCCGCTTGATGGGCCGCGTTGCCGCTTGGGAGGCGGCCGCGCGTCGTTGATCCGTCGTAGCCCGGATGCCAATCCGGGAGCGGCATCTCACGTTGCGCCGAACCCCGGACTGGCATCCGGGCTATGACGGCTCGTCGACGATCAGCTTGCAGCTGTCACCTGTGGCGCGCCACAGTTTCACCGACACCAGGCCCGGCAGCGGGTCCTTCAGGCGCGCCGCGATGAAGGCGCACAGGACTTCCAGCGTCGGTTTTTCCAGCCCCTCCACCTCGTTCAGCAGGTGATGGTCCAGCAGCGCCTGCACGTCGGCCAGCACGCGGCGGAAGTGGCCGAGGTCCATCACCATGCCGGTGGCCGGATCGGGCGTGCCGCGCAGCGTGACCTCGGCGTGGTAGGTGTGGCCGTGCATGCGCTTGCTCGGCGCGGCGTCGATATCGCGCTCGAGGGTGTGGGCGGCTTCGAAGTGGAAGCGCTGGGCGAGTTCGTAGACCATCATC
>DATKCI010000299.1:0-15042 GCA_035513255.1 Piscinibacter sp. | reverse complement strand
ATCACGTTGCCGGTTCCGAGCGCGATGAACAGCGCGCTCTGGTTGACAGTCAGACTACCGGTACCCGTGACGCTGGTGTTGCCTGCGACGGTCCCGCTGATCTGCACACCGTTGCTGGCGGTCGAAAGGGCGCCCGCAATGTAGTTGACCGAAGCCTGTCCACTGCTGTCGGTGACGCCAGAGGCCTGCGACAGATTGCCACCACTCGGATCCGCGGACCGGTTGAAGTTGACCGTTACGTTTTTCACCGGATTGCCGTTCGCATCCGTCACCGTTGCCAGAACCTCGGCCTGGTTGGCTGTAGACCCGTCGGGATTCGGCGGTATCGCGGTCGGTTGGATTTGAAGCACGAGTTCCGCAGGCACGGTTGCGACGAATTCCACCGGCAAGGTGGCCTGGGCAATCGTGTCGCCGTCGGCATTCAACAGTGTGGCCTGAACTGTGGCCGGACTCGCCGTGGTGGAGCTCACGGAGGTGCTCGCCTGGCCGCTTGAATTGGTTACCGCGGAGCTCTGCGACACTGCGCCCGCCGTGGCGGCAAAGTTGACCGTCATGCCCGCCTGCGGTGCGCCGTTTAGCAGATAGCGAACCGTCACCGTCTGCGCGTCGCCGACGTCGATGGTCGAATTCGCGCCCGGGCTCACGAAGGCGAAGTTTTCGCCGCTGATCGTGATCGTTGCCGTGGCTGTTGCGCCGGCGCCGCTGAACGTCACCTCGTCTTCGCCGGGGTTGGTGGCGGTGTAGGTGACCGTCGCCACGCCCTGCGCGTTGGTCGTGACCGACGTCCCCGAAAGTCCGTTGTCGAGCGAACTGCTGACAGAAATGGGCACACCCGCCAACACATTGCCGTTGGAGTCCCTGGCCGTCACGGTGAGGACGGAATCGGAACCGAGCGCCTGCGTGGTACTGCCGGCCACCTTCAGTTCGGTGCCGACCACGGCGACCTCGACGGATCCGCTGATGTCCCCCGAAGTCACGGTCACCGTGATCGTGCGGTTGCTCTTGTCGGCACCCGACGACAGCGTGGCCGTCGCGACACCAGCTTCATCGGTTGCCACGGATGCAGCGGTCAAAGTGCCCGAGTCGGTGGAGAAGGTCACGGGAGCTTCGGGAAGGCTCACGTTCCCCGCTCCCTTCACGATCGCGGTGATGCTGACCTGATCGCCGCCACTCCCAACTTGGACCGAGCTTGCCAGGACCTCGACGGAAGTCGCCGCCGACGGCGTGTCAGCCGGATCGTCAGGATTGAACGGCGAACTCCCCGAGTCGCCCCCCCCACCCCCGCAAGCCACCAGAGCCAGCGCGCTGGCAACCACCCCTAGCCATTTCAGAATCTTCATTGAGAAGCTCGCTCAGTCTTTTTGAGTTGGAATGTCGCGGTATGGCTCAGCGCGCCGCGGTGCGGTCACTCACCACCTTCGGCGTGATGAATATCAACAACTCCGTCTTGTTCGACGTCTTCGTCTTGTTCTTGAACAGGTTGCCGAGGTAGGGCACGTCGCCGAGGAACGGCACCTTGGTGATGTCCTCGCGGTCGGTCTGTTCAAAGATGCCGCCGATCACCACCGTGCCGCCGTTCTCCACCAGCACCTGCGTCTTCACGTGCTTGGTGTCGATCGCGAAGCCCGCCGCCGTCGCTCGGCCCACGCTGTCCTTGTTCACGTCCACGTCGAGGATCACGTTGCCTTCCGGCGTGATCTGCGGCGTGACTTCGAGCCGCAGGTTCGCCTTGCGGAACTGCAGCGCGGTCGCACCGCTGGAGGTCGCCGTCTGGTACGGCAGTTCTTCGCCCTGCTCGATCAGCGCCTTCACCTGGTCGGCCGTGATCACGCGCGGGCTGGAAACGACCTTGCCCTTGCCGTCGGCTTCAAGCGCCGAGATCTCGAGGTTCAGGAAACGATTGGACGACGCGCCGAACAGCGATAGCGCAAATGTCGCCGCGTTGAAGCCGCTCTGGCCGGTCGCCGGCAGGTTGATGAACTGGGTGTCGTTGAACGGCACGTCGCTCGCGTCGGTCTGCTGCGTCTGCGCGCCGATCGCGTTCATGTTGCCGCCGATCGTCACGCGGTTGTTGCCGCTACCAATGCCGTATCCGGGTACCCCGCCTCGGATCCCGCGCAAGTCGGCCCCGCCGAGCTTCACGCCGAGCGAGCGGCCGAACTTGTCGTCGGCAATGACGATGCGCGCTTCGATCAGCACCTGCCGCACCGGGATGTCGATCTTGGTGATCATCGACTGGATCTCTTCGAGCTTGGACGGGATGTCGCTGACGAAGAGCTGGTTCGTGCGGGTCTCGTAGATCACGCTGCCGCGCGGCGACAGGATGCGGCTGGCCGCGCCGCCGCCCTGACCGCTCGACTGGCCGGTCAGGCCCTTGGCCACTTCTTCGGCCTTCGTGTAGTTGAGCTGGAAGGACTGCGTGCGCACCGGCTCCAGCGCAGCGATCTGCACCTTGGATTCGAGGTCGAGCTTCTCCTTCGCCGCGAGCTCGTCCTTCGGCGCGATCCAGATCACGTTGCCGGACTTGCGCAGGCCCAGGCCCTTGGCCTGCAGGATGATGTCCAGCGCCTGGTCCCATGGAACGTCCTTCAGGCGCAGCGTGACGTTGCCGGTCACCGAGTCGCTGGTCACGACGTTGAAGTTCGTGAAGTCGGCGATCACCTGCAGCAGCGCGCGCACTTCGATGTTCTGGAAGTTCAGCGACAGCTTCTCGCCCGAGTAGCCGGGCCCCTGCGTCAGCTTGTTCGGATCGATCTTCTGCGGCCGCACTTCCAACACGAACTGGTTGTCGCTCTGGTAGGCGCTGTGCTCCCAGGCGCCGCGCGGTTCGACGACGAGGCGCACGCGGTCGCCGCTCTGCACGGCGGACACGGTGTGCACCGGCGTGCCGAAGTCGGTCACGTCGAGGCGGCGCCGCAGGCTGTCGGGCAGCGTGGATCGCATGAACTCGACGACCAGGCTCTGTCCCTGCTGGCGGATGTCGACGCCGACCTGGTTGTTTGGCAGATCGACGACGACGCGGCCGGCACCGTCGGGGCCACGCCGAAAATCGATGTCGCGCAGCGGCAGCTGGGCGCGATTGAGGTTCTCGGCGAAGCGAACCGCTTCGGCCGGCATGCCTGCCACGGCGGCCGTCTGCGGCGGCGCCCCGGACGACGACTCGAGCACCAACAGCAGCACCTTGCCCTGCAGTTGGGCCTTGTAGTTGGCCGGCTGCCGCAGGTTCAGCACGAGCCGCGTGCGGTCACCGGACTGGGCGACGTTGACCGAGCGCAGGTTGCCCTGGTTGATATCGATGTTGGACTTGCCGAGCGCATTGCCCACGCCGGGCAGGTCGATGGCCACGCGAGGCGGCGTTTGCACCGCGAAGCCGTTGGGCACCGCGGCCAGCGGTTCCGACAGCTCGATGCGCACCACGTCGGCGCCGGCCTGCTGGCTGCTGTTGATCGACTGGATCGCGTTCTGAGCCCAAGCCGTTGCCGCCGTGCCGAAGAACAGCGCAAGCGCCGTGAGCGTTGCCCGCCAAGTGCCGATCATTCCCGTCTCCTGATTGCTTCTCATCGCGCCTTCTCCTGGAGCTGGAGAGCGCCCGAACGCTCGATCCATTCGCCCGCCGCATCCTGAACGATCTCCCTCAGGGAAACGTCGGTCTCGGTGATCTTGGTGATCTTTCCGTAGTTCTGCCCCAGGTAGTCACCCACCTTCACCTGGTAGAGAAGGTTATCGACACGCAGCAGCGCATATTGACGACCTTGTTTGACCACGCTGCCCACCATCGACATGCTGTCCAGCGGATACGCCTCCAGCGGTTCGCGGCGGCGGTTCACTTCGGCGGCCAGCAGCGAACTCGGCTGACGCGCCTCCTGCTTGATGGCCACCGTGAGCTTTTGCGTGCTGAAGGGCTCGACGCCGGTGGCCGACAGGTACGGCTGGGGATCGAACTTCTTCGGCGGCGACAGCGGCTGCACGTTCGGCTTGACCTCGCGCTTTTGCTGCTCCATCCAGGCCTGCAGCTCTTCCTGCTCGCCGCTGCAAGCCGACAGCGCCGCGGCGCAAGCCATCAACCCGATCAGGCGAAGACGCACGGGCCGGCTCATTTCTTCTTGCCCTTCGTGGGCTTGGCAGTGCTCTTCTTCACTTGTTCCAACTCGCTGGCATCGAGATAGCGGTAGGTTCGCGCCGTCGCGTCCATCGACAGCACGCCGGAGCTGTCCTTGTCCTTGCCGGCCACGATGGTGATGTTGTGCAGCGTCACGATGCGCGAGAGGTTGGCCACGTCGGCGGCGAAGGAGCCGATGTCGTGATAGCGCCCGGACACCTTGATCGCGATCGGCAGTTCGGCGTAGTAGTCCTTGACGACGACGTTGCCCGGCCGGAACAGCTCGAACTGCAGGCCGCGGCCGAGACCCGCGGTGTTGATGTCGGACAGCAGCGCATCCATTTCGGCCTTGCCGGGCAGCTGCTTTTCGAGCTGGGTCACGTACTCCTCGACCTGCAGCTTTTGCTTGCGAAGCTCGCCGAGGTTGACGGCCTGGCCAAGCTTGCTGCGGTAGTCGGCCTTCAGCGTGGGCTCCTTGCCGCGTTCGGCCTCGAGCTGGTCGGTGACGTCGGACAGCAGCAGGAACCAGCCCACCACGATGACCGCGACGCCGAGGACCGCCCAGGTGACCAGCTTCGGCAGCACCGGCCACTGGCCCGGCTCGTTCGGGTTCAGGCCACGAAACTGCGACGCCGCGCCTTCGAAGACCGAGTTCAGATCGAGATTGATCGACTTCTTTGCCATGGTGGTCTCAGACGGCGCCGGGCCGCCCCAAGGCGGCTGAGCGCCCCCTCGGGGGGCAGGAGCGGAGCGACGTGGGGGTTGTCATGTCAGGCCTTCTTCGCGGGCTTTGCGGCCGGCGCACTGGCTGCGGCGGCTGGCCCGGCAGCTTCCGCGGTCACGTCTTGCGGACGTTTCACGCTCAGGCGAACCGAGAAGTCGAACAGACGCTTGCGCTCGCGGTTGGCCGTCACGCCCGACGAGGCCTTGATCTCGACCAGTTCGGGTTTCACGAGCCACTCGGAGCTGTTGGCGGTGTTGCGCAGGAACTCGGACACACGTTCGTTGGTCTGCGCGACGCCGCTGACGCTCAGCGTCTGGCCGTCCTGCTTCACGGTGGTGAAGTACACGCCTTCGGGCGTCTGCTTGACGAGTTCGTTCAGCACATGCACCGGCACGTTGCGGTCGATCTGCAAGTCTTCGACCGCCTTTTGCCGTGCCTTCAGCGACTCGATCTCGGCTCGCAGCGTGGCGATGTCCTTGATCTGGACCTCGAGCTTCCTGATCTCGGTGGTCAGGAACGCGTTGCGCTCCTGCTGGATGGAGGTCATCTGCTGCAATATCAGGTACCACGCGGCGACGACGGCCAGGCCAGCGCCCGCTGCCAGACCCAAGCCGGCGAAGTACGCCGCCTTGCGGCGCTTGCGCCGTTCCTCCCGGTGCGGGAGCAGGTTGATGAGGATCACTGCAGGAACCTCCGCATCGCCAGGCCGCAGGCCGTCAGGTACGACGGCGCCTCGCGGCGCAGCTTGCTCTCGCGCACGGCACCGCCGAGCTTCATGTTGTCGAACGGGTTCACGACCATCGATGCGAAGCCGGTGAGCTCGGTCACGCGGTCCTTCAGGCCCGGTAGCGTGGCGGTGCCGCCGGCCAGCATCACGTAGTGCACCTTGTGGTGCGGCGTGCTGGTGAAGAAGTACTGCAGCGCCCGGCCAATTTCCTGCGACAGGCTGTCGACGAACGGAGCGAGGATGGATGAGTCGTAGTCGTCGGGCAGGTCGGCGGCGAGCTTCTTCTGCTCGGCCTCCTCGAACGAGAAGCCGTATTGCCGCGAGATCAGCTGCGTGAGCTGCGAGCCGCCGAAGGCCTGGTCGCGGTCGTACAGCATCTCGTCGTCGCGCAGCACTTTCAGGCTCGTGGTGTCGGCGCCGATCTCGAACAGCGCCACCAGCGCATCGTGGCCCTCGTTGGGCAGCGAGGCCACCACGCGGCTCATCGCCAGGCGCGAAGCATGCGACTCGATGTCCAGCACCATCGGCTTCAGCCCGGCCGCTTCGGCCAGGCCCTGCCGGTCCTGCACACGGTCCTTGCGGGATGCGGCAATCAGCACTTCGACGTCGCCGACCGAGGTGGGGCTCGGCCCGACCACGCAGAAGTCGAGGCTCACTTCGTCGAGCGAGAAGGGGATGTACTGGTTGGCTTCCGACTCGACTTGCAGCTCGAGCTCTTCCTCGCGCAACCCGGCGGGCAGCATGATCTTCTTCGTGATGACGGCCGACTGCGGCATCGCCATCACGACGTTCCTGGTTTTCGTGCCGCTCTTGGAGACGACGCGGCGCACTGCATCGGCGACCTCGTCGAACTTCTCGATCTGGCCGTCGGTGATCCAGCCCTTTTCGAAACTCTCGGCGGCAAAACGCTCCAGCACATACTCGCCGGTAGCGTCTTGCGACAACTCCACCAATTTGACGCTGGACGAACTGATGTCCAACCCAATCATCGGCGGATGTTTACGACCCAACACGGTGTCCAGAAAGCTCACAACGCCCTCTCCCAACGCGCCTTGCAGAGGGCGCTGGACTGTTAATAAGTTACTTCAATGCTAGCAGTAAAGCCTTTGACCGACAACGATATTTCCGGTTGGGGAACCTCGTGCTCGTTGCGAAACTCACACGTGTTCGTAACTGTTTCGGGCTTGTTTTCGGGTGAACCCTTATGCCCTGGAGGCCCGTTTCACGCTTCGTTGCCAACCAGTTCACGCTCACCCCGACCGAGCTGTAACCGGGTTCCTATAATTCTCTGCAGCACCTTTTTTGGAGTCCCATGAGCTCACGCGAGCACGACGACGAGCGGCCTTTCCGGCCCTCGCCCCGCCGCAAGGCCTTCTCTTCGCTGCCGCCGTGGGGCCAGTGGCTGGGCCGCAGCGTGGCTTGGCTTGCCGCACTCGCGGGTGCAGCAGCCTTGGCGGTCGTGATGCTGGCGGGCATTGCGCTGGCGGTGGCCTATCCGAACCTGCCGGCCACCGCGAGCCTCACCGACTACCGGCCCAAGCTGCCGCTGCGCGTGTTCTCGGCCGACGGTGTGCTGATCGGCGAGTTCGGCGAGGAGCGCCGCCACTTCACACCGATCGCGCAGATCCCGAAGGTCATGCAGGATGCCGTGCTGGCGATCGAGGACGCACGCTTCTACGAACACAGTGGCGTGGACTACAAGGGCGTCGTGCGCGCGGCCTTCGCCCAGTTCAGCGAAGCCCGCAGCCAGGGCGCATCGACGATCACGATGCAGGTGGCGCGCAACTTCTACCTGTCCACCGAGAAGACGCTCACACGCAAGATCTACGAGGTGCTGCTCGCGCTGAAGATCGAAAGCCAGCTGAGCAAGCCGCAGATCCTGGAGCTCTACATGAACCAGATCTACCTCGGCCAACGAGCGTACGGGTTCGCATCGGCGGCGGAGATCTATTTCGGCAAGCCGCTGCAGGAGCTCACGGTGGGCGAGGCGGCCATGCTGGCGGGCCTGCCGAAGGCGCCGTCGGCCTACAACCCGATTGCGAACCCGAAGCGCGCCACTTTGCGCCAGCTCTACATCATCGACCGCATGCTGCAGAACGGATTCATCTCGCCCGAGCAGCACGAGCAGGCACGAGCGCAGCCGCTGAAGTACCGGGCACCGGCTCAGGTTCCGGTGCATGCCGAGTTCGTCGCCGAAGCGGCGCGGCAACTGATCTTCAACCAGTACGGAGAAGAGGCCTACACGCGGGGCCTGAATGTCGTCGTGACGATCGACTCCGGCGAGCAGATGGTGGCCTACCGCGCCCTGCGCAACGGCATCCTCGACTACGAACGCCGCCAGTTCTATCGTGGCCCTGAGGCCTACATCGACCTGCCGGCCAACCCGAAAGACCTGGATGCGCGCATCGCCGAGGCGCTGGTCGAGCACCCCGACAACGACGAGCTGAAAGCCGCCGTCGCACTGGAGGCGAGCCCGAAGCGGGTGGTCGCGGTGCTGCAAAGCGGCGAGTCGGTGACGATCACCGGCGACGGACTGAAGCCGGTCGCGTCGGGCCTGTCGCCCAAAGCGAACCCGAACGTGCAGATCCGCCGCGGCGCGGTGATCCGCCTCGTCAAGACCGGTCCGAAGGACGCCTGGACGATCACCCAGCTGCCGGCGGTCGAAGGGGCTTTCATCGCGATGGATCCGCGCACAGGCGCCGTGCGTGCACTGGTGGGCGGCTTCGACTACGCGAAGAACAAGTTCAACCACGTCACGCAGGCCTGGCGGCAGCCGGGATCGAGCTTCAAGCCGTTCATCTACTCCGCCGCGCTCGAGAAAGGCTTCACGCCGGCCACCGTCGTCAACGACGCGCCGCTGTTCTTCGACGCCGACGTGACCGGCAGCCAGCCGTGGGAGCCGAAGAACTACGACCAGCAGTTCGAAGGGCCGATGTCGCTGCGGCGCGCGCTGGCGAAGTCGAAGAACATGGTGTCGATCCGCATCCTGCAGTCTATCGGTCCGGCCTATGCGCAGGAGTGGGCCGCCACCCGCTTCGGCTTCGACGCTGAGAAGCATCCCGCCTACCTGACGATGGCGCTCGGCGCCGGCTCGGTCACGCCGCTGCAGATGGCGACCGCGTATTCGGTCTTCGCCAACGGCGGCTATCGGGTGAACCCGTTCCTGATCAGCAAGGTGACGGACTCCAGGGGCCAGATCGTGGCCGCACCGGAGCCGCCCGTGCTGGACGAGTCGCTGCGCACGCTGGATGCACGCAACGCCTTCGTGATGTCGAGCCTGCTTCAGGAAGTCACGCGTTCCGGCACCGCGGGCGGAACCCAGCAGCGGCTGAAGCGGCCGGACGTCTACGGCAAGACAGGCACGACCAACGATGCGATGGATGTCTGGTTCGCCGGCTACCAACCGACGCTGGTGGCCGTCGTCTGGCTCGGCTATGACACGCCGCGCAAGCTCGGCTCGCGCGAAACGGGCGGCGGCCTGTCGCTGCCGATCTGGACCGACTACATGCGCTATGCGCTGAAAGACGTGCCGGTGGCCGAGCTGTCGCCGCCGCCGGGCGCCGTCAACATCAGCGGCGAGTGGTACTACGAGGAGTACACCTACAGCGCCGGCGTCAGCAGCGTCGGGCTGGAAGACAAGCTGCCGAATACGCCGACCGAAGAAGAGCGCAACAGCATCCTCGATCTCTTCAAGCGCTAGGGCGCCGGAGGCGCCCTGGTGCGTCGCGCCGAATCTACCGCTCCCCCAGCCCCCTCCGGGAGGGGGCTCCAGCATGAATGACATTGAGCCCGCTACGCGGGCTCCGTCGGCCGTGGGAAGCTCAAGCTGACGCCGGCCTGCTCACTCGCGCAGGCGGACAGCACGTCGAAGAATTCCCGCCCGTCGCGGTCGAGCCAGCGGCCGTCGACGTACTTGTAGTGGTAGCCGCCGGCGCGGGCAGCCATCCACAGCTCGTGCAGCGGTGGCTGTGTGTTGAGCACGATCTTGCTGCCGCTCGGGAAACCCAGTTCGAGCAAACCGCCGGTGCGGGCCGCATCGATGTCGACGACGTCGTCTTGCAGCCAGCGGTCCACCGCCGCCTCGATACCCGCGAGCACGGCCGAAGCCTTTGCGTGGTACTCGCTGTCGCTCAGCGGCGTCGGGACGATCTCGGAGGGCATGGTCGGTAGAATCGAACGATGTTGAAGCAGCGCCGCAGTTTAGTCCCGCTGGCCGCCACGGTGACGGCAGCAGGCTCTTTGCTCGTGCTGCTCTTGCTGTTGTCCGCGTGCGGGCAAAAGGGGCCGCTGACCCTGGCCCAACCGGCGCCGACGTCCCCTGCGCCGGCTGCCTCTTCACCGCACCCTGCCTCCCAATGACCCTTCCCGGTTCTCCGCATGTCGCCTATCGCGGCGACACGCTGCATGTCGAGGAGCGCTCGCTCGCCGACCTGGCGGCGCGCTTCGGCACGCCGCTGTATGTCTACTCGCAAGGCGCGATGCGCGCGGCCGCCGCCGACTGGCAGCGAGCGCTCGCCGGCCGCGACCACCTGATCTGCTACGCGATGAAGGCCAACTCCAGTCTCGCGGTCCTGCAGACCTTCGTTCGGGCGGGCTGCGGCTTCGATATCGTCTCCGGCGGGGAACTGGATCGGGTGCTGGCCGCCGGCGCCGACCCGGCCAAGGTGGTGTTCTCCGGCGTCGGCAAGACACGCGCCGAAATGCGGCGGGCGCTGGAGGCCGGCGTGCTGTGTTTCAACGTCGAGAGCGAATCCGAGCTCGACGTGCTTTCGTCGGTGGCGGCGACATCAGGCCACACGGCCCGCGTCAGCCTGCGCGTCAATCCCGACGTCGATGCCGGCACGCACCCGTACATCTCGACCGGCCTGAAGGCCAACAAGTTCGGCGTGGCGCACGATCGGGTGATCGACGCCTACCGGCACGCCGCCACGCAGCCGGGCATCGAGGTCGTCGGCATCGACTGCCACATCGGCTCGCAGATCACCGAGATCGGGCCCTACCTCGACGCGCTCGACCGCGTGCTCGATCTCGTGGAAGCGGTCGAATCGCACGGCCTGCGGCTGCACCACCTCGATCTCGGCGGCGGTCTCGGTATCACCTACACCGACGAGGCGCCGCCGGCCGCACACGCGCTGGTGGCTGCGCTGCTCGAGCGCATCGACGCACGCGGCCATGGGCATCGCCGCATCCTGTTCGAACCGGGCCGCGCGCTCGTCGGCAACGCCGGCGTGCTGGTCAGCGAGGTGCTGTACCTGAAGCCGGGCGAAGCGAAGAATTTCTGCATCGTGGATGCGGCGATGAACGACCTGATGCGCCCCGCGATGTACCAGGCCTGGATGGGCATCGTGCCATGCCGGCTGCGCGACGGCGTGCCGGCCACCTACGACGTGGTCGGCCCCATTTGCGAATCCGGGGACTGGCTCGGCCAGGACCGAGCCTTGAACGTGCAGCCGGGCGACCTGCTGGCGGTGCTGTCGGCCGGCGCGTACTGCATGAGCATGGCGAGCAACTACAACAGCCGCGGGCGCGCCGCCGAGGTGATGGTGGCCGGCGAGAACGCGTGGCTGATCCGCGATCGCGAGCAACCGGCGGAGCTGTTCAAGGGCGAGCACTTGCTTCCGTAGCCCGGATTGCATCCGGGCTACGGGTTCGCGACCAACGCCTCGTCGGCCCGCGCACGTTCGACGGAAGGCAGCCGCCCTTCCTCGACCGCGTGGCAGGCGATCTTCACCCCCTGGATCGTCAGCAGCGCCGGCCGTTCGGCCTTGCAGCGCGCATTCGCATGCGGGCAGCGCGGGTGGAACGAACAGCCGCTCGGCGGATTGAGCGGGTTCGGCACCTCGCCTTGCACCGGCGTGCGGGCGCGGCCGCTCATGTGCATGTCGGGAATCGCGTCGAGCAGCATGCGGGTGTACGGGTGGCGCGGCTGCGAAAACAGCGTCGCCTTGTCGGCCAGCTCGACCAGCCGGCCCAGGTACATCACGCCGACCTGGTCGCTCACATGGCGCACGACCGCGAGGTTGTGCGAAATGAACAGGTAGGTCAGTCCCTGCTTGCGCTGCAGGTCCTTCATGATGTTGAGCACCTGCGCCTGCACCGACACGTCGAGCGCCGACGTGGGCTCGTCGCAGACGAGAAACTCGGGCTCGGTGGCCAGCGCCCGCGCGATCGAGATGCGCTGGCGCTGGCCGCCGGAGAACTGGTGCGGGAATTTCTCCATGTCGGCGGCGGCCAGGCCCACCGATGCGAGCAGTTCCGCCACGCGTGACTTCAGCTCGACGGCATTGCGGATCAGGCCGTGCTCGGTCAGCGGTTCTGCGACGATGTCGCGCACCGTCCAGCGCGGGTTCAGGCTCGCGTACGGGTCCTGAAAGATCATCTGCATGCGCCGGCGCAGCTTGGCGGCCCCGCTGCCGGCCAACGTGGCGGCAATGTCCTCGCCGTCGAACAGCACGGTGCCGGCGGTCGGCGCATACAGCCCGACGAGCAGGCGCGCGACGGTGCTCTTGCCGCACCCCGATTCGCCGACAAGCGCGAGCGTCTTGCCGCGCTCCACGCTGAAGCTGACGCCGTCGACCGCGTGCACGAACTGCTTCGGCTTGCGCTCGACGACACGATTGAGCCACGGCGCCGAGACGTTGAAGGTCTTGGCGAGGTCGCGCACTTCGACGAGTGGATTCGTCATGCCGCCGCCCTCGTCGGTTCGTCGTGCAGCCAGCATGCGGCTCGGGTCGCGCCGGCATCGAGCAGGTCGGGACGCTCGACACGGCAGCGCCCGAAGGCCTGCGGACAGCGCGGGTTGAACGCGCAACCGCTCGGAATCGAGGTCAGCCGCGGCATCGAGCCGTCGATCTGCAGCAATCGCTCGCGGTCCTCATCCATCGCCGGGATCGAGCCCATCAAGCCCACCGTGTACGGATGCGCCGCCGAATGGATGACGTCGTGCACCGGCCCGATCTCGGCGATGCGACCGGCGTACATCACGGCAACGCGGTCGCAGGTCTCTGCGATCACGCCCATGTCGTGCGTGACGAGCATCACCGCCGCGCCATGCTCGCGACACAGGCGCTTCAGCAGCGAGATGATCTGCGCCTGCACCGACACGTCCAGCGCCGTCGTCGGCTCGTCGGCGACGATCAGCTTCGGTTCGGCGGCGAGCGCGAGCGCGATCACGACACGCTGACGCATGCCGCCTGAAAACTGGTGCGGGTACTGGTCGAAGCGTTGGGCCGCCGCCTGGATGCCGGTCTCCTCGAGCAACTTGATCGCGCGGCGGCGCGCCTCGTCGGCGTTCACGTCGAGGTGCGTCTGGATCGTTTCGACCAGTTGCTGGCCCACCGTGTACAGCGGATTCAGCGAGGTCAATGGGTCCTGGAAGACCGCGCCGATGCTGCGGCCGCGGACCTTGCGCATTTCGTCGTAGGGGAGGTTGTCGATGCGCCGGCCTTCGAAGCGGATCTCGCCGCCGGCGATGCGGCCGGGCGGATCGAGCAGGCCGATGATCGCGGAGCCGGTCAGCGACTTGCCGGCGCCCGACTCGCCGACGACGCCGAGGATCTCGCCGGGCGCGATGTCGAAGGAGATGTCGTCGATGGCAAGCAGCGTGCCGCGTCGAGTCGGGAACTCGACGCGCAGGTGGCGGACTTCAAGCAGAGGGACGGTCATGCGGAATCGTTACCAGGGTGTCAGCGCAGGCGCGGATTCAGCGCGTCGCGCAGCCAGTCGCCTAGCAGGTTGACGCTGAGCGCGATCATCACCAGCACGAGGCCGGGAAAGATCGTGATCCACCATTCGCCCGAGAACAGAAAGTCGTTGCCGACGCGAATCATCGTGCCGAGCGACGGCGACGTCGGTGGCACGCCGACCCCGAGAAAGGACAGCGTCGCTTCGATGATGATCGCGGTGGCGACCTGGATCGTCGCGAGCACCAGCACCGGCCCCATCACGTTGGGCAGCACGTGGCGCCGCATGATGCGCAGTGACGTGACGCCGATCACGCGCGCGGCCTGCACATACTCCTTGTTGCGCTCGACCAGCGTGGAGCCCCGCACCGTGCGCGCGTACTGCACCCAGCCCGACAGCGAGATCGCGATGATCAGCACCGCGAATGCAAGCGTGTCGTGCGCGTTCGGGAACATCGCGCGGCCGACGCCGTCGATCAGCAGCGCCACCAGGATGGACGGAAACGACAGCATCACGTCGCACACGCGCATGATGAAAGCATCGGTCTTGCCGCCGACAAAACCGGCCAGCAACCCGAAACTCACGCCGACGACCATCGACAGCAGCACCGAGGCCACGCCGACGAACAGCGAGATGCGTGCGCCGAACATCAGCGCGGAGAGGATGTCGCGCCCCTGGTCGTCGGTGCCCAGCAGGTAGGTGCTCTTGCCGTCGGCCATCCAGGCCGGCGGCAGCCGCGCGTCGGCGAGTTCCAGCGTGGCGAGGTCCTGCGTGTCGTGCGGCGCCACGAACCCGGCGAACGTCGCGCAGAACACGCAGACGAACGCCACGATCGCCGCCGTCATCGCGACCGGCGAACGGATGAAGCTGTGCCAGACGTCGCCGTCGAAGAAACGCGCCACGGCACCGGGCGCCTTCTGGACGACGAGGTCGGACGCCGGCGAAACCGGCGTCAGCGTCACATCACTTCGCTCCATTCACCGTGATCCACTTGAAGAACATGCGGTTGTCGGGCAGTTGCACGAGGCTGACCTTGTTGCTGAACGCCCAGGCCAGCGCCTGCTGGTGCAGCGGCAGGTGACCGATGTCGTCGTGGTGGATCTTGAACGCTTCGCGGATGAAATCGTTGCGCTTCTTCTGGTCGGTTTCCGACTGGACCTTTTGCACCAGCTCATCGAACTTCGGGCTGCTGTAGGAACCGAGGTTGAACTGGCCCTGCCCCTTGTCGGTGGGCGTGGCCATCAGCGCAGACAGCGCATCGTGTGCATCACCGGTGCTCGGCGTCCAGCCGAGGAGGTAGAAGCTCGTGTCGCGGCGCAGGATCTTCGGGAAGTAGCTGACCTTGGTCTCGGTCTGCAGGTTCACCTTGACGCCGATGCGCGCGAGGTTGGCGGCCACCGCCTGGCAGATCGCGCCGTCGTTCACATAGCGGTCATTGGGGCAGTTCATGCCGACCTCGAAGCCGCTGGGGTAGCCCGCGTCGGCCAGCAGTTTCTTCGACGCTTCCGGATCGTACGGATAGCGCTTGTTCATGTCCGGCTGGAAGCCGCGCACGCCCGGCCCGACCATCAGCGCGGTCGGCGTGGCCGCATTGCGCATCACGCGGGACTTGATCGATTCGATGTCGATCGCCTGATAGAACGCCTGGCGCACTCGCTTGTCCTTGAACGGGTTCTTGCCTTTCACGCTGCTGAATTGCAGTTCGTCGCGCTTCTGGTCCATGCCGAGAAAGATCGTGCGCAGCTCCGGCCCTTGCAGCACCGTGAACCTGCCGGCCGATTTGATGCGATCGACATCCTGCAGCGGCAC